>CP126121.1:205000-525476 GCA_030123625.1 Nitrospira sp.
GACCGACGACGGGACGATCAAGATTTTTTCACGCATCGACTCGCCCGGCCATTACCAACCCCTGCGCGGACCGGAGCACACATTTCGCGGTATCGCCTTCGGCGGACCGAATAGCATCAGCAAAGTAGAGTTGAGCTTTGATGCAGGCCGCACCTGGAACGAGTGTCGGATCGAGCCCCCCATGTCGCCCTATTCTTGGGTGATGTGGAGTTACACCTGGCGACCTCCAACGCCTGGGAAGTTTCAAACCGTCGTGCGCGCCATCGATACGGCGGGCCAACTCCAAATTGCCGAAATCGTCCGCCCGCAACCAGCCGGCGCAAGCGGGTACCACACGATCATTTCGGAAGTAGAATCAATCGGCTGATCATTCCCTGAGCTCAGTTAGGCGGATACGGTTCAGCTGATGGATGGGTATAGATTGGGCTACTTCGATCGCAGATAGTTTTATACGTCTTATCTCGGAGTTCGTATATCTCACACCGATTCCCGTTCGCATCGGACGATGCCCCAACATACCGACCCTGTGGCGGGCATAAGGAGAATTTTCCAACGTCGAACAATTGCAACACCCGGTAAGCGCAGTGAGGCACGAGAGAAGTCCGCTACCTCTTACCCATTTTTTCATAGGGCGACCTGTAAATCCCTTGCGCCCACATCTACTCTCTGAAGGTGGGCTTGCTATTGCAGCTCCATTTACTCATACAGAAGCCATCACGCTATCCTATGGCATTGTCGACTCCCATCGAAAGAACGTAGTAATACAGATAGAAAGCGTGTGAATTCATTCACTGCAAGAGGGAATCTCTCGCGATCTGATCCTTACGGATCTCGTATTCTTTTTGATCGATCTTCCCAGCTTTGAAATCTTCCTCGACTCGATTCTTTTGACGCTTCAGATTATATTCATAGCCGCCGCCTGCCGCGCCGGCGCCGAGGACGCCACCCAGTAGGCCGCTCCCGACTGCACCTGAGCACCCCGTCAGCAATGTCAACCCAATGATGATCACACATAGATTTTTCATACACACCCCCATGGATTAGAGTCGACTCTCTTGCTATGGCAAGACTCCCTAATTCATTTACTGAAACAGGTGGTCGCTGTAATACCTCGAGTACGAGCAACGATAGACGATCGTAATGCAGACATCGGCCACGTTGAAGATGCCGGTTCGGAGGCTGCCAATGCCGACGTTCATGAAATCGATGACACGCCCATCGTGAAGCAGGCGATCCAAGAGGTTGCCTATGCCTCCGCTGAGGACGAAGCTCCAGGCAATGGCGGAAAGCGGCGGTATCTGTTTGTCGACGAACAGAAAAATTGTCAACCCGATAAGCCAGAGTGCAGGGAACACTTGGAAGAAAATGATTCGCAGCCACTCGGAAAGCCCGCTGCCGAGACTCAAGAAGGCGCCCGTGTTCTCGGCATACTCCAGACGAACGGTATCGTGGAACCACGATCGAGGAAGGTCAAAGGCTAGGTATTGTTGAGCAACATCTTTGGTAAGCTGACCGCAGCCGACACAGCCATGAGCAGGAGAAGAATCAACACATCTCGTTTGCATCGTACAGTTAAGAGCCTTCCGCTCATACCGGCTTTCAAGGAGATGCGCCAACAGGTTTCATCACCGGCGCTTGCATGCTGGTTACATCCCACATGAGCATCAAGACGACTGGTCCTTGCGCGGACGTCCGACAGGCAACTTTCCCTTTCTCTTCTTGAAACGCTTTCCTTTTTCCAGTTTCTTGAGCGTGGATAAAATCGCGGATTCGACGACACCGGTCAGCGTCAGTGTGGGACTCCAGTAGACGACGGTTCGCAATCGCTCGACCATATCAGCAGAAAGAGACAGCGTGACTCTTTCCTTACGTTTCGTGGTCTGCTGCTTTTGTTTCATGTGATCATCTCCTTCACAAGGTGCTGCTTCCTGCATTTACCACTTATGCTTGCATATCATGCTGCATTCGTACACGCAAGTGGACTTTGCGGGACGACCCCGTTTTGAGTCTGCGGCCAAGGCAGCTCACGCAAGAAGATCCTCTGTTTGTCGATAGAAATCATCAACGTAGAGAAGATTCTTTGAGATGTCGGGCAGATTGCCCCACATGAAACGGCTCCGGATCCAGTGGAGGAAATTTCCTGCCTGCTTCACGAATCAAAATCCGATGCCGAATCCACCGCCGCCACCTACTCTGCCGCCTGTACCACCTCCGATTCCAATCGAAAATCGGGGATACGGGTAGGCATATCCATAGGATTGAGCCGGCCATGTGTGCAGATATTTCACGATCACGACAGGATATCGATACTCCACATCGTCGAGGTGCTCGACCTTTGCCTTCGACAGTTCTCCAACAATCGTCATCTTTGTCCCTTCGGCAATGGTCGCGGGGTCGAGAAACTCCTGCTGGATCGCGAGGAATCGGCCCTGCGATTGTTGGCGGTTGGAAATCGGTCTCTCTCCCTTATCGAGCGGCAATTGCAGAAGCTCGATCTGTGTTCCATCCTTCAATCGTTTTGCCTTCAGCACCTCGCCGCCCAATACCACGATCTTGCCCTGGTATGAATCAGGGGCGGCAACAACTTCACCAAACGGGATCGTTCGGTCGACCAGAGGCTCTAATTCTTCGGGAATCACTCGTTGTGAGGAGCAGGCTGCCGTCAGAACCAACACCCACCACAAGTTGAACGCCAAGAGACGCATGTTCACACTATAGCGCGATAGATGTACCGTTTCTACACAGCAATACTCGTAGAGGTCGACCTAGGGTCTTTCCCACTATGCTTTCTTCAGCTATGATGCAGAGTCGCGTGAGATCTCGAAGACGCATCCATTCATCGACACCATATCCGCTTCCGCGCAGAGAGGCGATCATGTTGCGAGTCGTTCCGACAGTCATGTTGATGTTCCTGTTATTGGGCCTCTCTTCCTGCGACAAGGCCTATATCGCCACTATGGAGAAGATGGGCTATGCCAAACGCGACATCCTCAGCAGCCGCGTCAAATCAGCGCGAGACGCTCAGGAAGACGCGAAGAAAGAGATTCAGAGCACGCTGGAGCAATTCGGGAAGGTGGTCTCCTATGATGGAGGAGACCTGGAAGCCACCTATAAGAAGCTGAGCGGTGAACTGGAGACAAGCGAGGACAGCGCCAAATCCGTCCGGAAACGAATCGCGGACGTCGAAAGCGTGGCCGATGCCCTCTTTTCAGAGTGGGAAGAAGAACTGGGTCAATACTCGAGCGCCGACCTGCGCCGGAAGAGTCAGGCCAAACTCACCCAAACCAAGGGCCGCTACCGAGAGATGCTCGCAGCCATGAACCGGGCTGAACAGCGGATTGAACCGGTCCTCAAACCATTGCGTGATCAGGTGCTCTATCTGAAACACAACCTGAATGCGCGCGCGCTCGCCGCCATCAAGGGAGAACTCGTGAAAGTCGACGCGCAGGTCGACCAACTGGTCAAAGACATGAACCGTTCCATCGCCGAAGCCGACAAGTTCATTCAGTCGATGGAGAAGGAATCGGACTGATTGTGCAGCGTGAGGGAGAGCGCCGATGCGTATCGACGATCAACGCGAAAGCGACAACATCGAAGATCGTCGCGGCATGGGACCGGCCCGCATCGGACGGGGCGGCCTCGGTATCGGCACCATTGTGCTGGCACTCGCCGTCAGTTACTTTACAGGCGTCAATCCCTTGACCGTGCTGAATCTCCTCACAGGTGTCCAGAGTATGACCGAGGTGTCCGCCCCGACTGAATCCGGCCCGGTCGGCGCCCCTCAAGACAAACTCGGCAAGTTCGCCTCCGTCGTCCTGGCAGATACCGAAACGACGTGGCGAGACTTACTCGGTCCTCGGTACGAGGACCCCCGCCTTGTCCTCTTTTCCGGTGCCGTGCAGTCGGCATGCGGTACCACGTCGTCAGCTGTTGGACCGTTCTATTGCCCCAACGATCAGCGGCTCTATTTGGATCTTGCCTTCTTCAATGAAATGGCGCATCGTCTGGGAGCGGCGGGTGACTTTGCTCAGGCCTATGTCATCGCCCATGAGGTCGGCCATCACGTGCAAAATCTCCTTGGCGTCGCGGAAAAGGTACATCGCCTCCAACGACAAGTATCAGAGGCGGAAGGAAACGCACTTTCGGTCCGAATGGAACTCCAAGCCGATTGTTATGCCGGTGTCTGGGGTCATCATGCCGATCGTGAACGGAACTTGATCGAGCCTGGCGATTTCGAAGAAGGGCTCCGTGCAGCGGCGGCCATTGGGGATGATCGCTTACAGAGGATGTCGCGTGGCCATGTCCAGCCGGAAAGCTGGACGCATGGGTCGTCTGAGCAGCGAATGACTTGGCTCAAGCGCGGCCTCGAATCCGGCGATCCCGCTGTCTGCAATACGTTCGACACAAAACGACTATGAGCAACATACCCGCTCAACCTCAGAGTGGTTTCTTAGGCAAGACGTTGGGCACACTCGCGTCTGACCCCCCGTGGGCGGCCAAATCGTTTCTCGCCGCCGGCGCGACGACTGTCGCCGGAATCGGCGCTTGGCTCACCGACATGATGTCGCCGGCCCTCGCCCGTGGAGGGGCCAGTTTCTTGGGAGGATTCTTACTCGGCTGGGCATTCCGGAAGACCGTCAAACTCGCTCTGATCATCGCCGGCTCATTGCTGGTGCTCATTGCCGTCCTTAAAACTACCGGCTGGGTTCATTTGGATTGGACCTTGATCCAAGCGGATGTGAATCGGACTCTTGACTGGGCTCGCGGCAAAGCCCAGGGTCTCAAAGAAGTGCTGGCGGGATACTTACCCGCAGCCGGCGCCGCCGGCGCCGGAGCATTTTTCGGATTTCGGAAGAAATAGCCCGCCATTACCAGCAATCAGGCTTGGCTGCCTGTCCTTCCCGCGTAACATCCGCACCTTCACTTCCTCGCTGAATCGCCATCGTACTAGCGCGACAGTTCGTGTGCGTTTCCACAGTGTCCCCATCGTCTACTTCCGTCTCTTGTAAAACCGGCGCACGCCCATGGTGCTGCTCTCCTCACCTCAAACGTCTTCGTCTGCTTACAACCCACGCCGCCGCGCCGCCGAGCAGCAGGGCGCCTGCTCCCAAAAGTACCGCCGCATCTTTTCGTGTAAAGGACGCATGAAAGGCGGGCGGGTTGACGTAACGATGCTCGGGATACTCCCATCCCGGCACGCCGGGGCCGACCCGCTGCCCGTCGCGAAACGCCATCTGCAGCGCCTGAGCAAGATGCAGACCGTGCCGGTCGGTGTTCTGCAAGATCTGCTCACGGCAACTGAACCCGTCTGCGAGAATCAAGGTGTCTTTCGGCGCTTCGCGTACCGCGGGCAGCAGCACCAGCTCACCGACCTTTATCGACACGTCGTAGTGATCGCCGTCCTTGAATCCGAACGAGCCGGCCATGCCGCAGCATCCTGAATCGAGGATCTGGAAATTCAGGCCCATGCGCTTGAGCACCTTTTGCTCCGCGCTCATTCCCATGACCGCCTTTTGATGGCAATGGCCATGGACGATCGCCTTCCGAGACAGTTGAGGCAATTCAATGTGCGGAGCCTTGGATTCGAGAAACTCCGCCAACGTCATCGTCTGAGCCTTCAATCGTTTGGCATCCTCGCTCTGCGGATACAAATCGACCAACTCGTCGCGGAAGGCCGCCACGCAGCTCGGCTCCAGACCGATGATCGGCGTGCCCGCCTCGATCTCCTCGTGCAGTGTTTCCAGGATCTGCCGCCACATGGATTTCGCCAGATCGAGCATGCCGAAATCGTACAGCGGCCGTCCGCAACAGAGAGAACGGCTCGGAATCGTGACGTGAAAGCCGGCGGCCTCCAACACCTCGACGGCCGCCACGGCAGTCTCCGGAAAGAAAAAGTTATTGAACGTGTCCGGCCATAGAATGACTTTCGGCCGCCCCACGTTGCATGCCGCCCGGTGGCGAAACCATTCGGTAAATGTCCGGCTGGCGAAGGGCGGCATTTGCCGATGGACCGAGATCCCTCCCATGGTTTTGACGGCATTGCTGATTCCCGGCGTTTGCGTAATAAAATTCGCGATGCCGGGCATGAGCGAAGCGAGCCGCGACCACCAATAGATGAGGCCCATCGAATAGGCATGCATCGGGCGCAAACGGCCCGCATAGTAGTGCGAAAGAAACTCGGCCTTGTACGTCGCCATATCGACGTTCACCGGACAATCGTGCTTGCACCCCTTGCAGGCCAGGCAGAGATGCAACGCATCATGGACGGCCTCCTCCCGCCATCCGTCTTTGAGCGGGTTGCCTTCCAGCATTTCCCACAGCAGTCGCGCTCGCCCCCGAGTCGAATGCATTTCCTCGCGCGTAACCCGATAGCTGGGGCACATTGTCCCTTGCTCCCCACGACGGCACTCGCCCACCCCGACGCAGCGCAGAGTCGCTCGGGCAAAACTCCCCTGATCTTCAACGTATGAAAAATGCGTTTTGGTCGAGGGCGGATTGTAGTCAGCCCCCAAGCGGAGATTCTCGTCCACTCGGTAGGGATCCACGATCTTGTGAGGGTTCATCTTGCCTTGTGGATCCCAGATGGTTTTGAATTCGCGGAACGCTTCGACGAGCTCATTGCCGAACATCTTCGGCAGAAATTCGGCGCGGGACTGGCCGTCTCCGTGCTCTCCCGATAACGACCCTCCATGGCTTACGACCAGATCGGCCGCCTCGCCGATGAACGAGCGGAATTTCTCGACTCCGTCTTTCGTCTTCAAGTCGAAGTCGATTCGCGTATGGACGCAGCCTTGTCCGAAATGGCCGTATAGGGCGCAGTCATAATGATATTTTTCGAATAGAGCGCGGAGATCACGTAAATATTGGCCCAGCTTTTCCGGCGGCACGGCCGAATCCTCCCAACCTTCCCAAGTATCCGGTCTTCCGGGTACACGGGCAGTGGCACCGAGCCCGGACTTTCGGGTTTCCCAGACGATTTTTTCGTGTTCCGGATCGTCGTACAGTTTGATGCTCGGCGCATTCGGATGGCGCTTGAGGGCGCTGATCATTCGATTCGCCTGCTCGTCCGCTTCTTCGGTCGTCTCACCGCCGAACTCCACTAAGAGCCATCCCTGCCCATCCGGCAGGATCTTGACGTCTTGCGGGTGCTTGCCTTTCAGCTTGATGTTTTCGACCAACACATGATCCATGCCCTCCAACCCGATGGGATGATATTCCAGGATTTGAGGCACATGATCGCCGGCATGATAGACATCCGGATAGCCCAGCAATACCGTGGTGCGCTTCGGCGGGCTGTACACGAGTTTGACCGTCGCCTCCAACACGGTCACGCAGGTCCCCTCCGTTCCGACCAATGCTTTGGCCACATCGAAGCCGTGCTCGGGGAGAAGCTGTTGAAGGTTATACCCGGATACTCGCCTGGGGATTTTCGGATAGCGTTCCCTGATCAAATCCGCATATCGGTTCCGCAGGGCCTTCAGCTTTCCATAAATCTCTCCCCGTCGGCCGCCCTCTCCGATAATGCGTTCCAGCTCCTGTTCACTGGTCTTGCCGACACGCATGCGCAGACCGTCGTACGTGAGGATATCCAGTTCTTCCGTATTCTCTTCGGTCTTGCCGCCCATCAGGGCATGGACGCCACAGGAATTGTTGCCGATCATGCCGCCCAATGTGCAGTGGTTGTGCGTCGAGGGATCGGGCGCAAAGGTCAGATGGTGCTTCTCCGCGGCATTTCTCAACACGTCGAGGACCAGGCCCGGCTGGACCCGCGCCCGCTTGTTCTGAGGATCCAGCTCGAGAATATGATGGAGGTACTTGGACATATCCATGACGACGGCGACATTGCAGATCTGCCCGGCCAGGCTCGTCCCGCCACCTCGAGAGAGGACCGGAGCCCCGTACCGGCGGCACGCGGTCACCGTTTGAATCACATCTTCGATGCTTTTGGGGAGAACGACACCGATCGGCACCTGGCGATAATTGGCGCCGCCCGCTGCATACAGGGCGCGGCTGCCGTCGTCAAAGCGAACCTCGCCCTTGATGATGTCACGTAGTTCGGCCGCCAACGCCTGTGCATCGACTTGCGCCGTTGTTTTGGTCGTCCGCCGAGGCGTTCGTCCAATGTCCTTCACCAATTCCTGAACGAGCATAGTCCTCCTCCCTGGATGCTACAGGGCGTACGCCCGAGCGTCCGTCCGCTTGAATTCCAATCCCATGCCGGGTCTGGACAGGTCCGGATACAGCACCCCGCCTTCCGGTTTCACGGCTCCGTCGAACAGCATGTGCTCGATTCGGACGTGATCGTGGAAATATTCCAGATGCCGAAGCGGGGTGACGGAGCAGGCTGCGTGTAAATGAAGGGCCGGCGCGCAATGCCCTGAAATGGGAAGAGAGCGCGCCTCGCACAAGGCGGCCGCCTTGAGAAAGCCGGTGATTCCGCAGCGGGACGCATCGGCCTGCAGCACATCGACCGCCCCGGCCTCGAGCATGCGACGAAAATAAAACAGGTCGTATCCGTATTCTCCGGCCGTGATATCCATTCCGGCCGGCGCGCGATCCCGAATGAGACGCAAACCCTCCAAATCGTCGGATGAGACCGGTTCTTCGAACCAGCTCACGTTCAGCGACGAAAAGGCTTCCGCGAACGCGAACGCTTCCTTGCGGCTGTACGCGCCGTTGGCATCCACGAACAATTGGACGTCGGAGCCGATCGCTTCTCTGGCCGCTTTGACGCGATCCATGTCCTTCCACGGCTCGGTTCCGACTTTCATCTTGACGCGGGGAATGCCCTCCGCCGCCCATCCGCCGAGCTGCCCGGTGAGCTGATCGATCGAATACGAGGTAAAGCCGCCGCTGCCGTAGACCGGCACCCCGGCATGGACGGCTCCGAGCAACCTCACCAATGGAAGATTTAAGAGGCGGGCTTTCAAATCCCACAGGGCCGCATCAACCGCCGAAATTGCGGTGGAGACGATGCCGGGCCGGCCGAGATTGCGGATCTCATGCAGCATGGCCGCCCAACATGCGGGCACGTCCATCGCGTCTTGCCCCTTGACCACCTCTGCGAGTTTGTCTCCGATCAGCCGGGCCGTGCCGGTGTCGGCATAGGTGTAGCCAACACCCTGCCGGTCGGCGGCCTTTGCTTCCACCAGCACCAGCGTGGTTTTGTTCCATGCCAGCGTGCCGTCCGATTCGGGAAAGTCGGTCGGCACATCATAAGCGGAAACCGTGATTTCACCGATCGGCACTTCCACTCGCCGCGCGCCGGCGGTGCGTCGATCGGCCTGTTGAGCCGCCTTCGAGGGGCTCACAGCTACACCACCTCACGTACTTTGTCTTCGATCACGGTCTTGATGATGTCCCATCGATCTTTTTGCCCTCTGGCCAGCGCCTCCGCCATGTGCAGAGCCTGCTTCATCTTGATTTTACCGGGCATGGGGGGCTCCGCGGGATCGACAACGGCTTCGACAAGAGCCGGCCCCGGCTGGGCAAACGCTTCCCGCAGCACGTTCCGCACCTTCTTCGGATCGTCGACCGTATACCCCGGTGCGCCGCAAGCCTTCGCGACCGCCGCAAAATCAATCGGGTGAAGCTGCACGCCGAACTGCGGATTGGCTTCCATCACCAGCTGCTCCCATTTGATCTGCCCCAACACGTTGTTCTTGATCACGATGACCTTCACCGGCAGGTTGTACTTGACCAACGTGGCCATCTCACCCATCAGCATCGTGAATCCACCGTCGCCGATGAAACACACCACCTGCCGCCCAGGATGAGCGACCGCCGCCCCGACGCTGTACGGTAAGCCGTTCGCCATCGACGCGAGGGTACCGGATGCAGAAAACATCATGTTGCCTTTGATCTTGATATGCCGCGCCGCCCAGGTCGTGACCGTGCCGGTATCGGACACGATAATCGCATCGTCGTTCACAAATTCATTGAGGGCATGCGCCACTACTTGCGGTTTCATCGGCATGTCCATCCGCGTCGCCCGCTGCTCCATCAACTGATTCCATTGCTTGACGCTGCCTTGGATCTCCTGCAGGAATTTGCGGTTCTTTTTCGGCTGAATCATCGGCAACAGGGCCCGCAAGACGTCCCAGCTCTGACCGACGAGCCCCATCTCCACCGGATAACGAAGCCCGATACGGGCCGCATCGATATCGATCTGCACTGCCTTTGCCTGACCAGGTTTGGGATAGAAATCCTCATAGGGGAAACTGCTGCCTACGATGATGAGCGTGTCGCAGTCCTCCATCGCATCCTGAGACGGCGCGGTTCCCAGAAGGCCGATCCCGCCCGTCGTGTAGGGATTGTCGTCGGGGACCACCGCCTTCCCAAGGAGCGGCTTGATGATGGGTGCCGCAGCCTTCTCGGCCAATTGCAATACCTCATCGCGGGCGGTCAATGCTCCGCGACCCGCGAGAATCGCCACCTTCGATCCGGCATTGATGATGTCCGCCGCCTTCTGCAGCTCCGATTGAGGAGGCAACGGCAGCGCCGTGGCGTAGACATCGGAGCTATGCTGCGCAATATTCATCTTCGATCGCTTTCCGCCGCCGTTCTCGGTCCAATCCTGAATGTCCTTGGGGATGGTCAGGTGCGCGACCGTGCGCCGGGCGAGCGCGGTTTTGATCGCTTCGTCGACCGCATTATGGATATGAGCGGGCCCCATGATCCGCTCATTGTAAGCGGCGACATCGACGTAGACCTTGTCCAGATCAACGTCCTGCTGGAAGTGCGTGCCGATGAGGTCGTGAAAGGTATGGCCGGTAATGGCCAGCACGGGCTGGCCGTCCATCTTGGCGTCGTAGAGTCCATTCAACAAATGAATGCCCCCGGGCCCCGACGTGGCCAAGCAGACACCGAGGCGACGGGAGAACTTCGCATAGCCGCAAGCGGCGAAGGCGGCGGCTTCTTCATGGCGCACTTGGACCAACTGAATGTCTTGGCTTCGGGTGCGCAGGGCTTCGAAGATTCCATTGATCCCGTCTCCCGGGAGACTAAAAATCGTCCGCACTCCCCACCCTATCAGCCTATCGATCAAGATGTCTGCAACGGTTTCCGGCATAGAGCTCCTCCTGTTCGTATCGTGTTCCGCATGGATGAAGCGTCCGCACGTGGTCGACAGAAATGTTGTCCTGCAAAGACAGTGCAAGCCGAATGCCTTGAGAGACCATCGAAAAATCCTCAAAACCCTCACGATGGTGGATTCCCATCACGACACTTTGTCTTTGTCGTGACACTCTGTCGAGACAGTTGTGCCTGAATTCACGTGTTTACTCCGAGCGTCCGCCTCACATCGCTGCCCTGCATATCGTGTTCTTCTCCCACGGTGAAGAGAGTGACTTGGCATGAAGCATGCGTAGTCAATGCGAGGCTCATTCAGACGAAGTAGTAAAAGCGTACGTTGAAGAGTTCCATGCCGTCCAAGATTGAAGAGTATGCATTGATCGGCGACACCCATACGGCCGGCTTGGTGTCCCGTGATGGATCGATCGATTGGCTGTGTCTACCTCGCTTCGATTCCGCCGCATGTTTCGCCGCGCTGCTGGGAGAGCCGGAACACGGCCACTGGCTGTTGAGGCCGACGGGAGTCGTCCATCACACCCATCGTCGCTATCGACCTGGCACCCTGGTCCTGGAAACCGAATACGAGACCGTAGACGGATCGGTTGCCGTCGTGGATTGCATGCCGATCAGGGAACGCCATCCGACCGTGGTCCGCATGGTCGAAGGGCGAAAAGGCCGCCCCCGGATGCGGACGGAGCTTATGGCACGATTCGATTACGGCTTGATCGTTCCTTGGGTCCGCACCCTTAACGGAATGCTGACGGCAATGGCCGGTCCCGAGGCGGTGTGTTTGCGCGCGGATGTGGATCTTCGCCGCGAACGGCGGGCGGTGACCGCGGAATTTACCGTTTCGGCGGGGCAGCGCCTCCTGTTCGTGTTGTCGTCCTATGCATCACATGAATCGCCACCGCCGGCATTGGAAGCGGAGAAAGCCGTCGAGACGACGGAGCAATGGTGGAGAGACTGGTCGGATCGGTGCACGTATCTGGGCCCTTGGAGAGAACAAGTCGTTCGTTCATTGATCACATTAAAGGCGATGACCTATGCGCCGACCGGCGGGATGGTGTCCGCCGTTACGACTTCCCTGTCGGAAGGCTTGCGAGGCGGGTGTAATTGGGACTATCGCTTCTGTTGGCTTCGGGACGTCAGTTTTACCCTATGCGCATTGCTGGACAGCGGGTACAAGGATGAAGCGAGGGCATGGCTGGAATGGGTCGTACGAACGGTTGCCGGTGATCCATCGGATACTCAAGTCCTGTACGGAGTGGCGGGTGAACGCCGCTTGCCTGAGCAGGAACTCTCGTGGCTGCCAGGTCATGACGGCTCGAGGCCAGTGCGTATCGGCAACCAAGCCTTCCGGCAGTTCCAACTCGACCTCTACGGCGAGATTATGGAAGGGATGCACCTGGCACGCGAGAGAGGAATCGAGCCGGAGCCGGCGATGTGGGACCTGCAGTGCCGATTGATTGATCGTCTCGAGTCGATCTGGGGGCGTCCGGACGAGGGAATTTGGGAAGCGAGGGGTGAGCGGGCGCAGTTTACCTATTCCAAGATGATGGCATGGGTGGCATTGGATCGAGCGGTCAAGGACATCGAACGGTTTGGGTTGGAAGGACCGCTGGATCGTTGGCGGAGTCTCCGTGCCAAGATCCATGAGACGGTGTGTCGTGACGGCTACGATTCAGGACGAGGTTCGTTCGTCCGGGAGTTCGGTTCCAATGCGTTGGATGCCAGCCTTCTGTTGATCCCGATCGTCGGATTTCTTCCGCCGCATGATCCTCGGGTACAGGGAACCGTGCAGGCCATCGAACGTGAACTAATGGTTGACGACGGACTCTTGTATCGCCACGGCAGGGCGGGCTCACGGGCAGAGGGAATCTTCATCGCCTGCAGCTTCTGGCTGGTGCATGCCTACGTCCTGATGGGGCGACGCGCAGAGGCCGAGCATTTATTCGACCGCCTTCTCCGGCTCTGTAACGATGTCGGCTTACTATCCGAGGAATACAATCCGAAGAAACAGTGCCAGATGGGAAATTTTCCACAAGGCTTGTCTCATCTGGCTCTGGTCAATGCCGCGCATTCATTCGTCGACGCGGACAGCATGAGAGGGTAACAGATAATCAATTCATACAGGCAATGGACCACGGGAAGGGGATTTGTGATGCGGCAGAATGAGAAATGCTCAGAAGTGGTCGTCGTAACGGGAGCCTCAGCCGGCGTCGGACGGGCCATCGTGCGCGAGTTCGCGAAACATGGAGCGTCCCTTGGGCTGCTCGCTCGAAGCCATGAGGGATTAGAGGGTGCCAGGCGGGAGGTCGAAGAGGCGGGCTGTCGCGCAATCGCCATCCCAACAGATATGTCAGATCCTCAACAAGTTGAGAAAGCAGCCGATACTGTCATGCGGGAACTGGGTCCCATTGACGTCTGGGTGAACGTCGCGATGGTCACGGTGCTCTCGCCGGCGGTCGACATGACTCCCGAAGACTATCAGCGGGTCACCAATGTTTCCTATCTTGGTTATGTCTATGGCACGCTTGCGGCAGTCCGACGAATGAAGGAGCGTAATAAAGGCAAAATCATCCAAGTCGGCTCCGCACTCGCCTACCGATCAATCCCACTGCAATCAGCTTATTGTGGCGCCAAACATGCGATTCAGGGCTTTACCGATTCGCTGCGGTCCGAACTGATCCACGACGGCAGCAACATCGACATTACGACGCTGCAATTGCCGGCCGTGAACACCCCGCAATTTACCTGGGCCAAAAGTCGCATGCCTCGTCATCCACAGCCGGTTCCGCCGATCTATCAGCCGGAGGTCATCGCCAGGGCCGCCTATTGGGCCGCGCATCATCGGCGGCGCGAACTCTGGATCGGGTTTTCAGCGGTCAAGGCGATTATCGGACAAATGCTCATGCCTGGATTTGCCGATCACTATTTGGCCTGGACCGGATATAGTGCTCAACAGACCGATCAACCGGTGGATCCCCATCGTCCGAACAACTTGTATGAGCCGCTACCGGGGGATTTCGGTGCGCATGGCCAATTCGACAGCAGATCACAATCTTTTAGTCTCCAGTCCTGGCTCAATATGCGAAGAAATTGGTTGGCCCTGGCCGGTCTTGGCGTGGCGGCCTGGTACATGTGCTATGCGAAGGCACAGTCCGAAGAGTACGGGACTATGCGCCGCACAGGGTCAAATTCAAGGCAACGAACGAGTGGACAGCAACGAGTTGCATGACTGTATCTCGAAGACTACTCAACTTGGTGATACGAATACGGCGGCGTTGAACAGCCGCCACAGATCCATGGAGCGGCTGTTACAGGCAGTCGGAGTTCAGACGCTGGGAAGCGTTCCAGCTCGTGCCTATCGTTCAACGTGGGAAATGCCTCATGCTCCGTCGATAGACGTGGATAGGGTCGGGTCCTGCCATTTCGGCTGCGGCACGAGTTCCATTCTGGTGACATATATTCCGCTCGGAATTTGCTGAAGCGCTACGGATCCAGAGCGTAAATCGGATAAGAGCAGAGGGCGATTTGGCACACCGACCGACTCACCGGTTCATCAGCTCGTTCGGACCGTGGGTTTGCATCAATTGGTGAAAGAACCACGACCGGAGATTGCATGAAGGACCGAGACTCCGAGAAATCCTTTTTTCTGTCCCGCAGAGGCTTTCTCTCACTCACCCTGTTGCTGGGGTGGCCCCTCATGGAGCCGGGCTCTCCGCCACGTTTCCGGCTCGTCGGCCTTTCTCAAGAACAGAAGAAACGCAAGCAACACTTCCTCACGCAAAAGCGGCCGACGGCGGCCAGCAGCATTGCGGATGCGATCGTGCTTAAGGATGAGAATGTATTCTTTCTCTGCGAGCAGGACGGTAATGTGCCCGTAGAGGAGGGACATGCCTATGGTCTCTATTACCACGACTGCCGGTATCTGAACGGCTATGAGTTGAGGTTGGATGGGAAGCCCGCCCCGGCTTTGGGTGGCAGCGCGACCCCCGGCTTTATGGGTACGTTCGAACTGTTCAATCAGGAAATGAAAATACCGGATGGGGCCACGATCAAAAAAGAGCAGATCGGCCTTCGATGGACCCGTATCGTCGATGGCCGAAACCTGACGTTGCACGATGCCTTGGATTTTCAGCACTACGGCCGCCGGGCGGCGGAATTCCCGGTCTCGTTTGACTTCCGCGCCGGGTTCGAAGATCTCTATGCCGTCAAAGGCATGTTGAAGGACAAGCTGGGAACCGTGCAGGCACCGATGTGGAGGGACGGCGCCCTGACGTTTCTCTACGACGGGAAGGACAACCTTTATCGGAGTCTCACGGTTCATTTCTCGCCCGCCGCCGATAGGTCTGAGGGATCGCGCGCCTGGTTTCACATGAAGTTAGACCCGGAAGAAACCAAGCAGCTGCGTGTTTCGCTCGTGATCCGAGAATCGGCCGACCGTCGCGCGGTCGAACCAAAACCGATCGAAAGTCTCGACATCGGGCGCCTCGAATCCCGCCTGCACCAAGAGGCCGAGGCGTGGCTGAACTCCGCCATGAGGATCTCAAGCGATAGTTTCGTTCTCCAGCGCCTCATCGATCGGTCGCTGCGCGACCTGCGCGTCCTGAGAAGCACGATCGATAACGAGACCTTCTTTGCCGGCGGCGTCCCGTGGTTCGTCACGTTGTTCGGACGGGACAGCATAATTACGGCGTTGCAGATGCTGGCTTACTCGCCGGATATCGGCGCACAGGTCCTGCGGCTCCTGGCCAAATACCAAGGCCAACGTGACGACGAATGGCGAGACGAGCAGCCGGGGAAAATCCTCCATGAGTTGCGCGTCGGCGAAGCCGCACATCTGAATCTGATTCCGCACACGCCGTATTATGGAACCGTGGACGCGACGGCGCTCTTCTTGATTCTCATCGGCCGCCACGCCGCCTGGACGGGCACGCTGGCGCTGTTCGAAGAATTACGCGATCACGTCGAACGCGCGCTCGATTGGATGGACCGGCACGGTGATCGACGCGGCGAGAGCTACTTGGCCTACACCAACGATGATCCTCAAAAGGGCGGATTGACCAATCAAGGCTGGAAGGATTCCGGCGATGCCATCGTTAATGCCGACGGCGGTTTGGCCGAACCACCGATTGCGCTCGTCGAAGCGCAGGGCTATGCCTATTGGGCGAAGTCGTCGATTGCCGATCTGTTTGCACGTAGCGGAGACAATGAGCGGGCTGATCGCCTACGGCGGGAGGCCGCGACGCTGCGCAACCGATTCAATCGCGATTTCTGGTTGGAGGATCACGACTTCTATGCCTTGGCCCTTCAGGCCGGCAACCGGCCTGCGGCGGTCATGTCCTCGAATCCGGGACAAGCGCTGTTGACCGGCATTGTCGATCCCGATAAAGCGAAGCGGACGATGGAGCGATTGATGGCCGATGATATGTTCAGCGGCTGGGGCATCCGTACGCTCTCGGAAAAGGAAAAGGCCTACAATCCAGGTAGTTACCATTTAGGATCGGTGTGGCCGCACGACAATGCGCTGATCGGAGCCGGCTTGAGGCGGTACGGCTTCGATGAGGCGTTCCTGCGGGTGTTCAAAGGGCTCGTCGAAGCGGCGATCCATTTCAAGGCCGATCAGCTGCCGGAGCTGTTTTGCGGCTTCTCCCGCGAGCGCGATCCGATTCCTGTCCGCTATCCGGTCGCCGACCATCCACAGGCGTGGGCATCGGGCTCCATGCCGTATTTGATTGAAACCCTCCTCGGCCTCACCCCGGAAGCCTTCGAGGGGCGCCTGAGGATCGTAAGACCGCTTTTGCCGGATTTCATTCATCACCTGGAGGTGCGCCGGCTCCGTGTCGGTGAGGCCGAAGCGCATTTACGCTTCGAGCGTGGAGTGAGCGGCCAGATCGAGGTGCATGTTCTACAGGTAGACGGCCGTCTGGATGTGGTGACGGAATCCTCCGAGCGCAAGCGGTGAACGCGCTGTGGCGGAAATTCATCCGCATCGTGGTCTTACGGTGCTCGCACTCGGCAAGGGATGGAGGGACGTTAGCGTGGCGAATCTTAAAGGAGGATACAGCACGATTTACAGGCGTCGATACTAGGCGGGCGTCCGAACTCGGGAACAACTGTCTCGATGATGTCAAATTGTCTCAGGCGAGATTCAATAACTGTGAAGATTTTCAGTCCTCTCTCAAGGCATTTCGCTTGCATCGTCTTCGCGAGACAACTCCATCGCCTAACTTGCGGCTGGTGAAAAGATGCATCTCGAAGACTATGCCTTCATCGGCGATACACATACAGCGGCGTTGATAGGCCGTAATGGATCGATTGATTGGTTATGCCTGCCGCGCTTCGATTCCAACGCCTGTTTCGCAGCCTTGCTCGGCAATGAACAGAACGGACGATGGATCATTGCCCCCGCAGATCAGGACCATCACATCACGCGACGTTACAGGCCGGACACCCTCATACTCGAGACGGATTTCACGACGAAGGATGGAACCGTGCAGGTCGTCGACTGTATGCCGATTCGGCAAGACTATCCGACAGTCGTGCGTCTTGTGACGGGTCTCCATGGTTCCGTTCGCATGCATATGCAGCTGATTCTTCGATTTGATTATGGTTCCGTCGTTCCATGGGTCACGAGGCATGCCGACGGTCTCCATGCGGTTGCCGGACCGGATAGCGTGTACATCGCCACCGGCGCGCCGACTCATGGGGAGCAATCGACGAGGGTGTCTGATTTCGTCGTTCACGCAGACCAACAGGTCTCTTTCACATTGATCTGGCATCCTTCCGAGAAACCGGTGCCGCCGGCTCCAGACGCCGCTCAAGCGATTAAAGAAACGATGCAATGGTGGCGACAATGGACATCTCGATGTCACCCCGAAGGAGAGCATCGAGAAGCGGTGATTCGATCGCTGATTACGCTCAAAGCCTTGATCTATGCTCCGACCGGCGGCATCGTGGCGGCACCTACCACATCCCTCCCCGAATGTCTCGGGGGCGTCCGAAACTGGGACTATCGCTATTGTTGGATCCGCGACGCCACCTACACCCTCTACGCCTTGCTGATTGCCGGCTATAAAGAGGAGGCATCGAACTGGAGAGATTGGCTCATTCGAACGATCGCCGGCGATCCGAGCCAACTGCAAATCATGTACGGAATCGCCGGCGAACGGCGGCTGACCGAACTGGAGCTCCCTTGGCTGTCGGGCTATGAGGGATCGTCACCGGTTCGTACGGGAAACGCGGCTTGGCGTCAGCTTCAACTTGACGTCTTTGGAGAAGTCATGGATACGCTTCATCAGGCACGCCGGACCGGCATGGAAACCAACGAACGCGGCTGGGACATCCAGACTACGATGGTGGAATACCTCGAATCCAAATGGAAGGAGCCCGACGAAGGCATCTGGGAGATCCGCGGCCCCCGGCGGCATTTCACCCATTCAAAAGTCATGGCCTGGGTGGCGATGGATCGTATGGTCAAGGACATCGAGGCATTTCATCTTCCCGGCGACGCCGCTCGTTGGAAACGGGTACGAGAGCAGATTCATCAGGAAGTATGCGACAAAGGATTCAATCCTTCGCGCAACACATTTACGCAATATTATGGATCGAGACAACCCGATGCCAGCCTGCTTATGATCCCGTTGGTGGGTTTTCTTTCTTCTGACGATCCACGTGTCCAAGGGACAGTGACGGCGATCGAGAAGGAATTGTGCCGCGACGGGTTGATCCTGCGTTATTCACACGAGGGCTCTCAAGATGTCGATGGGCTGCCGTCGGGCGAAGGCACGTTCCTCGCCTGCTCATTTTGGTTGGCCGACACGTATGTGCTTCAGGGCCGTCACAACGAAGCAGAGCAACTGTTTCAGCGACTCCTGGCGCTTCGGAACGATCTCGGACTTCTATCCGAAGAATACGATACAGGGGCGAAACGGTTGGTGGGGAACTTTCCACAAGCCCTCTCCCACCTGTCGTTAGTCAATACGGCCTATACCCTTTCAAATACAGCCGGACCGTCACAACATCGGCAGAGCCCCGAAAAGACATCACCGGAATCTGCACGTCATCTGAATCAGTGAGAGGACCGGAGATCCTGCGGTCGATGGGGCGCGATCCGAACGCGTAGATTCGGCAAAAAGGAAGTTCCTGATATGGATTCGAACACGACTGAACTCGGTTTCCCCATGTGGCTGAGGATCAACCACTTTATCAATCTCTTCTGCATCTTCCTTCTGATACGAAGCGGTCTTCAAATTTTGGCCGATCATCCGAAACTCTACTGGAATGACCATTGCCGACCGGGAAACGAATGGGTGAAATTCGGGAAGAAAAAAATGCCGACGAATCGGTTGTTCACGTCGATGGACGAGGCGGAGGACGTTTCACCCATCTTCGCTATCCCGGGGGGGCACCACAATCTGGGAGCCGGCCGTAATTGGCATTTTTTGATCGTGCCGCTTTGGATCCTAAACGGCCTCTGCTATGTGGGCTTGCTGTTTGCCACGGGCCAGTGGCGCCGTCTCATCCCAACGAGCTGGTCGATCTTCCCCGACGCCTGGCAGAGCTTCCTCACATTCATCAGCTTGAACGTTCCGCCGGAGTCGTCGTTTCATCCATACGATCCTCTCCAGCAACTCGTATACGCCGGCGTCGTTTTTCTCCTCGGTCCCCTGATGATCGCCACGGGCCTGTCGCAATCACCCGCGCTCATCGCCCGATACCCATGGTACCCCCGCATATTCGGAGGACGGCAGGGCGCACGAAGCCTCCATTTTATCGGTTTGATGCTCATGATATTCTACGTGCTGTCGCATCTCACCATGGTTGTCCTCGTCCACTTTCCACGCGACGTGGAGAAAATGTTTTCCATGTTCGGCCCGCCGGGTCTGCCGTCTGTTGCGGCATTCCTTTCGGCATCCTTGGCACTGCTCGCCGTAATTGGATTCCACATTGCGGCGACCTTGTACACACGCCGACACCAGCGCCGCTTCCAAGAGCATGCTGGAAAGATCGTGGAACCTCTCATGCGTTTATTCTTCGGCAAACTGAGGTCTCGCCAGCATTTCGCCCGACAGGACGTAACGGCGATGCACCATGTCAACGGCTATCCGCCCGAGAACGGCGACTATCGTCGCATGGCAGAAACCGGATTTCACGACTGGCGCTTGCGTATCGGTGGACTCGTCGAACAGCCGCTGGAACTCTCGTTGAGCGATCTCCAGCAGATGCCGAAGCGCGAACAAACGGTCAGGCACAACTGCATTCAAGGATGGACGGGCATCGCGACCTGGGCCGGCGTAGAAGTCCGCGAGGTCTTGCAGCGCTGTCGTCCTAAGTCAGAAGCCAAATGGATCGTGTTCCATGCGTTCGTTCAGGAAGAATATGCGCCTGACCATTACTACGAAGTTCTGAGATTGGACGAGGTGCAGGATCCGCAAACAATTCTGGCGTATGAGATGAACGGACATCCGTTACCCTACGAACACGGCGCGCCTTGCCGTCTACGGGTAGAGACGAAGGTCGGGTACAAAATGGTGAAGTATCTGCGGCACATTGAGCTCGTGCCTTCATTGGACCAGGTTGGATTAGGCTATGGCGGATACCGCGAGGACCATCAGTTTTACGAGAAGGTGGCGTCGATTTGATGGCAACATCGTTCTTTCATGAAGAGACTATTCCCACCGACGATCACACCGTCATGGAGCTGGTGCGCTATTACTATGACGATATCTCGGCGGAGGTGTTGACGCGCTCGTTTCATCTTTTTCCTGCGACAGCAGAAAAACAATTTCTTGAGAATGACCGCATCCCGCTCGCCGACCTTCGTCCGGACCTCAAGGCCGTATTGATTCGGTTTCTTTACCACCGCAATGACAAGAAGTGAGTGTGCTTCATGACGATCTTTCTTCTGGCCTTGATCATCATTCCGATTTTCTGGCTGCTGGGCTTGCTCGCTTATTTGCTTTCCTGGATTGATACAGACAAAGATCGGGCATACGTTTCCAAATAGCCTCCGCTTTCAAAGCAACGTCGATTCTCTCTTCAGGAGTCTGCTTCAATTTTTACTCACCGACCGCACGTCCAATGTCCCTAAGAAGTGCCCTTCGATTGTGACCTGATCGCCGTCTTTGAGCATAATGGTTCCCATTTGGCAGATGGTCGCATAACTGGCATCGATGGTCCCGGTGTCATCCTCGATCGAGAATATCTGAATACACTTTTCCAGCTTGGTCTTGTGGCCGATAAAGTGATTCATGCGGTAGTTCTTCACCCTACCCTCCACCTGGACGACTTTCATCTTATACGCCTCCGGATACGCAAACAGAGAATTGATTGTAACCGGCTCAGCCGCCCAGCCGGCGGAAGCAAACAGCACAAGGATCAGCATCGTCAGGCCCACCGATCTTATCGTCCGCATCATCGCAGTGCCTCCTATTTGTAAAACATGAGTCTGCATGGAGCACGCTATGGAACGTGGCGCAAGGCTTGACCGGTTGCCGCACTGTAGGCTTCCACAAGCGTATGGACTTCGATCACCTGGATGGATCTCTCAGCGCCGGTAAAGTTGAGATGGCTGTTATCCAATGCATCGGGCACGATCATCGTGGTCTTTCTGAGATCCCGACAGGCGCTCATCTTATCCACGAGTCGCCCCACCGCTTGGATCCCAGCGTCCGGCTCAATCGTCCCCGACATACAGACATCTTGGCGAATCGGATCGCCGAGCAGTGCGGCAGCAATGCCCACGGCAAAGATCCCGCCCGCACTGGGCCCATCCAACCGAGCGGGCACCAGAATGCGCACACGTAAGTATCGGGGATCATATCCCACCTCCCTTGTAGCGACCATGACAGCCGTATGAAATGAATAGGCGGATACGGGCATGAGGTTTGAATCGCCCAGAATCTCCGGACCCTTGCCATCGGCCTTGTACCCGACCGTCAGTTGCGCCACAAATCCTCGCCATGAACCGGTAATAGAACCCACGTTATTTTGACCAACGCCCAAAAGAGGTACTGTCAGAGAGACTTCGGAAAACGGCAACGGTGTTCGGCTATATGACTTCGAAGGATTGCCGGGATAGTTGGTGCTGGATACCGGTGGCGGAATGATGGCCGGTCTAGGAGAACGAGATGCTGGAGAGTTCTCCAGCGGAGAATAAGTCTTCAGCTCACCCAGCAGTCTGCAGCCTGGCCCGCTGCGGTCGGTATACAGATCCGACCGTCCTTGGCGAGGGCAGATCCAGGTTTCGGCCCATGCCGAATTTATGGAAAAGCCGCTTTGGAGGAAGTTGATCAGAAAAATCAGCGCAACAAGGCGCCGCCACTGCCGGCGTGTCAGTAGGGCTTCGACCACGTATGTCATTGCCTCCGGAGAATACCGGCATCTGAAGCCTATCGCGAGAAACGATGTTCGTCAAAAGTAGCGGGATTGCAGAAGCAGTGAAGAAGGTGGCTATTACCCCGGCAAGGCTTGATACCAGCCGTTGGCCTGAACGAGCGTAATCTTACTGTCGAACAGCCGACTGACCTGATCGTCAGTCAGCAGAGCTGATTTGAAGCCGTCTGTCACGATCTTCCCGTCTTTCAGGAAAATGACGCGATCGATCTCCGGCGGAATTTCATGCAGATGGTGCGTCACGAGCAGAACGGTCTTTCCTTTCGCGATTTGAGCACGCAGCAGATCGAGATATTGAAAGCAGGCCTTGAGGTCGAGGCCGCTTGTCGGCTCATCAAGCACCAGCACCGGCGGGTCATGCACCAGCGCCCGACCCAAGAGAAATCGTCGCTGCTCGCCGGTAGACAGATGGCCGAAGCGGCGGCCGGACAAGGCCATAATCCCCAATTCCTGCATTACCTCATATGCCCTGGTCATCTGAGTTTTAGTGAATTGTTGGTATTCATAGGTATCGTTGCTCGCATAAAACCCGGACAGGATCACATTGAGCCCTTCGGCACAAACCAGATAGTCTCGTTGAAGATCGTGTGACACGATACCGATTCGTTTCCGCACATCCCAGACGTTCCAGCGCTCATCGCCGAAAAGAATCATCCGCGTTTCATCTCTCGACATCGCATGGACTTCCCCTGACAACAATTTGAGAAGGGTCGATTTCCCCGCTCCATTAGGACCAAGAATGGCCGCATGTTCTCCCGCTCGCAAGGCGAAGGAGAAATCCGAGAAGACGCAGGTATCGCCTCGATAAACCGTGGCATGCTCGATATCGAGGATTGGAGCGGAACCGTCTGATCGGCTCGACTCTTGGAGCGGAAGATCAATCGGGTCCAGGATTGGTTGCCGGACTGGTTGACCAGCGCGTCGAGCCTGTTCAAGCCCAGCGCGAGCCAACGCGTCTGCCCGCTCATTCTCCAGGTGTCCGTTGTGCCCTCTGACCCAGTGCCATTCGAGTGCATGCTTGGCAACCAACGCATCGAGTCGCCGCCACAAGTCTTCATTCTTCACCGGGTCTTTCCCGGCCGTTTTCCACCCACGCTGCTTCCAACTGTGGATCCACTCGCTGATGCCCTTCTGGACATATTGCGAATCGGTGTAGACCCGCGCCTGTGTCGGTTGAGTGAGCGACTGCAACGCCTCAATGACCGCGAGCAACTCCATCCGATTGTTCGTCGTCGCGGGCTCGCCGCCACAGAGTTCCGTTTCAGCATCGCCGATTCGCAGCAAAACTCCCCAGCCTCCTGGTCCAGGATTTCCGCTGCAGGCACCATCTGTGTAGATGTCGATCACTCGGCTATAGTTCACATGCATTCCTGTTCAAATTGCACACGTTCATCGATGAATGGACTAGAATTGTTCTTACGCACTGAAGTTCGTTACGCTTCGGCAGGGTCAGGATTGTTTTTCGGGACTGGCTGACTCTTTCTCTGTGAAGTAGCCCATCGGACTGAGCCGGAAATTTTTGGCGTTTTCGTCGCCACATCAGCATTTTGGGCTCGATGCAACAATGCATGGTCCATCAGGACGAGGGCCATCATAGCTTCGGCAATGGGGGTGGCGCGGATGCCGACGCAGGGGTCGTGGCGGCCGGTCGTCTCTACCGTCACGGCATTGCCGCTCTTATCGATGGATCGGCGCGGGACACGGATGCTCGACGTGGGCTTGATGCCGATGGTGACGACGATATCCTGCCCGGTGGAAATACCTCCCAGAATACCACCGGCGTGATTCGTGACAAAGCCATCGGGAGTCAGCTCATCCCCGTGCTCTGAGCCGCGCTGTGCGACCGACGCAAAGCCCGATCCGATCTCCACCGCCTTCACTGCATTGATGCCCATCATTGCTGCAGCCAAATCGGCGTCCAATTTCCCATAGACCGGCGCCCCCCACCCGACCGGCACATGCTGGGCCACGGTCGTGATTTTCGCGCCCACAGAATCGCCGTCTTTCCGAAGCTCATCCATGAAGGTTTCCAGCTTTGGGATTACACCCGGATCCGCGGAGAAAAACGGATTCCGACCAACGGCATCCCAATCTTTGAAAGCCAATTCATGGGGTCCCAGCTGGCTCAGATAGCCGCGAATCACGACACCATATTTCTCGCTGAGCCACTTCCTCGCAATGGCGGCGGCGGCAACTCGAACCGCAGTCTCACGGGCCGATGCGCGTCCCCCCCCTCGATGATCACGAATACCATACTTTTGCCAGTACGTGTAGTCTGCATGCCCCGGACGAAAGCTATCGATCAAATTCCCATAATCACGGCTGCGCTGGTCTTCATTACGGATCAATAGCGCGATTGGCGCGCCGGTGGTCTGTCCTTCAAACAGGCCCGACAGGATTTCCACGCGGTCCGATTCCTGCCGCTGAGTCACGTGGCGAGAAGTGCCCGGTTTTCGTCGGTCGAGATCTTTCTGGATGTCTTCGGTCGAAAGCGAAAGACCCGGTGGACAACCATCGACGACGCAGCCGATCGCAGTCCCATGGCTCTCCCCGAACGATGTGACGGTAAAGATTCTGCCGAAGGTATTGCAAGCCATGAGAACGAGAGGGCTCTCCCTATTCGACCAAGTCCAGTTTGATGCGCAATTCCTTGAGTTGATCCGGACTCACTGCAGACGGCGCATCGGTCAGCGGGCATTGCGCTTTCTGGGTCTTGGGAAATGCAATGACATCTCGAATTGAATCGGCATTCCCGAGCAACATCACCAATCGATCCAATCCGAACGCAATCCCGCCATGCGGAGGTGCACCATACTCCAGCGCATCGAGTAAAAATCCAAACTTAGCCGATGCTTCCTCCTTGCCGATCCCGAGGAGGTCGAACACTTTGCTTTGCACATCGCGCCGGTGGATACGAATGCTTCCGCCTCCGATTTCGCTCCCATTGAGCACCATGTCATAGGCCTTCGCCCTCACTTTGAGTGGATCGGACTCGAACAGCGGCAGATCTTCATCAAGTGGTGCAGTGAATGGATGGTGCATGGCCACATACCGTTTCTGCTCCTGATCGTAATCCAACATGGGAAAATCGGTTACCCACAATGGCCGCCATGCGGAAGTGTCGATCAACTTCAGCTCTCCTCCCAATAGAAGCCGGATCCGCCCCATCACATCGTAGACGATCGATGGTTTATCGGCACCGAATAAAACCAGATCACCAGGCTTCGCTTCCGGCAATGCCGAGGCAAATGCTTTGGCATCCAAGAATTTGGCGATCACTGATTCAAGCTGGCCTTCCGCTGTAATCTTGAGCCATGCCAGGCCCTTTGCACCGAAATTCTTCGCCGTTTCTCCCAACGCGTCGATGCGTGTCCGCGAGAGCGTCGCTCCACCCTTCACGATCAAGGCCTTGACGATACCGCCCTTGGTCGCAGCATCTTTAAAGACTTTGAACTCGCTCGCAGCGCCGAAGGCCGTCACGTCATGGAGCGGCATATCGAACCGGAGATCCGGTTTATCCGATCCATATCGGTTCATGACTTCCGCGTAGGTCATTCGAGGAAAGGGCGTCGGCAATTGCACGCCGCCTGCCTCACGGAAGACGGTCACGATCATGAGCTCCATCAGGCTCATGACTTGCTCACGATCCACGAAGGACATCTCCAGATCGATCTGGGTAAATTCGGGCTGCCGGTCGTTGCGGAGGTCTTCATCGCGAAAGCAGCGTGCGATCTGATAGTAGCGATCGACTCCGCTCACCATCAGGACTTGTTTGAACAATTGCGGCGATTGCGGCAAGGCAAAAAACTGTCCGGGATTGACTCGGCTCGGCACCAAGTAGTCTCTGGCTCCTTCCGGCGTGCTTTTCGTCAAAATCGGAGTCTCGACTTCGAGAAACCCCTCCGCATTCAGAAAACTTCTGGTCGTCTGCATGATGCCGTGGCGCAAGCTCAAGAGCGACTGCATCCTAGGTCGGCGCAGATCCAGAAAGCGGTACTTCAACCGAATCGCTTCGGTCACTTCCGCGTCGTCTTCGATCAAAAACGGCGGCGTCTTGGCCTCATTCAGAATTTCCACTTCGTCGACGAACACCTCGATCTCCCCGGTGGAGAGGTTGGGATTCTTCGACTCATCCGGTCGCGCCATGACTTGGCCGGTGACCGACACGACACACTCGCTGCGGAGCGAATGGGCAACCTGATGTACCCGGATGTTTCGCTCGGCATTGAACACGACCTGTGTGATGCCCGTTCGATCACGAAGATCGATGAAAATGACCGTGCCATGATCGCGCCGCCGCTGAACCCACCCGTTCAAGACGACGGTCCGGCCGATTTGTTTCGTATTTAACTCTCCACAGCGGTGCGTCCGGATGTTCATGCCACCTTCACCTTCTTCCCAGAAAACTTTTTATTTCTCTCGGGCTTGGCCCAACCCTTTCCCCTGATCGGCCTCTTCGGTCCCGGTATCGGCTCCTCCCCCCGTTCAACCGACGCCATCCGCTCATCGACCAACTCGCGTAATGCATTGGCCTCCCGATCGGTCAAGAACCGAAATTCCCCTGGTTCCAGATTGCCGAGCGAGAGAGGCCCCATCCGAATCCGTAAGAGTTTGAGGACCGGGTGTCCGACTGCGTCCAACATGCGCTTGACTTGATGCTTGCGACCTTCCCGAATGGTGATCTCCAGCCAGGAGTTCGCCTCGACTTTTCGCACCTTCTTCACATGGGCCGGACCCGTCATCCCATCCTCGAGTTTGACTCCTCGCTCCAAACGAGCGATCTCTTCATTCGTCAACGCACCCTTCACTTTTATCAGATACGTCTTCGGCACATGATAGCGCGGATGCAACAGGGCCTGCGCAAGCTCGCCGTTATTCGTCAGCACCATCAACCCTTCGCTGTCGAAGTCCAACCGACCGACCGGGAACACGCGAACGGATACCCCACGCAAGAAATCCTTCACCGTCGTCCGCCCACCCGGATCATCGAGCGTGGACATCACGTTCCTGGGTTTATTCAGTATCAGATACACAAATGGCTGGGCCGATGTGAGATGCTTTCCATCGACCTTCACATGATCTCGGGTAGGATCGACCTTCGTCCCGAGTTCCGTGATGACTTTGCCGTTGACCGACACTCGTCCCGAGGCGATCAATATCTCAGCCTTTCGACGAGATGAAAGCCCCGTGCTGGCAATGAGTTTTTGAAGACGAACTTCC
The DNA here is from genome assembly GCA_030123625.1 of Nitrospira sp. NCBI lineage: Bacteria > Pseudomonadati > Nitrospirota > Nitrospiria > Nitrospirales > Nitrospiraceae > Nitrospira > Nitrospira sp. Next base: position 232,694 of record CP126121.1, read on the forward strand.
ATTTCGTGAATTTTAATCTTTAACTGTGAATCGTAACTGTAAAAAACACAGGGGTATCTTATGACTGTTGTACCTTCTGAAATCAAGCCACCCGAGTTGTTTGTTGTGCCTGGCATTGAACGAGGGAAGATCTGGAACTCTTCCTGAGAGTCCTCAAGAACCTTTCGATGATGCCGTTCTGCTCCGGTGTGTAAGGTGTAATGAACTCCTGTTGCAGCCGATAGTCCCAACAGGTCTGCCGAACTGCGACTTTGGAAGAACAGCCCCTTGTCGCTGCGAAGGACCAGTGCTTCCGGTGGTCGCAGCGTTTCGAGCCGTTGGAGGTACGCAGCTTCGATCGCCTGCTCTCCGCTTCCTTCACTCGACTGCGGAGCGCGATCTCTTAGCCGACCACTTCGCGACCATGATAGCCGATCACCGCTGCCAAATGAGCCCAACCGTCTCGCCCCCAGGGAATACGCGTGACATCCGTGGCCCAGCGCTTATCGCTGCGGTTGGCCCGACTCACCCAGCCTCGCACGGGAAACGTGGTGTGGCGATCCGTTGATGGACGAACCACCCCTTCTACTTCAGCACCCGATAGACCGCTTTGCGATTGACCACAATCTCGTCCAGCAACCGCAGCACCACCCAGAGTCGTCGATAGCCGAACGTGGAATGCTGCTGAATCACCTGGCGGAGCCGCTCTGTTCATGGCGGATCGGTCGCCTCGGATACCCTCTGCGTCAGGTCGCGCCGATGCTGACAGCCTGACTCACGCCGAGCACCTGGCAGCTGCGCAACGGGCGGTTGCGTGATGAGTATTTGAACGTGCATCAGTTCCCCTCGCTGGCCGAGGCGTAGATTATCCTCGAAGCGTGGCGCGTGGACTATACTACTCGCCGCCCCCACAGCTCACTTGGGCACCTGACTTCCAGCGAGTTCGTCAGGCAACGTCAGGACGAACAGATCACCAATGTCAAACGGCTTATAGCCGACAAGTTTTGGTATGTTAAAAATAGCCATCGCCGTCGCCTTTCTCTGTACGCCATTGTGCTTTCAAAGTTTAGCGATTGGCATCCAACGTCAAGGAGACCCCAAGAATTAATTCTCCGGTTCCACTTTGTACAAAGTCGCCCCATTAATGCTATCAACCTTCCTCCAATAACCTGGAGGCTGGTAGGCGAAGGACGGAATTTCATACTTGTATGTTCTATTTAGAGCTTCTAACCTGCGCACATTAACAAGAACATATGCCCCAACGGGAAAATCAGACACTTTCATTTTTTTCCAAGAACGATTCACATCCGACACATCAGAAAGTCGATTCTCTCTGAAAAACACAAGACCGGGAACAGTTCGATAGTCCGTGTAAACGACATCTGCTTCCTTAAGGGTATGCGAAACATGCCGCTCAATTAGCTCACTTCGATTCAAATGAAAAAAAATAATACCCTTAGCACACAAGAGCGTGAAACCTGTACCTATAACCAGACCCCAGAACAGCCTTTCCTTGTCCAATCCTAAAGCATCTCCCCCTCTCAACAAGCATCCCAAGAATCCACTAAAAATAATCACGCAAGGAAGCAAAACTGGGTATAAATACCTATCATAGATGATTAGTGGTTTATAGGAGCTAAACGAGGAACTCATGAAATTGAACATGAGAACTAACACTGCGAACCATATAAGTACCATAACATGAACATGACGACGAACTCCGACAAAAGCACCCCAAGCCACACCCAGAAGAGCTAATAATGGAAGATACAGAAAAGAACTACATAGAATGATATTTCGAGGCCCAGTGTAAAGGATTCTCTTCAACACCGCCTTTAAATACCCCCCCTCACCCCATCCATAGAGAGGCGACGCACTATCAAAAAACCAAACCGAAGTAACCAAATAGTTCCGCTCAGTTTCGTGTAATCTAAAAAGTGCATCTCCAGTTTTAACGAAATAAAAAAAGAGTTCGCCACCCAGCACAGACAAGGACCCAATCGCGAGTAAAACCAATAAAGAGAACCTACCCTTAAGCGAGAAGCCACCCTCCCCAAACAAAGCCAGCACAATCACAAACGGGACAAGATATACTACCGACTCTTTGCATAGCCATGAAATGCCGAACAATACGCCACTAAGAACAGCCAATGACGCACCTGCCTTTAGCGATGCAGTATCAACTGCTCTCCATAATAGGTACAAAGCCAGATTAGCCCAAAACGCCGCAACAGCATCAGGGAGAAGCTTGGAGGCAATTTGCACATCGAACGGCAATAATGCAAGCAAAGCAAAAGCAATCAACCCCTCCAAAGGAGAAAGCAGCTTCCTAGCGAAAAAATAGGCGAGAACACAAGAGAGCAAACTAATAACAAAGGGATAGGCAACCAGCGTAAATTCCGATAATCCAAATACTCTAATCAGCATAGCCACTGGAAAGTAGACTCCAGGTCGCACATAAAATACAGGAGCGGCATCATCTTCAGGAATATGAGGAATATGGAGAACCCCCTTTGACAATTCATCGGCCAGGAAGGAATAATGCCGTGGATCAGAATCTGTATAGCCCTGAAAATCATAAACCCTAAGGAGAAGCGCAGAAAGCAGCAAAATCAAAAACACGGCTTTATGATGTCTACTTTGCGCATCATCCAAAGCTCTAAAAAGCGTCATCAAAAGTGGCTCCGTTTGTTTGGACAGTCTCTGCCAGTTCACCTGCGGCGGCTGGGGGGTGAGCTTATGCGGTAGTGTGCCGTGCAGGCAGGCTGCGAAGTACACACGGTCGAGCGTGCGCTTGTCAAGCGCCGATGCGGCCGTAATAAACCAATGATAAACCACGGCCTAACAACCGTGGTTTCTGGTGCTACCTACTACGCACAAGCCGCTCCGCGGCTTCTTGCTCTTCCCCCACCCTTCCAGTGGGAGAACTCTTGCTGACCTAGATTGTTGTCGGCCGCTTCTTGAAGACTATCCATTCATGTGCATACCAAATCATACGGCACTGAGATTCCTGCACTACATGAAGTCCCGCTTCTATAGCCCACCTCTTAATCAATGAGGTTGGAACGTAGTTAATCCACTGACGAGCCATGATTAAATCGTGTAACCTGTTGGCCAATGCAAATACCAAAGGTCTATCGGCCATGTCCTTGTATAGAAGTAGGCCGCCTGGATTCACATGGTCTACGGCCTCCAAAAACACTTCACGCTGAGCTGTTGGATTAACGTGGTGCATAACGTCAATCATGCTTACCACATCAAAGTCACCTTCTGGCCAAGATTGGTTTGCATTGCGCAGTTCGAAGTCGATATTTTTCGTCATTTCTGCGGGCATGTTTTTCAACATTAGTCTTGCTAGCTCGATAGCCGATTCAGAATAATCAAAGCCGAACGCAGAGCGGAGGCCCACTCGTTTCATGAGAAGGCCAAGGAATATTCCAGAACCACAGCCTACATCTAGGACTGATGAGTTTCTTGGAACTACTGCAAGCAATTCATGGAATGGACAAATGTATGGTCTCAATTGTTGAATCATTCGTGAGAGGAATGGGCCAGAAGAAAAAAGCATCTTGGCGTCACTCAAAACATCACGAGTTCCCTCCGTGCTTAAATCATTGCATTTCATCTACGCCTTTCTCTTTTCTAGTATCTCTAGCCGTGAAGATCTAGCAGGCTGCGGAAAACTTGATCTTCCCCTTTTGGGGACGTCTGGTTACGCGACCCCCTGATCTCGAACTCGGCGGGGGATTGATAGCCGAGGGTCGAGTGGCGACGCTGCCGATTATAGAACACTTCTAGGTATTTATAGCCAACCCCATAATTTATTGATAGGCCACCTGCGCCGTCCGACTCGATACCCCTCGCGCCGGAGGGCATCGCACAGCATCCGAGCTCCGGCACACGGAGACTGGAGCTCCCAATCCGGCGCATGAGCGCCAGCGCCGTATCGGACGCGGTTGGTCGTACGCGGTCCAGGGTCAGTTACCTGATCTTCGCATGGAACGTCTTCAGATCCGGGGTGTTCGATGATGGTTGTGTCCCCCCCAAATACGTCTGCGGCTCGGGCGAGCCGTTGCTGCTTCCAGTCGGTGACCTGGGTGGGATGGATGCTGAATTGCTCAGTCAACTCAGCCAGCGTCTTGTCCCCTTTGACGGCGGCCAATGCCACCTGGGCCTTGTCGCTCCGTGATTCCGTCGTGTTCTCTTCATCGCCTTGCTCCTTCTGTACGCCACCGCTCGGTGGCTTCGGTGAAGCCAGGCTACCACTTCTCACACTGTCCGAATTTCCGGAGCCCCCTCTAAGATGGGGATTCATCCCGTCAACTATTTTGAGATAGGTTCTACTGATAGAAACTGCGATGACGCTGTACCTAGTTACGAGCGATGCTTTTGATTCACAAGACAAACGTCGCAGCCGCAAAACTAATGCCTATACCGATTAAGACCGCCCAACTCGCTCTATCCTTAACCGCAAATACGAGCGGGTCATCATTCATAAGTCCTCTATGCGCCTTCAACCACATCCAACTAATCCAAAACAGTATTAGCGGTACGGATCCCCAAATGAATTCTGGAGTGTGATAAAGCGTGGTCACCGTTTCTCCCTGTAGATAAAGCGCAAGCACTAAAACCGCGGCGTAACCCGCAGCAATACCCAGCGTTTGAATTAGTGATGCATCAGTGACATAGTAACCACGCCCATGCGCTTTGTTTTTACGCTCTAGTACATGAACTTGTAGTTCAGCATATCGTTTAACAAAAGCCAACGACAAAAATATGAAAGTCGAGAAAGCAAGTAGCCAGAATGATAAAGGAACGGATACAGCCGCTGCGCCAGCGACGATACGTAGGGTATACAGGGCGGCTAATGTCAGACAATCAATCAATACAAGCTTCTTAAGCTTTATTGAATAGGCAAATGTTAACGTGAAATACACAAAAAGCCACGCCGGAAGATATTTGCCAACATATACAGATAAAGCAAGACCCACTAAGCCGCAAACCGGAGCCAATAAGACGCCATAAGATATGGGCACCAAGCCAGATGCAAAGGGGCGATGTTTTTTACGAGGATGTTGCCTGTCGCTTTCGAGGTCGAGCAAATCATTCGTGATATAGACGGCAGAAGCACAGAGGCTGAAAGAAATAAATGTCACAATAAGTTGGGTCAGTGAATCCGTTTCACTGAGTCGATGTGCTGCCAATAACGGCACGAAGATCAATAAGTTCTTCAACCATTGATGAAAACGAAACACTCGACGCCATGCTGACAATGTTATCGGCAAACGCGGGAAGTCACTATGAATCTCCGTGATTTTTTTCGCTTTGACTAAAACGCTTGATGCGGCGTTGACTACGATACCCTTCGATGCGCCATTCCAAACATGGATATCATCACTTGAGTTTCCGGCATAGATGTATTGCCCTTCTCCATACGCTTCATCCAGAGCGGCTTTCTTTCTGACACCAGCTAAGTTGTTCTCGCCGTCACTGGCCATGACCTCATTAAACAACTGGAGGTGGTTTGCTATCCGTTGTGCCACGCTCATATTTGTGGCTGTACAGAGCACCAGCTTATGCCCAAGCTCCTTTTGCTCTTTCAGCCACTCAATTAGTTGAATGTTGTAGGGCAACGTCGCTGGATTTAACTCGACGGAGTCTGCCAACTTCTGTTTTAAAAAAGCCTTCCCAGCAAGCAACCAAAATGGAAGATAGAGAACATAAATGGCATCATCACGAAGTAACTGTAAGACAGATTCATGTAGGGTATCGGTATGGAGAAGTGTTCCGTCCAAATCAACCACTATAGTCTGCGCTTTGTTTTCCACGGTGGAGAACTTACACGTATGAGCCATGACTTCTTGTGATGGACATCTCATCTCAAGCGCTTACGCTCAAGCTCTTACTCCCACTCTATGGTGCTTGGTGGTTTCGAGCTGATGTCGTACACGACCCGATTCACGCCTTTGACTTCATTGATGATCCGATTCGACATGCGGCCCAGCACGTCGTTCGGTATCTTGGCCCAATCGGCGGTCATGCCGTCTACGCTGGTGACGGCGCGAATCGCGATGACATGCTCATAGGTCCGCTGATCGCCCATCACCCCGACAGTTCGAATCGGCAACAAGACGGCAAACGCTTGCCAGATTTCACGATAGAGACCGGCACTTCTGATCTCCTGATCGACGATCGCTTCCGCTGCCCGCAAAATCGCCAACCGTTCGGGCGTGACGGCGCCCAGCACGCGGATCGCCAACCCTGGCCCCGGGAATGGTTGCCGCCAGATAATCTCGTCCGGCAATCCCAGTTCCATTCCCAACACCCGCACTTCATCCTTGAAGAGCTCCCGCAGCGGTTCGATAAGCTTGAGCTTCATGCGTGCCGGCAAGCCGCCGACGTTATGATGGGTTTTAATCGTGGCCGAAGGGCCTTTGAAACTGATGCTTTCAATCACGTCGGGATAGAGCGTGCCCTGGACCAGATATTTGATGCCTTTCAGTTTCTTGGATTCAGTCTCGAATCGCTTAATGAACTGCCGGCCGATGATCTTTCGTTTTTGCTCCGGATCCGCCACGTTCTTGAGATCGGCGAGAAATTGTTTGGTCCCGTCCAGAATTCGTAAATTGAGATGCAACTGCGACGCGAAGGTCTTCTCTACTTGATCCCGTTCACCGGCCCGCAACACGCCGTTATCGACGAAGATGCAGGTGAGCTGATTGCCGATCGCCCGATGCGTCAGCGCCGCCGCAACCGATGAATCCACGCCGCCGCTCAGTGCGCAGATGACTCGCTCCTTGCCGACCTGTTCACGAATCTGCCCGACCGCCGTCTCCACATAGGACTGCATGGTCCAGGTCGGTTTGCAACCGCAAATCTCATAGACGAAGTTGCGGAGAATCCTCGTCCCTTCCGACGTGTGCGCCACTTCGGGATGGAACTGCAAACAATAGATCCGGCGCTCGTGATCGGACCGCTTCATCGCCGCGACGGGCGAGTTGTTCGTATGCGCAATCGATCGAAATCCGGGCGGCATCCGCTCGATGCGATCACCGTGAGACATCCATACAGCTGTCTTCTTGTCGATTCCGACTCCTTTGAAGAGATCGCTCGCATCGTCGATCGTGAGATCGGCTCTGCCATATTCACGATGTGCCGACTTCGCGACGGCCCCTCCGGAGAGATGGGTCACCAACTGCATGCCGTAACAAATCCCAAGGATCGGAATGTTCTGATCGAACAACTCTTTAGCGACAACCGGCGCCTTCTTCTCATAGACGCTGGAAGGACCGCCGGAAAGGACAATGCCTTGCGGCCGATACGCGAGAATCGTCGCCAACGGGACCGTACAGGGAAGAATTTGCGAATAGACCTGCGCTTCGCGAATGCGGCGGGTGATCAGTTGCGTGTACTGCGACCCAAAGTCGAGGACCAGAATTCTATCGTGCCAGAGTTCCATCGTCGTTAATCGTGAATCGTTACACGTTAATCGCCGGAGTCATTATGAGGAAGGGACCTGGCTCTAAGCGTCTTATCGATTCACGGTTAACGATTAACGTTGAACGTCCTATTCCCAATCCATCCGGTAGTTCGGCGCCTCTTTGGTAATGATCACGTCATGCACATGGCTCTCACGGAGGCCGGCCACGGACTGTCTGATGAACGTGGCATTCTGTTGCAAGTCGACAATGGTTTTACAGCCGCAGTATCCCATTCCCGATCTCACACCGCCGACCAACTGATACACCACGGCGGCCAACGGACCTTTATAGGGGACACGGCCTTCGATCCCTTCGGGAACCAGCTTCTGGGCCGGGCGTCCTCCTTGTCCGTATCGATCACCGCCCCCTCGCTCCATCGCCCCGATGGAGCCCATGCCGCGATACACCTTGTAGGTTCTGGCTTGATAGAGCACCGTCTCACCGGGAGACTCTTCCGTTCCGGCAAAGAGCCCGCCGAGCATCACAGAGGACGCCCCGGCGGCCAAGGCTTTCGTGATATCGCCGGAGAATTTGATGCCCCCATCGGCAATCACCGGCACACCGCTCCCCTGTAAAGCTTTTGCACAATCCGCAATGGCGGTCAACTGCGGCATCCCGGCGCCCGATACGATTCGTGTCGTGCAGATCGATCCCGGTCCGACTCCGACCTTGACCGCGTCGACTCCGACTGTGAGAAGGTCTTTCGCCGCCTCCATCGTTCCAATGTTTCCGACGACCAGTTCAAGATCCGGATAGAGCTTCTTGATCATCCTCGCCGCATCCAGTACGGCTTGCGAATGGCCGTGCGCCGTATCGATCACCACAAGATCCACGCCGGATTTCTTGAGCAGGGTCACGCGTTCTTCCGTATCTTGCCCGACGCCGACCGCCGCTCCGACCCGTAAGCGCCCGTGGCTGTCTTTGCATGCATTGGGATACTTGATCCGCTTTTCGATATCTTTGATGGTAATGAGGCCCTTGAGTTCAAACTCTTTATTCACCACCGGTAATTTTTCGATCCGGTGCTCATGCAGGATCTCTCTGGCCTTTTCCAAGCTGGTGCCTTCCGGCGCCGTGATCAGCCGGTCTCGCTTCATCACCTGCGACACCTTCATATCCATCCTGGTTTCGAATCTCAGATCGCGGTTGGTGAGAATCCCGACCAGTTTGCGTCCTTTGGTGACGGGGATGCCCGAGATCCGATATTTCGCCATCAGCTGGTGCGCGTCCCGAATGGTTTCGTCGGGAGAAATCGTCACGGGGTCCATGATCATCCCGCTTTCGGACTTCTTGACTTTATCCACCTCGATCGCCTGATCCGCCGGAGCCAGCACACGATGAATGATTCCAATTCCCCCTTCGCGCGCCATCGCGATCGCCAGCCGAGATTCCGTGACCGTATCCATGGCCGCGCTGACGAGCGGGATATTGATCCGGATATTGCGGGAGACCAAGGTGCCGGTATCAACTTCGCTGGGCACGATCTGCGACTTGGCCGGCACGAGAACCACGTCATCGTACGTCAGACCTAGTCGCGGTTCTTTATCAAGCATCGTTCCCTCTTCTAGCAGACTGTTGAAAAAGTCCGCCAGCTTTGTTCTCGCAAGACACAGCCGCCTCACCAACTCGGCGGCGTTCACAAGCGTGCCGCGCTTTATTCAGCGCGGCGTGAACCTCTAGAGGCTCAACGTACGGAAGAAAGTACGCGTCGCCTCTTCACTTGCTGCGGCCTTGCTGGACGGCCTTTTTGAACAGTCTGCGGGCTCCTATTAGTTAGACGTTCTGCGTCCGTTGCGCTTTCTCCACCTCGGCCAACTCCTCGGCTTCGTCCTGCAACCGCTCGCTGCCTTCCTCCGCCGGCATGAACTGCTGCACCCGCGTGTTGCCGCTATCGACGACAAAGACGCTCCCTTTCGCATCGACGGCGATTCCATACGGAAAATTGAATTGCCCGCCCCCATTGCCGAACCCGCCCCACTGAGTGATGAAATTACCCTCCCGGTCGAACTTTTCGATCCGATGATTCCCCGTATCCGTCACATACACATCCCCGGCTCCATCGATCGTAATGCCCCAGGGGGAGCGCAATTGTCCGGCCTCCTGCGCCAAAGCACTGCTGGCATGTCCGGCCGTCGAACTGCCTCCCCATTTCGTCAAGAGCTGCGGCAGGACATTGGTGCTGGTATCGAACTTCTGGATGCGGTGATTTCCCATATCGACGACATAGACCGCCCCATCCTCTTGATCGACCGCCACCCCGCGTGGGAAATAGAACTGGCCGTCTCCGTTGCCGAAGCTGCCCCACGCCATGATGAACTCACCGGACATGTCGAATTTCTGCACACGGAAATTGGCGCTGTCGACGACGTAGAGATAGCCACGCACGCGATCGACCGCAATCCCCCAGGGAGCATTGAACTGTCCTTCACCGTTTCCACGAGAACCGAACTTCATGAGATAGCCGCCGAGTTTCCCGTCGAACTTTTGAACCCGGTGGTTGTTGGTATCCACGACCCAGACATCGCCCTTGCCGTCGCAGGCAATACCGGTGGGATTGTGAAAATTCGAATTGGCCGAGCCGAAACTGCCCCACAGAATGATGAAGTTCCCGGCATTGTCGAACTTCTGCACGCGATTGTTGCCGTTATCGACGACGAACAGCGATCCTTGCTGGTCGACGCACAGTCCGTACATCGGCGCGATAAATTCTCCACCGTGCAACAGCGATGCACCCCGTCCGGGTTTGCCCCATTTCGATACGCACAAATAGCCCGATGTATTGACCAAAATTGTGGCGCTGGCCGGCGTGGAGACATTGTTGCCGATATCTTTGAACCACACATAAATAGTCTTATGCCCGTCTCCGGGCGAGAGAATGAACGGTATCGTGGATCCGAACTTGATCGCCGGCGTCGTGTCCACCCACCCCGGTGTCCCGGCCATCGGAGTCAGCGGACTTTCAGAAATAAAATACGCTCCGACGCCCGTGTCCAAATCGGTCGCCGAGATCGTCACCACGACATCGGGCGAATTGGTCATGAAGGCTCCATGATTGATCACGGCGTAGGGATTCTGTGGCGCCGTGATATCGATGAGTACGGGCGTCGCCGTCACTTCTTCCGACAGTCCGCTTTCCGTCCCGTCTTCGAACGACGCGGTCACGGCATAATAATACGGCGTATCGTTGGAGAGACCCTCATGCGTATAGGGATTCGTCACGCCTTCGATCTTCGTCGCTCCCTCGAGCGTGACATGAGACGCGGTGCTGAAATAGAGATTGTACGATTGCGCACCGGGCACTTCCATCCAACTCAGGAAGACTTCCGTATCACCCGCCTTGACGGCAAGGCTGCGGGGCGGCTGCACTCCACCGGCTTCCATCGTTTGCGGCAGCTGGTCCTTCCCACGATTCATCTCTTCTTCGGTCGGCACATACTTGAGGATGCGGTGATTGCCGCTGTCGACAACATACACACAGCCTTCCTTATCCACCGCGATGCCGTAGGGAAAATTGACTTGTCCCTCGGTTTTCCCGCGATTCCCGAATGCGCAAAGGAACGTGCCGTTGCCGTCGAACTTCTGAATCCGATGGTTGCCGCTGTCAACGACGAAGACGTTCCCTAACGCGTCACACGCGATGCCCCACGGAGACTTGAACTGTCCGGGCCCATGGCCCTCCCGCCCCCACTTCGTCAAGAAACTCCCGCGGGCATCGAACTTTTGAATACGACTGTTGCTCTCGTCGGCGACATACACATTGCCGACGAAATCCACCGCGACGCCGCGCGGAAAAAAGAAGGCGCCGTCGAAGCTGCCGTCACGGCCCCACTTCAACAGCGGCTGGCCGTCGGCTTGGAATTTTTGAATGCGCGCGTTGCTCGTGTCAGAGACGTAGACATTGCCGTCTTGATCCGTCGTAATGCCCCAGGGGACGTCGAATCGGCCCATGTCGGCTCCACGCCAGGCGAACCCGAACTTGCCCCACGCTTTCTGCACATTGCCCTCGGGATCGAACTTCTGTACCCGGTTGTTGCCGCTGTCGGCGACGTACACGGCATCGTCCGGCCCGACGGCCAAACCGCGAGGATAGTAAAACTGGCCTTCCTGTGAACCGGGTTCACCACCCCATCGAGCCAAAAACTTTCCAGTCCGATCGAATTTTTGGATCGAATGGTTGTCGGTATCTGCCACGTAAATGTTGCCGTCTTTGTCGAGTGCGATCCCAGTGGGAGAATTCAATTCGCCGTCGCCCACTCCTTCGCAGCCGATGACCATGGCAAGGAGATAGGGCGATGGAATGGCCATTACTTCTTGCGATTCGGGACTTTCTCCCTTGGGAGTGACGACGGTGACGACATAGTGATAACAGGTACCGTTGGCAAGATCGTCATGGACATAAGGGCTAGAGGCACCTTCCAAGCAGGTTGCCTTGTCTTTCTTCACACCGATCGCGCTCTTGAAATCTTCGGGGCCCGCTATGGGACGGGTCAGTTCTGAGAACTTGATCTGCACACCTTTGGTCGTCTGGAAGTAGAGGTTGTAGTACATGGCATCAGGAACCGGATCCCATGTGACGGTAATGCGCCCATTGCCCGGCTTTGCTTGAACGTTCTGCGGAGGCAACGGCAGTTCTTCTTCCTCCGTCACCGAATCTCCGCCGCCCCACTCTCCCTGGAGCCCTTCGATACAGAGGAGGAACGGATTACGTTTAAATGTATCGTCAAAAAGCCACGCTTTCATCACGGTATTCCCTCGGATTGCTTTGTGGGACAATTCGGAAACAGTGGAACTTTCAATCGTTTAGACTTGGATTGGTCACTCTAGCAAAGCAACGGAAATAGAGTCAAGGCAACGGTCACATGGTTTGGAGGTGACATCTTGAAGGAGCCCTCTATAGTATCAGTATCCATAACTGATCGCTTACAATGCATCGGTTACCCGTGGAAAACCCGTGATCAGATTTTAGACGATTCAAAGGTGAAGAATTATGAGAATGTTTCAAGTCAAGCAAACAGTGACCTATGAACTCACCATGGCGGCAGGAACGGAACAAGAAGCCATTCTGAAAGCCAAGGGCATCCCACTGGCTCAATGGGCCGCCGAAGCCGATGAGATCACGGCGGAGATGATCGATGAAACCGACGAAATCGACGAATACTGAGTGACACCAAGGATTGATGGCTTACCGACACTCATCATCAAAAGGATACTCAAGTGGTCGGCTATGCCATTGGACAAAAATGCTGAGGACGAGCAGGACCTGCGCGCCATTTATCGGTCCATCAGAAATCTTGGACCGGCTGGCAAACCGGCTCTCACCTACTTCTTCTCTTCCACCGGATCAGGAACCAAAGGAATCGTTTGTTCCAGTTGAATCCAGAGGCTTCGAAATAGGTAATGGGGACGAGAAACGTGATTGCTTCTCATCAGAAGCAGAACTTAGCCACCACGCACCGGCGCATTAGCGACAAACCTCGACGTGACACCTTAGTTATTGAAGACTTGACACTCGCTACCGGTGCTTTTGGCCAACAGTTGACTACCTAGACATGGAGCCAGATATGGTCCCCCACCGAAGTTACGAACTCTTTTTGTATACGACTAAGCCACCGATGAAGATTGCAAGCATGACAGACGCGAACATCAAGAAGGTACTATCCATGACTCGCTCCTTTCGTTCGTACCGAAAGCTCAGACGTTGCGTTTTTTTCGCGTTGCTTTCTCAAAAGGCCTTAGACGCTCTCGACCTCCTCTTTGTCTCAGGCTTGTTCAACCTGTTCAAGAGATCCGCAACGGGCGACCCTTTCTCCATGGCAGAGTCGCCCGCGCTTGGCGCTTAGGACGCCATGTAGATCTCTTCTGTAGTGATAACGACCCGCGCGAGGAATGGGCTGAGAAGCGTTTCGTCAGGAGTGGATTCGGATTGCCAGCGATCCTGTTTCTCGCGCTGGCTTAGAATCTCCACACGGCTCGTCGATATGACCCATTGGTTCCCTACGCGGGAAGGCGACTGCCGATGGAGAATCGGCTAGCGTGACTGACGCAACACCCGCCCATGATTCGGCGGGGCGACGTGATCCGGTGGACTCAGGTCTTCCATTTCAACCCCCTCTTGCTTCGGAAGGATCGGAAGATTGTAGGACACCTCACATCAGTGGACTATTTCTCCATTACTCCTCTTCAATCCCCTATGTCAACTAAAACAATTCACGCAGCTTGAGTATGTACGCGCATAAGATATGCCGCTCTTTCACTGAATGGATCGCATGGGTCACGGCTAAGCCGGGCGAGCGCATCATTTACTCCCGCTGCACACGGAGGATGGGGCCGAGCGCCAACCATTTCGTCGGGCCCAAGGCAGCCATGTGAGGCAGATGGGCCACATACCAGAACACAATGTCTTGCTCCTTGCTGGACTCCTTGATTGTCCTCGTCATATCCAAGCTGGCCCCGTGCTCAGAAATTCCAAGGGACATCTTCATTCACGTTGTCATGGCGAACGGCCACATCAAAATCGGCTAATGTATCTCGTGCTCACCGACTCACGCCCGTCCGCAGACGTGAAGAGATTCGGACACTGCCGGCTCACCCACTCGCCGGCGCGCACAAACGTGGTGCTCTTTCTTCATCGCACCGTGCGCCTCATTATTCTTCGCGTCGCGGACCGCTGGGCCTTGCCTGTGGAAAGGTGCGTCTTGGCACGCCAGGGATGGGCGGGTGAGAACGGCAGCCTTTTTGAGCATCCTGCAGATATTCAGGGGTTCGCACCGTACGGAACATTTCCGCCATATTGTTGGCATTAACCCGAGTTTTTCCGCAGCCTGCTATTGCCCGTCGTCTTTTTTCAGCCTGTCCAGCAGATCGACCAAGTCCGCAGTAAAGGTATGGGCCCGTTCCAACGCCCTCATCCGAACGATGCGCGCGCCCGTCACTTCTTCCAAGGCATCATTGACGGTTCGCGAGTGATTCAGCACCTCCATGATGCGCTCGGATTGTCCCGGAGCCTGCTCGATCAATGCCGAGACAAATTCCTCGTCGATGGAGGAGAGGGCCGATTTGCCGGCATAACGTTTCAATTGAGCATGGAGCGCCGCTGTCCGTTTCCACGAGTCGTGCAGGGCATCGGCTATATCGCGCAGACCGCCAAAATCTTCTTCAAATTGATCCCACACGGATTTTTCCAATCCCTGATACTCGACCAGGTACATGTGCCCCACCAGATAGGCCGCCGCGTACGCCGCCTCGCCTTTTTTACTCGCGATATTTCGGTACGAAGAGAGCACGAATTGATGCTTGGCTTCCTGCGCTTGCAACGCCATGAAACTCTCATGCAGAGAGCTGCGCGCCTGCTCCAAGAACTTGATGCGGGCCTCGGTTTCTTTCTGGAATAAGTCGATATTGGTTTGGGCCGCATCGATTTTCGTGCCTTCCTTCTGAAGGAGATCGCGGACCGCATCGCTGTGAATCGAGTGACAGCCCACGAGGCTCACGAGAATCAGCCCGATGCTCACGACTGCGATTTGTCGTCCCATCATGCCGGCCCCCTTCCTTGGCACACGTCCGGGCGCATCACCGGCGAAGCGTCCGCACGGCCTCCGCTATCGACTGCATCTCATTGCGGGGCAAGGTGACGTCAATGTCCAAATATTGCTTGATGATGGCGTTGATCCGTCGCACGGCTTCGACGTTGGTGCGATACTGATCGAACACCGTCAGATCGACCTTCGATGACGCCTGCGAATCTTTCTCAACGCGCTGTTCGACTTGACCGACCAGTTCAGGAAGTTTTTGCAGGAGATTGTTCATGTCCCCCATACCCGCCTGGAAGACGACCTGTCCGGTGGGATCCTTTCGCTCGGGGAGATCCTTGAGCCGAATCTCATTGATGAGTGTCATGGCCTCGGGACCCAGCAGATCGGCATCGTCCTTCGCCAGCTCGGCATCGCCGACGTCGGCCAGTTTGGGATTCGTGGTGGCCCATTGCAACGCCAGATTGAGCTTGAGCCTGGTTTGGACATACCGATACCACTGCTGATGTCGTTCGGTGACGTGACCGACCAACTCACGATACTGCTGCATCAGCCGGTCGTTCTCGGCATAGGCCTGATCCTTGTCGATCAAGGCCTGTTTGACTTCCGGCGGAGTCGTGCAACCGATACAGACCAGACTCAGCACGGCAAGAAGGGTGTGCGCCGCTTTCATGGTGATTCCTCCTTCCGACTCACGCCTGGAACGAGCACGAACAAGAAAGCAACCGGCTTACGCCGACAACCTGTTGGGGAGCGGCCCAAGGTTAACGAGAACAAAAAACGATTGCAAGGGAATATCGGGTATTTATGATTTTGATGTCTGGAGAGCCTGGCAGACCAGACCGATATATTTCTTAGGGTAGGCCTCGGATGATTTCTTGATAGTACTCATCGAGCATCGCCGCACGAGCCTCTTCTTCAATGACCAATTGCCGTTGATCGAAGGTGTTGGCGCAGTACAGATAGTGCTGCCCGCGGGAGCGCCCACGTTCGGCGTGCACTTGCCGACCATCGGGTGCTTGGCGAGTGGTCTCTCTGATGACTTCTCGGTCTTTCAGTTGTTCCCACGTCGCTTGGGCCGAAGGCCAATGATTCTCGTAGAGCGGCGCGTTGACCATGCCTGCCGACATCGAAACGGTGTGAGGATCGAAGAGCTGTCCCTGATCCTGCTCCGGCTTCTCATCCCACTCCAAAGTCGCTTCGCCCCCCCGATTCAGCACATACAACGGGCCGTCGTCCACCACTTCTTCAACCGTTCGGTAGCGGATCAGCGCTGGGCGTTCGGCGAGTCGCAGCCCTCTGTTCGCCAATGCGCGCTGAAACGGCACTCTTCTGGCCAACTGTCGCGTTTTCTCGCTCACGATCATGCGGCCGGATGAGTTCAGGACCCGGCACAGCCGGTCCAGTCGAATCGCAAGCCCTGTCCGCCGTTCGAATGCCAGCTGCTGCGACGGGTCGTGTGCTCGTTCAAAGGTTCGCCAATTCCGGCTCGGAAGACCCCGGTCCTGCTCAGCCTGCACCAGTGCATGGGTCGCCACTACGAGATCGTACGAACCTGTGAGCGGTTCAACGTCCACATCCACGCACTCAAATCGGAGATTGCGCAACCCAAGCTTGTCGGCCCTTTCCCGTGCGACGGCGATGGAAGCGGATGATCGATCGACACCCGCAAAATTCTTCTCCGGGAAGAGGCGCGCATAGAAGATCGTCAGCACTCCAATGCCGCAGCCAAAATCGAGGACGTCTTCCGCTTGACCGAAGTGAGCCGTCGTCCGCACACCGATGGCCTCGTAGTATTCATAACGTTGACTATAGAGAACCGGATAGATCTTCGGATGCGCGGTGAGATCATAAAAGGCGATTTCATCGCGATGGCCTCCTTCCCGTTTTCGCTCGACATGGAGGGCAAGCTGTCGAAGCTCTTCAGACGAGAGATGTTGCCGCTGCCATGCGAAATAATCGTGGTCCGATGAAAAATGCCTAAGCCCCCACCACGCAAGATGGTCTTGGATAGATTGCTGCAGCGACTCATCGGCCATGTTGACGCGCTTGCTCAAAACGGTTCCCAGCAAGGCCGCAAGGAGTGAGGACCACGAGGCGTACGCGGAAGAGGGTACGTTGAGTGGTTCGAACGACTGAGAACGAAGCTGGGGATCGTTTTCAGCAAGTGCTACGGTCTTTTCAGCATGATGGCATCAAAGTACGCTTCCGGCACCGGATGCGGAAACCGAAGCTGCCCGGACCCGAACACCACATACTTCTCACAGGTCAACTGCTCCAGCCCGATCGGCCCCTTCGCATGCAGCTTCCCTACGCTCAATCCCACGTCGCTGCCCATCCCGAAACTATCGCCGGCATGGAGTCTGGTTGATGCGTTCACCAGCACCGCACCGGCATCGACCTCCCTGGTGAATCGCATGGCGGACTCGTAGCGCGTGGTGGCGATTCCGGCGGTGAGGGAGGGCCCGTGCACTCTGATATGAGCCAGCGCCTCATCAAGGTCTTCGACCATTTTGACAGCCAAGATCGGACCGGCGAACTGCGTCTGCCAATCCGCATCTGTCGCCGGAATGATCGCGGTATGTCCCGTCATTGCCATTTGCCCCATGAGCGCGACCGTCTTCGGGCACGCATGCACTTCCACCTTGAATTGGTCCAGCAGACGGTTGATCAATGGAGGCAAGAACTGCCGTGCCACGATCTGTTGCACCAGCAGGGTATCCAGCCCGTTGGAGGCTCCCGCTTGCTGCACCTTGGAGTTGATCACTAAGTTTTGCGCGACGGAAATATCGGGATCTTCATCGATGTACAAATGCGTAAGGCCCCCGTCATCGCAAAGAATAGGGACCTTGGCTTGTTCCTCAACCGTCTTTCGTAAACCGGCTCCGCCCCGCACGATGATCGCGTCGAGATATTTCCCCGACCGAATCAAATCGAGCGCAATTTCTTTCTCTTGGCGATCGATGAGCACCCAGGCATTATGGGGTATGCCGTGCTCCGTTGCCGCCTCACGAAATCGTGCAGCCATCGCCTGATGCGTCAACTTCCATTCCGGAGCCCCACGAAAGACGCAGAGATTGCCGGATTTCAGACAAAGCGCGATCGATTCCACGGTGACGAGCGGACTCCGTTCGGAAATCACGCCGATCACTCCGATCGGCACTCTCACCCGAGAGACTTGCAACCCATCCGGACGTTCCCGCAGCGATGTCACGGCGCCGACGGGGTCCGGCAGATCGGCGATGAAATGCAGCCGCTCGGCGATCTCCTTCATCTGATCGGGCGTCAGACGAACGCGAGCCACGGCGGCCTTCATTCGATCTTTCGAATCCACCTTCTCAAAGGACTTTCCCACGGCCTCGACATCTTTGGCGTTTTCCACAAGAATGATGTCTTGATCCGTAGCCATTCGATCGGCAACGGCGTGCAATGCCCTCGATTTCACGGTGCCGGGAAGCAGGGCCAGATCGACCGATATGTTCCTGCACTCCTTCAATAGCTTCTCGATGTATAACTTGGCTGGAACTTCAATCGCCATAAGGGTTCCACTGATTCATTGCAATCACTCCATCTCCCTGAGACAATGGCTCACATGTAGGGCGTCGGACTATACCACGCGTTTTTTTGATGAGTAAATAACCGGAAAGCCCCGCCTTCATCTTGTTACAATTAACCCTTAGAATGACGAATGAGGAAGTGATGTGTCGGCTCGCATTGCGCAAGAGAAAGGAGAAGCGATGCGCTCATTAGTTCAGGTCCATGGAGGTGGTTTCAGACTGACTCTCTGTATGTTGTTGGCTGCGTCACTGGGAGCCTGCGCACAGCTGAAATCGGGGAGTTCCCAGATGACTCCTCCGACGCAAGCCACGCCCGAACAAGCAGCCGAACGAGAGCGAGAGAGCCAACCGCCCAAGATCGTACAAGCCCGTCCCAACGGCAGCAGTCCTCAACAATGCCTGATCAATTTCGACGATGAGGGCGCGCTGGAACATGTCTATGGCCAGGCCAGATCCACGCTGGCATTCAGGACGGGCCGAATCGGATTCGGTCCTTTGCAGATGTGTGATCCGTCGAAACATAGCGACTGCTGGGCCTACCGCCAGCGTTGTTCACGAAGCGATGTCACTTTCGACGCCATCGGCCACACGCATTTCCATTTGAACATGGAAACGGGAATCGAGTGTTACACCCTTCCTGATCCAGGGGACGGTTTCGGCAAAGGGTTCGGCAAACTGGTCGACTTTAAATGCACCGATGTCGATTGGACGAAGACCCCCCGCGTCCTGTCTTCTCACGACCGGAATCAGTGGGTCAAGATCTGGGTCAGCCATGTCGAGAGTCATGCGCCGACGTATTTCGACCTGGAATCGATTTCCGTGCTGCCGGATACAGCGATTCAACTCTGGTTCCGGAAGCGTGATGGCACCTGGTGGTTCTGGCCCGAGCTGAAAGCCGACCGCACCTGGAACTTCCGTGAGCACGTGCGCGATGTGTCGGAGGTTCGGATCCGAGGAGCCAAGTCCGGACGAGCCAGTTCTTACGTGATCGGCTCGGTGGTCATTCGAGACTAAGCGACGAAGTCGAAGCAAATGATACTGACTCATCCTGTACCGCGAGAACTTTCCGCCGTCGAAGATAGGGTAGATGCCGACCCGCGCTTCTCCTGTCGGGCCAGTACAGTGGCGAGCCAGGCCCACACCCCCATCAATGGAACCAATGCCCAAGCAATGTGCGTGGCCGTGACACCGAGAGATTTCATCGCCGTCACCAGCCAGGCCGTCGATGCGTCGCCGCCGCGCGAAATGGCCGTATCGATGAAATTCTTGGCCTTATATTTTTCCTCGCGACTGACGACCGTGAACAACACCTCACGTGCCGGTTTGGACAGCGCATATTCCCCCACTCTCCGCAATACGGAAAAGACAACATAGACGGCGAGGCTCGGCCACAAGGCGATCCCTAGAAATCCGACCAGGCTGATCGTCGGCAAGAACAGTAACGCCGCCACGAGACCAAATCGGCCGATGAGTCGTCTGGTCATGAATACCTGCGTGAGCCACGTCAGGAGGCTTGTCGTGAAGTCCAAGGTGGAAAAGAGCCGCGTACGGGCTTCCGGTCTGTCGAGATATTCCGACACCAAGCGCGTCTGCTCAAGGTAAAGGACTGTGGCGGTCATCGTCAGAATCGCCAGGTAGCCGCAGATGCCGAGTAAGTAGGGCGACGAGAATGTTAGTCGGACGCCCGCGAGAAAACTGCCGCGGAGCGGCTCACCCTGCCGGGGCCGATGATGGATAGTCTGTGTCCGCCCCCATCGCTCCAATCGATACACGCATCCGATGCAGGCACCTAAAAAAAGACTTGATGCCACCATCAGCACCGGAATCGGGAAGATAAACGTGAGGCCCGTGGTGAAGAGCGGGCCGAGCAACGCTCCGCTACTTCCCCCGGCGGCAATCACGCCGAACAGCCGTGCTCCCTGCTCCGGTGCAAACAGATCCGCCATGAAACTCCAGAAAACCGACACGATGAAGAGATTGAACACCGACAGCCAGACAAAAAATCCCCGGGCCACCCACTCCGGATGCAGATGACTCGTCATCAACGCATAGAAGACCAACAGATTCGTGATGAAGAACGCATAGACGGTCACCAGCAGCCGGTAGCGCGAGCATCGCGCCGAGAGCCATCCGAACAGCGGCGTGGCGGCGAGCATGGTGAGGAATGTCGCAGTCATCATCCAGGGAAGATGCTTCAAGCCCCCTTCGATGGCCATTTCGTCGCGCACCGGACGGAGAATGGAGTAGCCGCACAGGAGGCAGAAAAAATAGGCGAAGGCCCAAGCCAATGGAACCAGTTCTTCCGGCTTCGCACCGAGGAAATCGGCCCATCGAGCACGTCTTGTGTGACCCGGTTCTTCCATGGGCCTGGAGTGTAGCAGGTGCGCTTTCACCTGCAAGTGGCAGATCTGTTAGAATGCACAGACCGTACGGAATTCTTAGGAGACAGCCCCTATGATCGACCTTCGTAGCGACACCGTGACCAAGCCGACGGACGACATGCGGAAAGCCATGGCGCGCGCCGAAGTCGGTGATGACGTCTATGGCGAAGATCCGACCGTCAATCGACTCCAAGAGATGGCTGCGGCCATGCTCGGCAAACGGTTCGCGCTCTTCGTCCCTTCCGGCACCATGGCCAACCAACTGGCCATTCGATCGCACACTCAACCGGGACAGGAAATTATCGTCGAGAGCAAGAGCCATGTCGTTCGCTATGAACAGGGGGCAGCCGGTGCGCTGGCCGGCGTGCAACTTCATTGGGTAACCGGTGAGCGGGGGATCATGACCGCCGAGCAAGTGGAAGCCGCCATTAGGCCGAATGATATGCACAGCATCACGACGGCCTTAATCTGCATCGAGAACACGCACAATGCCGGAGGCGGCACGATTTATCCGCTCTCCACAATCGAAAAAATCCGAGCCCTCGCCGTGAGACACGGAATTCCCATGCACCTCGACGGGGCCAGGCTCTTCAATGCCGTGGCCGCTACCACCTTGCCTCCGGCGGTGTACGCCCAACACTTCGAAACTGTCTCGCTCTGTCTCTCGAAGGGGCTGGGAGCTCCTGTTGGATCGCTGCTGGTTTCCAACGACCAGCAACTCATGGATCGCGTACGCCGCTTTCGCCGCATGTATGGAGGCGCCATGCGCCAAGCGGGCATCCTGGCCGCCGCCGGCATTTATGCCTTGGAACGGCACGTCGCTCGGCTTAAGACCGACCATGACCATGCGAAAAAACTGGCTCGCCTGTTGCAGCAAATTCCCGCCATCCAGATTACGCCGCAGCACGTAGAAACGAATATCGTCATGTTCGACATCGTTGACGAGCAACGCTCTCCGGCCGAACTGGTGGCCGCGCTGAAAAAGCACGGCGTGCTCATCAACGCCGTCGGAGGACAGAGCTATCGAGCAGTCACTCATCTCCATATCACGGACAAGCAGATCGACGAAGCCGTAGCCGTCTTCGCCAAAATCCTCACACGCTGATCGTTCAACGTTGACACCATATTCCTCCACCCATAGAATGCCAGAGTGACACCGTTCTTCGCCCGTTGCGTTCCATGCAACACATTGAAGGGGGCGAGAACGACGAGCAAGTCCTTCGCGATTCATATGGTTTCCGAACACGACTCATGGCATCAGGTTTAACACACGTCATGGACACACACAGCACGACCAGCACTCCCTCTCGTGAAGAACTGAACGCCGAGCTGCTCGAAATTCCGGAACCGCCGGAACAGCCGGAATCGCCGCCGCCTCCAGGATTTGAAGATAATGTGGAAGTCGCGTTACGACACATCAAAGGTCGCAGGGGCGGCGACCTCGTCGGCGTCATACTCGTCGGATCGGGAGCCCGGAGAGCTCTCACTCTCCACAGCGATATCGACTTGATCGCCCTGGTCAAGGGAGAGGCCGACAGTCACGAAATGCTTCGTGTCGGCGACCGCTTGGTCGATATTCGTTACCATGGACACCATTCCGTCGAAGAAGACCTTGCGTACTCGCTTCGGCTTCCTTCGCTGCTTCGAAAAGGCAGAATCCTTTACGATCACGACGGCATCTGCGCGAAATTGATCGAAAAGGTCCATCACCGCTTTCGCCAAGGTCCGCCGGCGGCTTCGATCAACGAACAGATCCGCCTGAAGGCGGAGTGTTATCACCTATTGGGAAAAACGCAGGATCTCATGGACAAGCCGGGAACGGCTCACTACCTATTAACGCTGTTTTACGAAGATTGCATCTCGGCCTTCTTTCGTTTGAGAGGGTTTTGGTTGGTCGCCCCGGTAGACGTTCATCGGTTCATGTTTTCGCGCGAGCCGGCACTCGCCGACCTGGCCGGACAATTCTTGACGTCCACCACCTTGACCGATCGGCTCAACTTTGGCCGGCAATTTGCCGATCTCCTTTTTAAGGATGTCCCGAATCCTGCTCGTATCGACTGACCGGAGTATTCAACCGGCTGCCTCTGCGTAGGAGCGTGTTTCGCACAAACGTGAGAGGAGCCGTCGCACCAGCCTGTAGATCGATCGACGGACACCGCATCGGCTGTGACCGGCGACAAACCAAGGAGCGCTCTTATGGAACTGGGATTCATCGGCCTCGGTAAGATGGGAATGAATATGGTGACACGCCTTCGGCGCGATCAACATCGCGTGGTGGTGTATGATCGATCCAATGAGTTGATCAAACAGGCTGAGGGTCAGGGCTGCGTCGGTTCTTCGTCCCTCTCTGATCTCGTTGGAAAGTTGAGTGTCCCGCGTGTCGTGTGGGTAATGGTTCCTTCCGGAGCCCCGACCGAAGAAACCATCCAGGCGGTGGCTGCACTTCTGCAACCCGGCGACATCATCGTGGACGGCGGAAACACGAGATTTCACGACGATGTGCGGCGTGCCGGCGAGTTGAAGAAAAAAGGCATCCATTATGTCGATGCGGGAACCAGCGGAGGGATTTGGGGACTGAAAGTCGGCTATTGCCTCATGGTCGGCGGAGAGGAGGCAGCCGTCAAACGGCTTGAACCGGCGTTGAAGACTCTGGCGCCTGAAGACGGCTGGGCCCATGTCGGCGCGGTCGGCGCCGGACACTATGTGAAAATGGTGCATAACGGCATCGAGTACAGCATGATGCAAGCCTATGCCGAAGGATTTGAGTTGATGTCGAAGAGCGAGTACAAGCTCGATCTCGCTCGCGTGGCCGATTTGTGGATGCACGGAAGTGTCGTCCGATCCTGGCTTTTGGAGCTGGCCGCGAGCGCGCTCAAAGACGATCAGAAGTTGGAAAAACTGAAAGGGTACGTGCAAGATTCCGGTGAAGGCCGCTGGATGATCGCCGATGCGATTGAGAAGGATGTGCCGGTTCCCACCCTCACGACGGCGCTCTTCACGCGGTTTCGATCGCGGCAGGATGAATCATTTGCCGAAAAGATGCTGGCGGCCCTGCGGAATGCCTTCGGTGGTCACGCCGTCCGGCGATAACGAACCAGACCAAAATGATCTGCAGGATGTTCAAAAAGGCCTTCGTTCTCACCCGCCCTCCCCTGCGCGCCAAGACGCGCAGAGCGCCGAACAAGGCCGCAGGGAGGCGCACGGTGTCGCGAATAAGCGACGCCAAGGTTGTGCGCGCCGCCGAGATGGTGAGGGGGGCTGTGTCTTGCGAGAACGAAGCTGGAGGACTTTTTCAACATCCTGCCTAGGAGACGCTGATGGCCCACACGAATAGTCAACGGATCGATATCAGTCCGGCCCATGAACCACTGACACCCATCGAACCTTGTACGCTGGTGATCTTCGGCGGCTCCGGAGACTTGGCCCGCAGGCGCCTCATTCCCGCCCTCTATAATTTACTGCTCGACGGATTGCTGCCGTCGAACTACGTCGTGCTCGGCATGGGCCGCACCCCAATGAGCGATGAAGAGTTCCGGTCGGCCGTCCGCGACGGCGTGATCAAACATTCCCGTCAGGACTTGATTGAAGAGACGTGGAGCGGCTTTTCTCAGCACCTGTTCTACCTGGCAGGCGGGAATGATGATCCACAGACCTATGTGCGTTTGAAAGAGCGAGTTGAGGAACTTGAACGGAACTTCCGACTGCCCGGCAATCGCATTTTCTATTTGAGCATTCCCCCCAGCTCCTTCACGTCTGCCTGTGAAGGCTTGTCCCGTTCCGGTCTCGCTGGAACGCCCGGGGCTCGTTCTCCCTATACCCGCATCATCGTGGAAAAACCCGTTGGGCGCGATCTGGCCTCCGCGCAGGCCATCAATGAAGTGACCGGTCGCGTCTTCGACGAATCGCAGATTTTCCGGATTGATCATTATCTGGGCAAAGAGACGGTCCAGAATTTGATGGTGGTCCGATTCGCCAATAGCATTTTCGAACCGATCTGGAACTACAAATACGTTGATCACGTCCAGATCACTGTCAGTGAAGCCGAAGGCGTGGGAACTCGGGCGACTTACTATGAAGAGGCCGGCGCATTACGGGACATGATCCAGAATCATTTACTTCAATTGCTGTGCTTGGTCGCCATGGAACCGCCGTACTCGCTCGACCCCGACGTGGTGCGAAATGCCAAGATGGAAGTGCTTCGCTGTTTGCGGCCCATCACCGCCAAAGATGTGGAAAAATTCACCGTGCGGGCCCAGTACACGGAGGGGACGGCCCATGGCACGCCGGTTCCGGGCTATCGCCGCGAAAAGGGCGTGAAGCCGAACTCCACCACCGAAACCTACGTCGCCGTGAAATGTTTCGTCGAAAACTGGCGTTGGTCCGGTGTCCCTTTCTATCTACGGACAGGAAAAGCGTTGCCGCTACGGGCCAGCGAAGTCGCCGTCCAATTCAAAGAGATCCCCCAGATTCTCTTCAATGCCGGCGGACAGACGCCTCAAGCTCCAAACGTCTTGGCGTTGAAAATTCAGCCTGAAGAAGGGCTCTCGCTCCGCATCGTTTCACGAGTACCAGGCACCCGCACCCAGACCCATCCGGTTGAAATGAATTTCAAGTACGGAGAAGTGTTTGGTCGACCGTCCCCGGAGGCTTACGAACGCCTTCTGCTCGACGTGATGGCCGGAGACGCGTCCCGCTTCATGCGGCGTGATGCCGTGGAAGCCTCCTGGGGGTGGATCACTCAGATCCTCGAAGCGTGGGACAAGTCGGGACAACGGTGGCTGCCTGAATACCAAGCCGGGACATGGGGACCGGTGGAAGCGGACCGGCTGATCCAAAACGACGGCCGCGCCTGGAGGGTGCTGTAGACACCTCTGCAGAGAATCATCGCGTCGATTCTCCTCAATAGCGGGTTCGATCAAAGTTGTTTAACTCCTGTATCCGATCTCGTTACGCTGACCCACAATGCAGATCGAACGGGCGCGAGAACGCTGCAAGCGGCGCAAATCTGTTTGGAAGCGGGGCTTCTCAATTCAGCCGCAAGCCGAGCGTTTTACGCGATGTTTCAAAGCGCACAAGTGGCATTGAATCGAGTCGGCGTTAGCCGATCGACGTGGAGTCATCCCGCGCTACAGGCGGCCTTGACGACCGAACTTATTTATCGCCGAAAGCTGTTGTCGGCGTCATTTCGGGATTATCTCTCGTCCGGCTTAGCGGTGCGGCATGCAGCGGATTATGGATCCACCGGAATCGGGATAAAAGCGGCGCAGCGCATGGTACGTCGCGCCGCCGAATTTGTTACCGCAGTGGAGGCACTTCGCCATGGCTCAACATGAGACGTCTGACCGCCGCACAGCCGTTGATGCCAAATTAACTGAACTAATGCTGTATGCCAAAGAGCTTTGTCCCAGCGCGGTCGTGGATATCAGCTCACTTCGATATGAAGATGAGGATGGACACGTCGAAGTGTTTCCTCCCCCTTCCTTGTCTGATATTGAGGTTGACCGGATGGAATTGATGCTCGCGTCACGTTCCGCGGAAATCTTTGATCAGACAGGGCTGTACATCGTGTGTGCCGTGCTTGATCCCACCCCTCGATAGGGGTCCGTTCGACCTGGATAGGATGCGGACCCCATTCAGTCTTTCACCACGAGATTTGCCAAGAGAATAACGGACACAACGACGGCCGCGCCTGGCGGGTGCTGTAGACACTTTCCGCAGAGAATCATCACGCGGCAGCTGAATGGCATCCCTCATCTTTCTTCGCATATCTCTCACCACGAAGTGAATCCGTTTTGATTCACTATCACTAACACTAGGTACGGACGTCCTTAAGCCAAAGAGGAATTGCGCGCCGATCTCTTCGCGAGTAATAGGTTTGGGCACGGACTTCCGCATCACAAAACTTAGAGATGTTCCCGCATCCCTGAAGTGCGCATCGTTGCGGCGAGCCTAGAACCTATCTCAAAATTGCCTGAGCAGCATGGTGATGGATGCGAGTTGCACAAAGCCCAGGAAATTCGTGGCGTAGTATTCCCAGCGAATCAGTAGCCGGCGCTTCCATTGCAGCCAGGCAAAGAACCGTTCGACAAGCCAGCGGCGTTGGTAGCGCCGCAGATGGCGGCCGTCTTGGGTCTTGAGCTTGCGAGTGGACCGATGAGGCGCGATCATATTCACGCCGTCCTGCTGAAGATCCTCATCAAGCCGATCGCTGTCATACGCGCGATCGCCGATCAAGTGCTCAGGCTTGGCTTCCAGCATGTAGAAGTTAAAACTGAGTTGGACCAACGTGACCTCATGATGATTGGCCGCATGCGTGCTCACCGAGAGCGGCAACCCATGACGATCCACAATCGCGAGGATCTTGACGCCTTTGCCCCGGCGGGTGGGGCCGATTTCCTCGCCCCCTCCCTTGGCTGCCGCAAACGTGGCATCGATGAAGCTCTCGCGCTCGTCAAGCGCGCCTTCGTCGCGCAGCGTATTGGCCAACTGGGTAAGAATCTGGCGCAGCACCTCGCGTTCGCACCATTGTTGAAACCGGCGATGTACTGTTTTGTAGTTGGGATAACACTGCGGCAGCATGTGCCACTGCGCACGGGTGTTCAAAATCCACAGCACGGCCTCGAGAATGCTGCGTGCTGGGATCGGCTTGCGGCCCGGACGGCTTTCCGGGAGGTGTTCTTCGGGAAAATGTTCTCGAATCCGCTCCCATTGGTCGTCGCGCAGTCGCAACATGCGGGCGCATTATAGAGAGTTTTTTCATCGACACAACCATTTTGAGATAGGTTCTAGTCAAACTGTATGCGGGATCGAATAAACGTGGACCGCTCGACCTTGACAGCGGGCATCTATTTCGTAAGCCATGGGGCGCGCTTAGCCATTCGAGCGAACGACCCCGCTGTCTTAGATAGGCTGTATCAACACTTGCCTCCGGGGTGGCAGCCTATATCATCACCTATTGTCGACACCGTTTACTCCATTATCGTCAGCTCGGATGGGTTAACCTTCTACGACCGGCGCTTCCAGCTCTACGTTGACTCAACGCCGTTGGCACGGACAACTAACCTCGACGACTTATGTGAGACAATTGAGGCGGATTTGCACTTTCGGGTTGCGCTTCACGCGCGGCAGCTAATTTTTGTGCATGCTGGCGTGGTAGGCTGGCAGGGCAGCGCTCTTGTCATACCCGGGCGCAGCGGTACCGGAAAGACATACCTCGTCGCGACGCTTGTGCAGGCAGGGGCAACGTACTACTCAGATGAATACGCAGTGTTTGATGCCATTGGTCAGGTTTGCCCGTATCCGAGGAGGCTTGTCGTACGCACACAAGATCATGAG
Source organism: Nitrospira sp. (assembly GCA_030123625.1). Classification (NCBI taxonomy): domain Bacteria; kingdom Pseudomonadati; phylum Nitrospirota; class Nitrospiria; order Nitrospirales; family Nitrospiraceae; genus Nitrospira; species Nitrospira sp. The sequence continues at coordinate 260,956 of CP126121.1, forward strand.
CGACCAACTAAGTTAACAGTGGATAAGCTAGGCGGTCATGTCGGAACTGAGCCGCTGCCAGTTCGCTTGATCATGGTGACGACGTATCGGTTTGATGCACAGTGGAGACCTAACATGCTATCGCCGGGGCAGGCCGCACTCGCGCTGTTGGACAATACGGTGGTAGCTCGTATCCGTCCTTCCTTGGCACTCGTTACGTTGCGGCACGTTGTGCTAGGGGCAGTAGCACTTAACGGCCCCCGGGGTGAGGCAGCCGATGTAGTCCAACCAATGCTGAACTTGTTGGAGAAGGAGCCTTTCAGTAATCCGCGGGCATAGCGGCGTCGAGCAAGCGCCACAATCGTGATGAAGAGTTCGTCATCCCAATAGTTTAATAGTTTAGAGAAACAAGGGGACAAAGTCTTCCATTCGGCATGTGCGCTGGGACAATTTGAACTTTAGCTTAGAATGGGGTTAGTGACGTAGAATTGTGAGTGCGCTGGGTAGTTTATGCACCTCTTTCTCCGGTGCAGCATGCAGCGGGGAAGCGCAGTCGGGAAGTTCAAAAGCACCGAGTACAAGACCCTGCAACAGGAGAAGTCCTATGCTTCCCCAAGCCAGAGAAGAGCATCTCTTGGTAGAAAATTTAGGGGATGAAGTTCTCGTGTATGATGAAGATCGTAACTCGGCCCATCGGCTTAACCGAACAGCTGCTCTGGTCTGGCGTCAATGTGACGGGCAGCATACCATAACCGAATTGGCTGCCCTATTGCATGCGGAACTGAGCATCCCAGCGGACGAGGAGCTCGTCTTACTCACTCTGGATCGTCTCGAAAAAGCACACCTGCTACGGCAGCCATTCCAACGGCCAGCCACAGTGCCGAATGTCTCGCGTCGAGAGGTGATACGGAGACTAGGACTGTCGGGTGCGCTCATATTGCTGCTGCCGATAATCGATACAATCACCGCACCGACACCCGCTATGGCTCAGAGTCGGCCGGATGCGGGTCCCCCGGATGCTCCCGAACCGCCGTCGGAACCACCGCCTCCTACTACAATTACAGTTGTCATAGTTATAGCTGTTATCATATTCATCCCTGTTGGTGTAATGCTCCCGGTGATTTCAGAGCAGGTCCTCAATCGCGCACAGCCACTGCTAAGTTCTATCTCATCCTCCAGTGGACATAACAGGCTGCAGCAGATTATGGATTTGCTTGCTCTACTGCGTCAAATGTGACCGCTTATCGGAGCTGGCGGTCTCCTGGATCAGAATGGAGTAACTCAATCATAAAGGGGAAAGGAAGAAGAGTGAATCATCAAGTCAAAGAGAATATGGCAAGGGACGTCGATATCTACATTGTCGGTCTCGGAATTGTCCACGTTCAGCACATCACGCGGGAGGTAGACGAAGTGCTACGTCGATCCAATGAGATCTTATACGTCGAGGTCGGCGATGAGATTGACGCCTATCTTCAGAACACATGCCCCAAGGTAACGAATCTGCACAAAGCTGCGTACGTGGAAGGCGTAGAAAGACTAAAAGCCTACGACATTATGTCTGCGATGGTCCTCGACGCTGCACTCAACCATCCACCGGTGACATTGGCTTTGTACGGACACCCCCTTGTGTTCGCATATCCACCATTCCAAATCTTACAAGCCGCACCACTCCTCGGTCTTTGCGTCCGAATACTACCCGGGATTTCGGCGATGGATTGTTTATTTGTTGATCTTAAATTAGATCCGTCACATGGCCTTCAAGTCTATGAGGCCACAGACCTTGTACTACGGCGACGACCACTGCAACGTGACGTGCCCTGCCTGATCTGGCAGATAGGGGCACTCGAGAGCCCTTTTTATTCCGCCGCGCGCAGCAAGCCTGAGCGTTTCTCAAGATTCAAAGACCACCTGCTGCAATACTATCCCGCGGAGCACAAAGCTGTGGCAATCTTCAGTTCTACGAGGTCCGGAGTTGAATCCAATCGCCTTGCGTTTACTGTTGGGGAAGTTGGCTCACAATCGTCTAGAATTCACCAAGGCATGACTCTATATATTCCTCCTGTAGAGACTAGGTCTGTTAAGGACGAAGAACTGGTAACTCAGATGGGGACTCCTGCCCACACAGCCAGAATTTCGCATCCGATATTAGATAGCGCTGCGCCGGAAGCTCAACCGACAAGCAACAGTATGGAGGTTGTAGGAAAGCTGGTAAATGAAGGAACGATGGGATCTGCACTCTTCGCTTATCGTATGAATCGATCCGCAGAGATGCCACTTGTACCAGCTCCAGGGGATCGGACGTGGATGAACATCACAGACCAAAAATTTGCAACCGGGTGCCTGCCATTTGTGTTGGCCAATAAGTCAGGCTGGTTCATCCTGAGCAAGCATAAGTTAAGGATTACTTGGACAGGAGGCCAGGAAGTTCGAGATCTCAATATAGAGGTGTTGCAGGGGAAATTCCCGTGCCCAGCCGTCAGTGTATTTGGCTATGGAATTTTGACGTGGCGGCTGCCGTACTTATTTAGGACATTGCCTGGTTATAACCTAATAATACGCGGGCCCGTGAACTCACCCAAGGATGGAATATACCCCTTGGAAGCTATAATCGCGACCGATGTGGCACACACCAGTTTCCCTATGAACTGGAAGATGACCCGTCCGGTGTATAGAGTTACATTTGAGGTAGGTGAACCAATCGGGATGCTGGTACCGCAAAAGCGTGGAGAACTAGAGGCATTCTACCCAAAGCTGCAAAACATGGATGGTCCGGCTTACGAAACTGACAAACAAGACTGGCAAAAGCACTACTTTGAGGCCGTTTCTTCTACAAGAAATGTGATGACTGAACAACACCTCCAATCACGGTTGCGGGATTTCGTTGAGTGGAGGACCGAATGAAACAAGACCGACGGTCCTTAATTTGAACTCCAAGTCTACGATCACGCGGAGGAAGGATGCGCAACGCTTTACGCCGTTGCACGCGCAGGCACATACTAATCTCTGAGCCAATACGGCTTGAAAAGCAGTTACTTCTTTGCTGCATCCGGCCTTTCCTAGATTCGGAAGAAGTTAAACGGCTCGCCGTTTTGCTCAAGCAAGATATCGACTGGGAGTATTTGGTGCGTATAGCGCTCGCGCAGCAGGTACTTCCGCAGCTGTATCGAACTTTACAGTCGACCCCACCGAACGCTGTGCCTAGAGGTATTCTCGATCAACTCAGGTATCAATTACAGAAAAATACCGAGTGGAATTTATTTGTATCGCATATATTTATCAACCTCCTGCAGCTATTCGAGAGAAACGGGATACCGACCATCCCATTCAAGGGTCCCACACTGGCTGCATCGGTGTATGGAAATCTTGGACTCCGGCAATTCGCTGATTTGGACATTCTCGTGCGCGAATCTGATTATCCAAATGCCCAGCAACTGTTGTCGGCTATGGGTTTTTCACGTGTTAAGCAATTCGAATGGGAGTCGACGTTCGTCGGTGGGAAATATGCGATCGCGGTCGACCTGCACAAGCGGATGACTAGCCAAGAATTTAGTTGTCCGCTTGATTTTGAGTACCTATTGAAGCGTCTCAAGTCTGTCGTTATCGACGGTATCAAAGTCGGTACGCTGTCGCCAGAGGTTACCCTGCTCATGCTTGCCGTCCAGATTACCAAAGACGCCGGGACTCCTTATTTGCAGCTAATCAAGATCTGCGATATTGATCAACTTTTTCGCGCGCATCTAGATTTTGATTTGAGAGGCACTCTGAGCCAAGCGAACGAACTTGGCTGTGAGCGGATGGTTCTATTTAGTTTATGCTTGGCGCACCATCTTCTAGGCACGCCTCTTCCACAAGAAATCCTCGACGAGGCGCACGCCCAACCGGTCATTCATCAACTTGTGGAGTTTACGCGCCGGCGGCTTTTTGATGGCCCCGACTGGGGTGCTAACGATCGTCGGTCGATTGACCTATTTCGCTGGCATGTGCGTGAACGCGTACGAGATAAACTCCACCCCTACTACATACGCTATGTGCATGCTACCTTTGTTCCTTGCAGCCTCGACGGGCAGCTTTTGTCTCTGCCTGAGAGGTTCGCATTTCTGCATTACATCATCCGCCCGATACGGCTGACATGCAAGTACGGCCTGCTTTTTCTTCGAGGTCGTATCGAAAGGAACGTGCCATAGGGAGTCCTAAAACCATTTTGATTCAGGGTCATGATTCGGGGTTACATTTTGTTCTGTGCATGTCTTTCTTACCGCTTATTGGCTCCGGAATAAGTGACCGTCCTGATTGTCTTGCCCCACGACGACCGCGTCTGGCGGGTGCTGTAGAAATCTGCTGAGTGCCTGACACAGGACACTATTCGCCGTCACCGCCATTCAGAGCCAGTGCCGATCCCTCAGCCCGTCATCTCAAGATCCCACCGATCGTGAACGGTGGGAGCCCCGCGAAAAAGCGGCATATGAGATCACTGCCGCCGTTTGCCCTACATCGGAGGTAGGCACCTATATCAGGATCCCCGACCGATCCGAGGCGAAATTGCGGCATAACATTGTCTCCGCCCCATATATAGGAAGATACCTTCCCTTGATAGGAGCTTGTAGTTGGACCAAGTGATGATTCCGCATTAAATCCCGGCATAGTCATTGTCAACCTCCTATTTTCGGACTTATCGGTTTATGGTCGCAGACGATGCGGTTGTTTTGACTCATCGCATCGTGTGCCCGGCACGTTTAGTCACGAACCACTTCGTAGCCAACGCAGAGGATAGTGGAAATCGGTCCTTCTCCTTTCATCCATCGGTGCTGGCCGCCGTTGTCGCCACACACTGAAGCAGGCTAAAGAGCAGTAGGCTAAGCATAAGAGCCGATTAAACGATCGATCCGCAGAGATGCCACTTGTACCAGCTCCAGGGGATCGGACGTGGATGAACATCACAGACCAAAAATTTGCAACCGGGTGCCTGCCATTTGTGTTGGCCAATAAGTCAGGCTGGTTCATCCTGAGCAAGCATAAGTTAAGGATTACTTGGACAGGAGGCCAGGAAGTTCGAGATCTCAATATAGAGGTGTTGCAGGGGAAATTCCCGTGCCCAGCCGTCAGTGTATTTGGCTATGGAATTTTGACGTGGCGGCTGCCGTACTTATTTAGGACATTGCCTGGTTATAACCTAATAATACGCGGGCCCGTGAACTCACCCAAGGATGGAATATACCCCTTGGAAGCTATAATCGCGACCGATGTGGCACACACCAGTTTCCCTATGAACTGGAAGATGACCCGTCCGGTGTATAGAGTTACATTTGAGGTAGGTGAACCAATCGGGATGCTGGTACCGCAAAAGCGTGGAGAACTAGAGGCATTCTACCCAAAGCTGCAAAACATGGATGGTCCGGCTTACGAAACTGACAAACAAGACTGGCAAAAGCACTACTTTGAGGCCGTTTCTTCTACAAGAAATGTGATGACTGAACAACACCTCCAATCACGGTTGCGGGATTTCGTTGAGTGGAGGACCGAATGAAACAAGACCGACGGTCCTTAATTTGAACTCCAAGTCTACGATCACGCGGAGGAAGGATGCGCAACGCTTTACGCCGTTGCACGCGCAGGCACATACTAATCTCTGAGCCAATACGGCTTGAAAAGCAGTTACTTCTTTGCTGCATCCGGCCTTTCCTAGATTCGGAAGAAGTTAAACGGCTCGCCGTTTTGCTCAAGCAAGATATCGACTGGGAGTATTTGGTGCGTATAGCGCTCGCGCAGCAGGTACTTCCGCAGCTGTATCGAACTTTACAGTCGACCCCACCGAACGCTGTGCCTAGAGGTATTCTCGATCAACTCAGGTATCAATTACAGAAAAATACCGAGTGGAATTTATTTGTATCGCATATATTTATCAACCTCCTGCAGCTATTCGAGAGAAACGGGATACCGACCATCCCATTCAAGGGTCCCACACTGGCTGCATCGGTGTATGGAAATCTTGGACTCCGGCAATTCGCTGATTTGGACATTCTCGTGCGCGAATCTGATTATCCAAATGCCCAGCAACTGTTGTCGGCTATGGGTTTTTCACGTGTTAAGCAATTCGAATGGGAGTCGACGTTCGTCGGTGGGAAATATGCGATCGCGGTCGACCTGCACAAGCGGATGACTAGCCAAGAATTTAGTTGTCCGCTTGATTTTGAGTACCTATTGAAGCGTCTCAAGTCTGTCGTTATCGACGGTATCAAAGTCGGTACGCTGTCGCCAGAGGTTACCCTGCTCATGCTTGCCGTCCAGATTACCAAAGACGCCGGGACTCCTTATTTGCAGCTAATCAAGATCTGCGATATTGATCAACTTTTTCGCGCGCATCTAGATTTTGATTTGAGAGGCACTCTGAGCCAAGCGAACGAACTTGGCTGTGAGCGGATGGTTCTATTTAGTTTATGCTTGGCGCACCATCTTCTAGGCACGCCTCTTCCACAAGAAATCCTCGACGAGGCGCACGCCCAACCGGTCATTCATCAACTTGTGGAGTTTACGCGCCGGCGGCTTTTTGATGGCCCCGACTGGGGTGCTAACGATCGTCGGTCGATTGACCTATTTCGCTGGCATGTGCGTGAACGCGTACGAGATAAACTCCACCCCTACTACATACGCTATGTGCATGCTACCTTTGTTCCTTGCAGCCTCGACGGGCAGCTTTTGTCTCTGCCTGAGAGGTTCGCATTTCTGCATTACATCATCCGCCCGATACGGCTGACATGCAAGTACGGCCTGCTTTTTCTTCGAGGTCGTATCGAAAGGAACGTGCCATAGGGAGTCCTAAAACCATTTTGATTCAGGGTCATGATTCGGGGTTACATTTTGTTCTGTGCATGTCTTTCTTACCGCTTATTGGCTCCGGAATAAGTGACCGTCCTGATTGTCTTGCCCCACGACGACCGCGTCTGGCGGGTGCTGTAGAAATCTGCTGAGTGCCTGACACAGGACACTATTCGCCGTCACCGCCATTCAGAGCCAGTGCCGATCCCTCAGCCCGTCATCTCAAGATCCCACCGATCGTGAACGGTGGGAGCCCCGCGAAAAAGCGGCATATGAGATCACTGCCGCCGTTTGCCCTACATCGGAGGTAGGCACCTATATCAGGATCCCCGACCGATCCGAGGCGAAATTGCGGCATAACATTGTCTCCGCCCCATATATAGGAAGATACCTTCCCTTGATAGGAGCTTGTAGTTGGACCAAGTGATGATTCCGCATTAAATCCCGGCATAGTCATTGTCAACCTCCTATTTTCGGACTTATCGGTTTATGGTCGCAGACGATGCGGTTGTTTTGACTCATCGCATCGTGTGCCCGGCACGTTTAGTCACGAACCACTTCGTAGCCAACGCAGAGGATAGTGGAAATCGGTCCTTCTCCTTTCATCCATCGGTGCTGGCCGCCGTTGTCGCCACACACTGAAGCAGGCTAAAGAGCAGTAGGCTAAGCATAAGAGCCGATTAAACGGCGGCGATGTCACTCTGAAACAATCCCTATTTGTACCAAAATATTGGGTCAGAATAACAAATACATTTACAGTTCCCATTTCCATAACAATAGCAATCACACCATGGAGTAGAAAATATGAGCGCTGGGACGACTCTCAATCCGTTGCTCATTCCTGCGATCTGCATATTTCGGTAATCTTTAGTCCTGTACATGCTCGCTTCTGCGGTAAATCCTGGCAAATTCAAGGCGTTCATCTCATGTCTCCTCCTCTGAGACTTGATAAACCGGGCTGAACGCGATGCGCCTCCCTCCCTCACTACTTTTCATGCACACGATGCACAGCGCCATCCGCATGTCTCCCCATAGCACTTCCGTCGTTCGCGCAGCGCCTCGGCATTAATCGCATTGCACCAGGTGTCGGAGCCTTCACACGGTTCTAAAGGATGTGCAATATCACACTCCTTTTTGCATTCCCTGCAAATATCACGGTCATAATTGGGATTGGGTTGCAGACCTGGCGGACAAGGCACCTCAATGGCAGGATCACCCGTTCCTACACCACCTCCTCCACCTCCGCTATCGGATGGCCCGCCAGGTACACTCGACCCACCGCTTCCGGCCCAGGAAGGATCGGGAATGCAGGTCATGTTCTCGCCCTCACCAAGCTGCAGGAAGCCGGGTCTGCAGCCGAAGACCTCGATTGTCTCGTCCATCATTGCGGGATACATTCGACTGATTATTCGCATCGATGGGGTGTGTACCCGTCCACTGGTTTGGTACCGCACGTTGGTCTTATAGAGCGAAGCCTCGGCGGTAAATCGTGGCAAGCTCATGATATCTCCCTCCCATAATTTCGAAAACTCGTTTAGCAGAACGGCATGGGCGTATCGAGCAAAGGTGGTGCTTGCGCTTGTACCAAGTTACGCTATAACTCACCGGCCTTCCAAAATCACCCCAGGCAGATTTCTTCATCCTGGAACGCAGTTTCCAAACAGGCAAAACGTTCCATTGTGACAGCAGCGTACGCCACCACAGCAAAACATGCCCTCTGGACAACAGCCCCGGTCCGGGGAAGGCGGCGGGGGTGGTGGAGAAGAAGGTTTCGTACAACAAATCCCCGTTTCTGTACAGGAATCAGGGTCAAACCCAGAACAAAACATCCCGCTAAACCCACTAGGGCAGCTTGGATCACGAACAGTACAATGGAATCCTTTCGATATTGCGGGAGACACTCGACCATCAAACCCGGTCGCAAAAGCCGCTGTAAGACGATAGTATTTAGTTGATCTGTCAAGCGTCGCCTCCGCGGTAAAACCTGGTACGTTCATAATGCACCTCATATGTGCAATATCAGACTCCCCTACAGAAGAGACCGTAGTACCACTGAGCAGGTTTCAAAAGCTCGCGCCACACCCAGCCAACAGGTTCCGTTTCATCTACATCTTCATATGCAAGGGGCACAATATTCTCGGCAGCGAACTTTGCAAAGTCTTTGTGCCTGCTCATCCGGATGCTCAATAGCGCATATTCTGTAACATTCGTCACAATTTGCTTGGCTGTAGTTGGCATTCGGTCTTTTTGGAGGCTTGCACCCACCGCCTCCACTCTCTCCGGGAAAGCCCGGGAACGGCGGATTTTCCATTCCTTCCTGATACGGCCCGCCGGGGGGAGCCCCGCTCTGAACCCAGTTCTCAAAGCAATGGAGTTCCGCGCATTCGCCACCTACGCAGTTGCCGCAGTTCACACCGCCGGTATTGATCATGGATGGATTGATCGCATCCATCATTGTTGGCACGGAGAACGTGACGGCCTGCATGCCCGTTTGGTAATGCCCATTCGTTTTGTAGAGCGAGGCGTCCGCCGTAAATCGTGGCATCATCATGTCACACCTCCCTTGTGCAAGGTTGCTCTGAGAACCGTGTCACTCTTAATGCAACTGCACAGTCGGGATTGGGTTTTTCTTTAACCCAATCGACCGGTGTCAATTCAAATCGTCACATATCTTGACCTCCTTGTCTCCTTGACAACACTGCATCTTTGGATGTACAACCCGTCCCTTCTTTTTTCCCGTGCATTGCACATAATGCTGCTTCTCCTCATTTACGCCCTGCGCTATATCATCTTCCTGTTTGCGTAAGCACGGCTTCGCCTCTTTGGACAACAGTTGTCTAGAACTACAGCCGAACAAAATAGGTTTGTCCAGGTCAGCATCGGACGGAATGCTTTCACCCCCGTCTTCATCACCGCCACCCGGCCCGCCACTTCCAGAGCCACCACCATCGTGACCGCGAGTGCCGAACGGATCTGCTGGATCGACGCAGACCATATTCGCCCCCTCGCCGATTTGAATGAACCCCGCCCTGCACGCGTGGACCTCGATGGGGCCTTCGTCGCTAATGCCGAGTGCCGGGCCGATCGTGCCCCCCATTTGGTAGGGCAGATTGATCGTGTTTCGATTGGTCTGATAGTGCCCGGTAGTTTTATAGAGCGCGGCTTCTGCCGTAAATCGTGGCATCGTCATGGTTCATCCCTCCTTTCATCCGCCGTTCCAGATGCCAGCGAATGTCGTCCGATCTGCGACCTCCATCCATCGCGAGGCGATGTGCTTCAGATCACAGACGCACCCTGCATCTCCGAACAAAACAGCCCAACCCAATCCCGGGGGGTGGACAACAAAATTGTCGGCCATCAATGCATGGGGAACAACGGAAGAAGCCCGGCACGCAGGTGCCTTGCTCGCCTGGTCGCCTCGCCGTACACCTCAGCAGTAAACCCTGGTATATTGACAATATTCATCTCGCTTCTCCTTCGGACCGTTAGATTTACCGGTCATAGTACGGCGACAGCTTCGTCACCAAGAACGGAAACTCTTCCGTCACATCGCAGCGTACGCAAAACTTCTCCGTATAATCCGTGTTGCGGTTGGTGTACGCGAAGATGACCTCGACGATCTTGCGCGTGCCGCTTAGCGGTGAAGGCCGCACCTCCACCCCGCTCATTGCAAAGTCCCGCGCAAACTGTTCCGCGGCCTTCACATAGATGCCGTGATAGCGCATGGTCAAATAGTTCAGCGCCCGGTGCTCATCCGTGGCCCCCGCGTTGTCGGTCATCTCTAGGATCCGATCGAGCACCTCGCCTGCCGCGGCATCAAACTGCTTGCCCGTCGCCTTCTCAGGCCGTGGAATGGCTTTAATGAGCGCCTCACGGTCGAACGAGTAGATCTGGTCGAACACGACGATCGGAACCATCAGTCCATTGCACAGCTCCGGCGGCGCAATCGGCCCCCGCGTGCCGATCACGACATCAAGGTCCAAGGGACTCGGTTGCGGACGAATCGCCTCCACCAATCGATCGACATCCTTTGGATCGCGCGGCATCAAGATATAGGTGTCCAACCCTTGAATGGCCAACACCCAGCACATTTGCCGTGCGAGATATCGGTTCTCAGGTTTGGACAGCACGTTGTAGAACGCTTGCTGATCGGTTTGCCCCGCAGTCTCGGTTCGCCCTGCCGCCTGGGCGAATTCCTTTTCGACCGAGAGACGCGGGAATCGTGCCTCAACCCGGCCGATCGCATATACATAAGAAACCGGCATAGAGGAAGCGCCAGAACAGGTCGGACAGGACACCTCGGTGATTGGCATGGCCGCGGCGACCTGACCATTGGCAGGAGAGGCCACAGCGCTATCGATCCGGTTGACTGGTTGCTCGTTCGTTTCGTGGCTCATCGTTCTCCTCCTTTTATAGGGTGGATGTCCGAGGCATCATCATTTAAACCGGCCGGTAAAGACCATCCAACGGTTCAGCGCCGCAGCTCGGCGTTCGCACCCGCCGCAAGGGCGTATTCCCATATAGGTGGTCGCCCGCTTGATCACATCGCCCAGGCCGATCTCTTCCTCAGAAACAAATCCGGGCAGGCGTACTTCATGGGGTTGCCGTCCCTGCCGATCCGCGGAATCGTTTTTTTCGTTTACTGTTGTCATGCTCGCCTCCTTGCATTCGTGGTCGAAAGAAAGTGATAGGCTGCCATGGCATCCATGAGGGGAGGCACCACCGAGGCTCTTCGCATCGTAGAAGATCGCATCAGAGCGAGTTTGATATGGGCGGCACTCATGGAAGGAAATTCCGACCACAAGAGCGCAATCGCCCCCGTCACGAACGGCACTGCGACGCTCGTTCCTCCAAGCGTGAGAGGTTCACCTTTAGTTCCCAGACTAGTGATGCCCGCACCGGGAGCTAAGAGCCCACGCCTACCCATAGAGCTGCTCAAGTTCGATTCATTCAGTGGTTTGCCTTGGAGGTCGCATGCCACGACCGGGATGACCCAGGGATGGCGGGTGATTGCGGAGCTGCCGAGCGTGCCTTGATTGCCGGCCGCAGCAACGACGAGGACACCACGTCTGGCGCACAGATGGAGCGACTCGTCCAGTGCCTGTTCGCCCTTCGTGGACGGGTGAGCAAGAGCAAGGCTCAGATTGATGACTCGTACGCTAGCGCCCAGGCAGTCTCGAATCGCCGCAGCAAGTTCTTGAGGCGTGGCGCTCGGCATGGATTCCCTTCCTAAAGTCGTTTCGGGGAAAATGGACCGTATAACGAGCGTGCAGTCAGGGCAAATGGCGGGGGCGGGAGAATTCCGCCGTGCAGATAAGATGCCGGCGACAAAGGTGCCATGCAGACATGAGCTGCTATTGGCATTCGTGCACGAAGCGGCTTGCTTTCCAGAAATCTCGCGGAGGCGCTCGATTGACAGATCAGGATGGTGCGTCAGAACCGGGCCATCGATAAGTCCTATCTTCACCTCGCTGCGCCCGCTGGTCCTTTCCATCAGCGGGGTGAGTTTGATTAAGTCCAACGGTGCCATGATGTTTTCCTTCACTAAGGGAAAACATGCACAATCATTACCACTTGACGAGGCTTAATGAGTTGTGATGACTCATTTACAAGCGGTTCTTTCCTGTGCTTCAGGCCAAGATTTATCTCTGGCATCCTCCTTAAACGATATTCAGAATTAATTCTTGACCGAATCCGTCGCCGAAGGTCTATATTGGCTTAGGTGAAGCTGCCAATCAAGCCGCAATTTCGATGGTCCGAACTGAATACGTATCACTGCGTAGCAAGGTATATACCTCATCTGGTGAATACCTCTCGCCCCGTCTTTTCATGCAATTCGAATCGAAGGACTTTTTACACGCAGGCAATTGAATGAATGGGGTGCATCTAAATAGATACTAAACCGTATCGAATGAGATACAGAAATCGTCTGCACAGTTCATCCGGAAGGGAAAATTTCGGCATTTGCTTACGATGCCCCTTTCCTGATCATCGCTGGAGTTCACTCTCAACCTGTTTAAGAATCTCCTTCTTCTTTCCCAGTCCTCCAATGAACTTTACAAATTCTCCATTCCGATACAAAGCCAATGCCGGAAGCGATGAGACTTCCAATTCGGCGGAGATTTGAAAATTCTCGTCCACATTCATCGTAAGAATGAGAAGACGCGATCCCCTATCGGCTTGCACACGTTCGAGTTCTGCCATGAGTGCTCGACAATGACCACAGCCCGGCTTCCAGAATTCCACCAAGATAGGGACAGAACTTGCCTCGACTACCCCATCAAACTCTCGATCAGTGACGGCTTGTAGTATGGAACTCACGATTGCGGGTCTTGCGCCAACAACGGCTTCAGGATCCGTGCTACATGTTCGGCAAATAGGCGATACCCTGCGGTCGTCAGGTGAATCCCGTCGTTCGAGAACTGTTCCGCCAATTGCCCGCTCTGAGGATCCACGGTGGCTGCGAACAGATCGACATAGGCGAGGCCTTTTGAGCCGGCGTAATCTTGGATAAGTCTGTTCAATCGGCTTCGACGGTCTAGATGCTCGGCGATCCACTCTTGACCCGTCGTGCCGTCCCGACCGTCCTCTCCTCGTATTGAAGGAACCGTCACCGGAAGGGGCATGCCTCCCATCGCAAGGGTCTGCTCGTACATCATGACCAGATTATGCATAATTTCCGCGGGTGACGCGTTCCATCCCAGATCGTTGGTTCCTCCTAGAATCGGCACATAGCCGGGCCGATGATCCAACACATCGCGCTGGAATCGCACGATCATTTCGCCCGTCGATTCACCACAGATCCCACTGGTGCGAACTTCGACGACATCGCCCAAATAAGATTGGAGAAACTGCCCATATGGAGTCTCTCGTCCGATCGGATTGTCTCTCGTCGGCGACTGAAACCCTGCCGTCAGGCTGTCGCCGAAACAGATGACAAGTGGAGTTCTACTCATATTATGACGGCTCGATTCTACCGGTGCCTCCCATGACAAACAAGTCGTGGATCGAACACGAGAGTCGAACGACTGTAAGGAACCGCGATTTCCTTGACGAAGCTGAAATCTGCCGGTAGGTCTTACGTATGACGACGGACCTCAAAACGGCTCAAGAAATGATGGCCGCCGCAGTCGCCGCTCGCCCTGCTGAAGATCCCGAGATCGTCTCCGTCAAACGTATCCTCAAACTCTTGGATAAGACGGCCAAATCGAACCGGACGTACGGCTCAACGAATCCCGTTGCCCAAAAGTTTACGCAGCAGCTGTTTGAAGAGTTGACCCATCACCTCGCTGTGCATTCAAGATTGGCGTTCCTGGTTCAACGATCTGAATTGCTGTGCAAAGACTCTGTCGTGTACCAAGCAGAAAATGAGGGAGGAAGCGAGAGCGTCGCATTCAAGCTGTATGCCGACGGCATCCGAGAGCTGGTCCTACACCAAGGCCTCACACAAGAGGATCTGTCGTTCTTCCTCGTTTCCTTATGGAGCGACGCCGACACACATGAGGACGACGATGATATCGTCACGCGCCTGTGGTCTCGGAATCTGTCGACGATCACGCTCGTGACCGCCGAGGAACTCTCAAAATTTTCGGCAGAAAACGACCGCTTTATCAGCGTCGATGGAAGCATAAGTTCGTCGGATTCAACCCTCAGAGAATTGTTGGATCGGGAGCGGGAACACAAAAAACGAGGTGGGGCGGGAACCGATTCAGAGGGTGCGGGTTCTGGAAACGCCAACAGTCGTTTCCAATCCGGACTGGCAGGTTATGAGGTCACGGAAGAAGAGCTTGCCGTCTTGGCGCAAGAAATCGAGGCTGAGCGGAAACAGGATAGTCTTATGTACCTCCTGGACATGCTGACCGCGATCCTCGCGTCGGAGAAATCCCCGGCCTTGCTGACGAAACTCTTCAGTCTGTGGAGCAATGTCGTGGAATCCCTTCTTCGTGAAGGCAAATGGACGGTGTTGGAGAACGTCTTGAGTCTCCTCCACGAAACGGATGCCGTGCGGCCTGATTTGGGAGAGGAACACAAGCAACAGCTGGCCTCTCTCCTCAATGGACTCGGTCGCGTGGAACGGGTGAAGATGATCGAGGTCTATCTCAACCGCAACCCCAACGCCGATGTGAAAGGGCTGTCCACCATTTTGTCGCTGATGAAAACGGATGCCGTCTCCTCGCTTTGTTCGCTTCTTGCGAACGTCACATCACCGGTCCACCAAGCCATTGTGTCGGAAGCCCTGGCGGTCTTGGCAAAGGATCACCCGGATCCCTTGCTGAGAGGATTATCGGATCGGAGGCCTGGGTATGTGCGTAATCTGCTTTCAATCTTGATCAAATGGAATAACCTCAAGTTCGCCGAACCAGTCGAAAAATTGATCCGGTATCCCGACGCGCAGGTTCGTCGGGAAGTGATTCGCGCCCTCGGCCTGTTCCGGCCCAACGGCAATGGCGCGAAACTCCTCTCCCTCTCGACCGATGAAGATGAAGGGGTCCGTTTCGCCTCGCTCAAGCTGCTCATGTCCGGCCAGTACACCGTTCCCTTCTCGCTTTGGTCTCCTCTTCTGTCGGAAGAAGGGTTCATGGATCGCCCCATCAGTGAGCGCCGAGCGGTCTTTTATGCTGTCCGCGCCACATGCGGCGACGAAGCAGTTCCCTATTGGCAACGTCTGATGACCGAATGGGCCTGGATGAATCGGAGGAAAAAAGAAGAATTGGCGGTCATCGGAGCAGAAACGCTCGGAAAGCTCGCCACCCCTGCCGCCATCGCGGCTCTCTCCATAGGAGCTCAAAAGGGAAGCGCCGCGGTTCGTCAAGCGTGCGCCGCGGCATTGTCGCAAGCTCAACGGCTACAACGCGGCGTTCCCTCCACCGGCACAACGCACTAGAAAGCTCATCATGAAGGAACGACGGTCAACGTCTCTGCGAAACCCGTCCAACGGAGATACGATGCAGCCGATTCTGACACACGAAAAGTCGCTGTCGCAGAAGATCGGCCAAGGGTCGGAAGCAGGAGATATCCTCGACCAGCAGTTGGTGATGCTGGGATTTCAGCTCATCACACAGCTGAATACGTTGATTAAGACGTCGAAGATCCATGGTCGGGCCAACGCCGCTCTCGACAAACCCGTCGAAACGATGTTGACCCTCATTGAAACCCTTTCCCACGACCAACCGGTCACCTTGTGGGTGCAGGACGATTTTCTCTTCCTCGGTGAACACCATCTGAAAGTGACGGCGCAACAAATGCTGGTCGTCTCAAGCATTCTTGACGCCTTGAAAAAGTGGCGGATCGGCGGGTTGACCTTTTCCTCATCGGTTTCTTCCAAGGACCTTCGAGAGTTCGCCCATCTCTTCGTCAGTCTTGACCCGACAACGAAGTCGATCGAAGACTTCCGACAGGAGCTGATGAACCTAGCCGTGACCGGCATCGAACTGAAGGACCCTCGATTTCTCAACCTAAAAGAAAACCTTGCGGAGGACATGGATTCGAGGGCTCGGCACAAGGCACGTTCGAAAGCCGCGTATGGTAAAGCCGCCGACGCGGTCGGCAATCTGGTTCAGTCGTCCCGAGACGGCAAAGCGCTGAACTTTCGGCAGGCGAAACGGGCCATTCAGAATATCGTCGACTTGATGATGCAGGACGAGCCGATCATGTTGGGCCTCACGACCCTTCGCTGCCATGATCAATACACACATAATCACTCCGTCAACGTCTCACTGCTCTCCATCGCTCTTGCAAACAGGGCCGGCTATCCGAAAGTCGAGTTGGCCGATCTCGGCTTGGCCGCGTTGTTTCACGACATGGGAAAGTCGGCCATTCCTCTTGAGGTCCTGAATAAACCGGGTGAGTTTACGGAAGACGAATGGACGATGATGCGTAACCACCCCACGGAAGGAGTTTTGAGTCTCACGCAGTTACGCGGCATCACCAACCTTCCGGCCCGCATGGCCGCGGCATCCTTTGAACACCACATGAACTTCGACTATTCGGGCTATCCCAAATTGGAAACACCGTGGAAACTCTCTTTGACGGGGCGCATTCTCATGATCGCCGATTGTTACGATGCCATGACATCTTCCCGTGTCTACCGCCGAGAGCCGATGTCGCCCTCGAAAGTGCTGAATATGATGCTTGCAAAATCCGGGAGGAGTTTCGATGCGACCCTGCTCAAACTCTTCGTCAATTGCGTCGGAATCATTCCGATCGGAAGCATGGTGGTCCTCGACTCCGATGAATTCGCCGTCGTGCTCAAGCCTGCCGCCGATAAGACCGCGAGCGAACGGCCGGTCGTCAAAGTCATCACCGATGCGCAGGGTACTCCCGTCGATAACGGCCCCGAGTTGGACTTGACTGAAAAAGACGAGGTCGGCGCGTACCGTCACCACATCGTCCGGCTGATTGATAATATGGAGTACAAGTTCGATACGAGCCGTTACTTCCTCTGACCGCCGTAAACGGGGCGTCTGTCGCCTCCCGAGCCCTCTCCCTTGACAGCCTGAAATCCCATCTTCGACAATGTGGACATGGGTGGACATATCGTCATCGAGCAATTGGAGTTCCGCGCCCGCTGCGGCGTAACGCCCGATGAACGCGCTCGCCTGCAACCGCTCGCCGTCGATTTGGAATTGGACTGTCGACTGGAGGCGGCAGGATTGTCCGATGATCTTGCTCACACGATCGACTACGCGAAAGTGGCTCAGCGTGTCATCGACATCGGAACCGCTCGGGAGTCTCAGCTGCTGGAAACGCTGGCGGAACGACTCTTGATAACTCTGTTCGATGAATTCCCGATCGATCGTATCAAGCTGTGGCTACGGAAGCTGCATCCCCCGATTTCCCTCGTAACCCGCTCCCTCGGAATCTGCATGGAACGCACAAGGCTCACACAGCAGGTACTCCGCGCAGATCCGCCACCGGCCTCATTTCTCCTTCAACAACTTCATCGCCTTCCCAAAGGGAAAATCCTCGACGTGGCTTCCGGCAGCGGCCGCCATGCGCTGTTCCTCGCCTCGCTGGGCTACGAGATCGATGCCGTCGATCGCGATGAGCAGGCCCTCGCGCAACTGTCTGCCGATGCTCGGGCACGGCACCTCACCGGCATCACATCGCGAGTGCTTGATCTGGAGCAGCCGACGCAGGAGCCGAATCTCGGGCATGAAACATACGATGCCGTCCTCATCTTCTTTTACTTGAATCGACCGCTCTTCCCCCATCTCATCGACGCGTTGAAACCCGGCGGTGTCTTGTTGTATGAAACCTTCACCGTCGATAATCACATCCGGCGCCGGCATCCGAAGCGTCCGGAGTTTTGCCTTGCGCATGGTGAACTTTTGAACCTCACACCCGGCCTCCGCATTCTCCATTATGATGAAGGGCTCCACGAAGGAAACCGACCCTCGGAATCGATTTACACGGCGCAACTCGTGGCTCAGAAACCCCCACCACCTGGATCATTTACATGAGCCGCTTAGACCTTCATCTCCACACCACCCACTCTGATGGAAGTTGTACACCGACGGAGGTCATTAGGCTGGCACACCAAGCCGGCGTGACGGCTTTAGCCATTACCGATCACGACATCATGACCGGTGTCGCTGAAGCCGTGGCGTCCGGACAAGAATGTGGAATCGAGGTCATACCGGGAGTGGAAATCAGCTCGACCATCGGCAGCTCAGAGCTCCACATTCTTGGCTACTTCCTTGATCGGCAGGACTCCGATTTGTTCGAGCGCCTGGAGGCCTTGCGAAACGCTCGTCACCGTCGGAATCCACTGATCATCGAACGATTACAGATCCTGGGAATCGACATTACGTATGACGAAGTCCGTGCACTCGCCGGCACCGATTCGATCGGCAGACCACACATTGCCCGAGTCTTAATGGACAAACACGTCGTCACTTCTGCCAAAGAAGCCTTCGATCGGTTTCTTGCCGAGGGCAAACCGGCCTACGTTGCTCGCGAGCTGCCGAGCCCTACCGAAGCCATTCACTGGATCAAGGCCGCTCGCGGACTCGCCGTCCTCGCTCACCCGACATGGGTCAAAGTCACAGAGCAACCGCTGATCGATCTCGTTCGACAACTCAAAGCCGACGGACTCGACGGGGTAGAGGTCTACTATAGTACACATGCGGCGCGACAAACTCGAGAATACCTCAGTCTGGCTCAACAACTCGGTCTGTTGGTCACCGGCGGAAGCGACTTTCATGGCCTCACGAAACCCGACATCGAGGTCGGCATCGGCAAGGGCACGTTGCACATTCCGACATCGTTGCTTCCCAAGATGAAGGAAGCCGCCGGACGTCTCTAACGCGGCATCCTCCGCATATTTTTCCCAATTCATTGACTCCTCTTCGGTATCCGCTAGACTCTGTTATCTTCAGATTTCGTCACCAATGGTCAACGCGCCGAGCTGGACCCTTCAATATGTGCTTGCCGCACTGGTCGCCCTCTTTGCCGGTCCCGTACTGAGCAAACTGCCGGAGGCGCAGTCGTTTCCACTCACGCTGTTCGGCCTGACCGGCTCCCAAACTCTTCGCCTCATCGTTGAAGGAACAGGCCTGGTCGCTCTTTGCCTCCTTTCGCTCCGCGCATTCCGGCAGATGCCGGATAACGGACGAGGGTTCTCGTTTCTGCGACAACTGGTGCTTCCAGTCACGATCCTGTTCATTGTGATCGTAGTGGATAAAACTCTTCATATCGAGGGGCTTTCGCTTCTGGACCATGTGGGACCCACCCGCTATGCCTTGACCTATGCGGCGGCATTGACACTGGTCGGGTTTTGGATCACCACTGCGTGGCTCCGGCATCTCAAGGCTCTTCGCCGTTTTTTCGCGAATCCTGCAGAATCGACTCGATATAAAGAACTGGGACTGCGAGCCGAAGGTGACGACGAAATCGACCTGGAACGAGAACGCAGTCAATCCGATACCGCCGCGCACATTCCCACCACGCAGAATGGTCCGCCCAACACGCTCGGTCGGTACAAGGTGTTGAAGGAATTGGGACGCGGCTCGATGGGAGTGGTGTATCTTGGGAAAGATCCGACGATCCAGCGATTCGTGGCGATCAAAACCATGCGGCTCGACGAGATCGGCGATCGCGATAAACGACAGGAAGTGAAGGCTCGGTTCTTTCGGGAGGCAGAATCGACGGGGCGACTCTCTCACCCCAATATCGTCACGATCTTCGACGCCGGGGAAGAAGACGACCTCGGCTACATCGCCATGGAGGTGATTCAGGGCACCACGCTCAAGCAGTGGTCGCGAAAACCGAATCTCCTGCCGCTGGAAAAAGTGATTCAGATACTGGCGACGGTCGCCGAAGCGATGGACTATGCTCATCAGCAGGGCGTCGTGCATCGCGACATCAAACCGGCAAACATCATGCTGACCACGGACGAGATGGTCAAGATTATGGACTTCGGCATTGCTAAGATGACAACCTCGTCAAAAACCCAGACAAATATCGTGATGGGAACTCCCACGTACATGTCTCCGGAGCAGATCGCCGGGAAAAAGGTGGACGGACGATCCGATATCTTTTCGCTCGCCGTCGTGATGTTCGAGCTCCTCACCGGTCGTCCTCCCTTTACTGCGGACAACGTTTCGGCACTGCTGTTTGCCATCGCTCACACGCCGCATCTCAGCGCAAGAGCGATCAGACCTGATCTCTCTCCTGCCATTAAGGCTGTCCTGGATCGAGCGTTGCACAAAGACCCGGTTCACCGCTATCGCCGCGCCGGCGAATTCGCCATGGAACTTCGGGCCTGCTTGGAAGGATTAGCCGCGTAGAGATTCGATTGCCAACCGACTCTTCTCTATCGCAGTCTATGAATCGCGTCACAGTTGAAAGCGACACAAACAAAGCTGTGCGGTCGCTGCGCCAGATACACAAATCTTCAGTTCCGGAGATGAAGACGGCCTTTGGGTAGGCTTTGATAGCAAACTTCCGAGAGGTCCTGTTCGTGTTCCTGCAAACATTGTAGAAGGCGGCCATCACCTGGCTGTACCGCCGAACAGACCCGCTTCATATCTTCGGCGCAGGCACGCTTATAGCCTTCAGCTTCCCTCCAGCGTACCAACCGTTGCCGGACGATCTGTTGACAGGGCGCATCCAATCGCTTGAGGCGCTGCATCACACACCGCCGCCGATCTTCACCCTCAAGAGAATCGGGGCAGTACTGCTGGACTTCCGCCTCGCACTTCACTTCTGCGATTTCCTTGGCACGCCTGTCGCTCGGGACAGACAATCCGCCAAAAGTGGCCCCCGACAATGCGTCTGCCGTCCCCGCCGATTTTTCGGCAGGCCGGCTGACTACGCCAGGAATCGTGAGATCGAGCTCAGGTCCGCCCTGCGCTTCACCGCTCGATGAAGCCGATTGCGCCGAGAAGAGTTCTTCCTTTGATGGAAAATTCGCCCAGATGACAGTCCAGATTAAGATCAATCCCACCACTGAGGTGGAGTTCGTGGCAGCGTTCCCGGATCGAGTGTGAGTCGTTTTCATGACGGTGAGAATAAAATAAAGATGGAGGAAAATCACCGAAACGGACGTTTTGCGCACACCGTGCCGACGACCGAACAGATAGGTTCGAAAGAGGCAGGAAAAGATCAATCAGGAGCAGCCGGATCAGTTGTCCGGGGTTTCGACGATATGATTCTCGAACCTGGTACAGCCTTCCGCCAATAGCCGATTAGTCAACATCTCACCCGGCCATTCAATCGGCAAATCGGCGGTGAAGACCCAAACATCGGGAGAGGTCCACACCGGACCATGTTCATCAGGAAGTTCCGGATCGAACAGGTCGGTCCACACGGGCATATAGACTCCATTTCCGCATTGCGTATGGAGATGGACGATCGTACGGGATCTCACCAGCGGATCCAGTTCCCTCCATACTGCGGCGGTCTCATCGGCAAGATGATGGAGGCGTACCGCATTCTGCGCATCGAACATGGCATAGGCGGCGTACACCGGCGCCTCAATCGTATCCGGCGCACATGCCAGCTCCGGACATTGTTTCACCAACCCTTCGAGAATCTCACGGCGCTGTCGATCCTCCCATGCATCGGGCAAACCTGGATCCGGAGCGCCGATCAGCTCAAACAAGAGAAACGCGGTATTTTCGACCGGAGGAAGCAACCGTGCCGCCACGGATTGGGCACGCCTGGAATCTGCGACCGTCACAAGGTGGTCATGGAACAATTGAAGGTTCAACATCTCCAAGGTAGCATCGGTCAAGAGGCGCGACTCGACGCGAACCACTGTTCCAGCAGAAAGTTGGAGATACTTTTGCAGGAGATCGGCCGTGGCGATCGGATCAATCTTCAGCTTGAGAGGGGCGGTTAAGTTCGCCTGCAGTGGAAGCTCCAGAGCCGCCATCGTGGCATAAGCCGGCTTTTCGTCGTTCGGTCCGTCCAACAGCAACGTACAGCTCGCCTCGGCGACCAGATCGAACAGCCATTCGGCCATTTCTTCGTCGAGCGCCGCCAGCACGGTCAGTAGATCGTGCTCCCGTCCTTGCTCGAGAAACGCCTGCAAGGTATCGATCGCATCATCGGTGTCGCCATGATCGTGGCGACGGGCATTGATGAGATGAATGAGATCCCGCGTGAGTGGATCGGGACGAGACCAGCCTAACATCAAGGCTCCCTGCTGACGACTCGACAACTCAAAACGCATGTTGCCAAACTTTTCCTACCCATGCAAGCCTCAGAACGATTATCCGCGCTCACCCCGCACAGATCGGCGCACGTCCCTATTCACCAATAATCTTCACGAGGACCCGCTTGCGACGACGTCCGTCGAACTCGCCGTAAAAAATTCGCTCCCAGGGACCGAAGTCCAGTTTTCCTTCTGTGAGGGCGACGACGACTTCTCGCCCCATCACTTGTCGCTTCAGATGAGCGTCGCCATTGTCCTCGCCGGTGTCGTTATGCCGGTACACCGCCTCTTGAGGAGCAAGCCGTTCCAAGAAATCATCGTAGTCCCGCAACAGGCCGGGCTCATCATCATTGATGTACACGCTGGCCGTGATATGCATGGCGTTCACCAGGACGAGACCTTCCCGTATCCCACTCTTCTTGACCACTGCTTCGACGTGGGGCGTGATATTGATGTAGGCTCGTCTGGTCTTTGTCTCAAACCAGAGTTCTTCACGGTAGGACTTCATGATCGTCGACCACAACATTGTGCCTGCCGCTTCCATAGACATGCAAGAGGTCCGAGTGAACTTTGCTTCCTCATGATTAATCACGCTCGGCTGCACAGAGCTGAGTATGTATGGATCCGGCAGCTGAGAACGTCCGGCACCGTCTTGGCCCCATGTACAGCCCGTTGCGTCGCCTATCTATCAAGATCGACTTGCAAGATCGACTTGGCTGAATATTTACACTCAATTGACAGCCCCCAGGCTTGGTGATAAGTACTTTTTCAGAGTGTACGATGCTGTCCGCTGGAGGGAGGTGCTCGATGTTTGCTACTGTGTGGGGTCCGACGTTCACCGGCAATCCTCTGAATTGGAGCCTGTTTTTTGCTCGTCAACCGGAACCGGATCTGGAATTCACGGAAGAGGAACTGGAACAGACGACCACCATTCGATCGCCTTCGCCCATGAAGCCGCCTAAGAAATCGAGTGGACGCCCTCTTCTGTGGGTACTTGTGTTGATCGTAATCGGCGCCGGCGCCTATGTCGCGATGGAGCCGGAGATGATCATGGAGTATGTCGGACCGCTTCTGGGCGAATCGTCGTCCCCACAACCATCGCCGCCGCAAATCGCCCGAAAACCACCGAAACCGGCGCCGCCTGTCCCGGCGACTCAGCCTCAAGCCGCTGCTTCGGCTCCATCTCCTGCGGCACCAGTCGAGATGCCTCAAGCTGCAGCGCCGACACCGGTTCCCGTTCCTGCACCTCCATCCAGCCAGCCGACACCGATGCCCTCAAATTCGATGCAAGCCTCGCCACCGCCGGCGCCGGCACCCGCTGTATCAAACACCGCTTCACCGACTCCGCTGTTCAGCGAAGGACAACGAGTCAGCGTTCTCGCGGATCCAACGAATCCCGGGGCAAAAGTGCTCCTGGCTCAAAATCCAGAAGGGACAAAATCGGGACCGGCCATTCCACCGGGAACCGCTTTCACGATTCTCGACGGCGATCTGCAGGCCGGCGAATGGGTTTATTCAGTTCGGAGTGACTTCGGCACGAAAGGCTGGCTGGCTGAGAAGCAGCTTAAATTACTACCCTGATCGCCTGTTTGCACTCACTCACCAGGCACAGAGGACGGCGATACGATCGCCGCTCTCTGTGCTATACTGCCGCCCGTTTGCGCCATCATCATATGGGTGAGACATCACGACCCTCAGGAATCCATGCAGGCCGTAATCTTCGACTTCGACGGTGTCATCGCCGACACCGAGCCGCTTCACTTTGAAAGTCTGCGCCGGACACTGGCAGACATCGAGATCATTTTGACCGAACCGGATTATTATGCCGACTATCTCGGCTTCGATGATCATGGATGTATTCTGGAAGCGCTACGCATCAATCAACGCCGGATCTCTCCCTCGCTTGTCGAAGAGTTGATGGCAAAAAAGGCCGCCGCCTATTTGACCTCGATCAAGGATCACCTGGTGATTTTTCCGGGTGTCAAGGAATTCGTTGAAGATGCCGCGGCCACCTATCCCATTGCCATCGCCTCGGGTGCCTTGCGTGCCGAGATCGAGTTGGTGCTGGAACAAATCGGAATCCGAAAAGCGTTCGGTCATATTACCAGCGCGGAGGATGTGACGTGCGGCAAACCGAATCCGGAACCGTTTCTGCAGGCCCTGGCCGGATTAAACCGTCGGCATTCCGCTGCTCCGATCCCTCCGGATGCTTGCTTGGCTATCGAAGATTCCCGTCCCGGCATCCGGGCTGCACGATCAGCGGGAATGAAGGTCTTGGCGGTAGCCAATACGCACACCATACAGGATCTTCACGAGGCCGATGCAATCAGCTATAGTTTGGGCGAAACGCGCCTTCAGGATTTGCGCATCCGCTTGTGGCCGGCATAAGGTCCACGACGCGAAGAATAATGAGGCGCACGGTGCGATGAAGAAAGAGCACCACGTTTGCGCACGCCGGCAAGATGGTGAGCGGGCCGTGTCCCGTGAGCGCCCAGTGTCTTCGAGGCAAGGCGCAATCTTCATCTACGCGATGCGAGAACGACGCTACATGAGTTTATTACAACGATGAGAATCTGCTCACTCATCCCCGGAGCAACAGAAATGGTCGCCGCTCTGGATTTGGCCGACCGACTGGTCGGTATCAGCCACGAATGCGACTTTCCTGCCTCGATTCGGCACATTCCCGTCATGATTGAACCCCTCGTCGGTACGGACGGAGTATCCGGTAGGGAAATCGACAAACAGGTCAAAGAGCTGGTTGCGTCAGGACAGCGGCTCTACCGACTCAATGAGGATGCCTTTTGCCGCGCCCGTCCGGACCTTATCCTGACGCAGGACCTCTGTCACGTCTGCTCCATCACGCCGGACCAGCTCACCCGCGCGATTGAATCACTTCAGCATCGACCCGAAGTACTGACATTCAGCCCAACGACATTGGACGACATGATCCATGATATTGAACGCATCGCCGGTGCGGCAGACGTACCCGCGAAGGGACGGGCACTCACCAAGGAGCTCCGTCGTCGAGTAGACCACGTGCGTGCAGAGATCGGCAGCACGTCATCGCGCCCCCGCGTGGTGTGTCTCGAATGGCTGGATCCTCTCTATGTCGCAGGCCACTGGGTTCCGGAAATGGTTGAGCTCGCCGGTGGGCGCGACGTCCTTGGATCTCAGCATGCCCCATCGCATGAAACGACGTGGCATGCTGTGGAGGCCGCTCGGCCCGATGTCATCTTTGTGATGCCTTGCGGTTACTCCGTCGAACGCACGGTCAATGAGCTCAGGCACGTCGGACACCTTGGTGATGCATGGCGGCAAGCTTGCCAACGACGGGCGGAGCTTTACGTCGTCGATGCCTCATCCCTCTTCAGCCGTCCTGGTCCACGACTCGTCGACGGCGTAGAGTTGCTTGCGGCTATTCTGCACCCCACACCCGACCATCCTCTCGATCCGACCAAAGCGATCAAACTTGAGGCCACGACACTCACCGCGGACTGCGCGTCATGACGGTCTCTGAAGCGCAAGCCTATTGCACCGCCTACACCAAGAAAAGCGGCAGTAATTTTTACTATTCGTTCCTGTTCCTTCCCAAGGCCAAACGCGACGCCATGTACACGGTCTATGCCTTCTGCAAGGCCGTCGACAGTGCCGTCGATGAACCGACCGCCGGGAGCAACCCAAAAGACGAACTCAAGCGTTGGCGTGAGGAGCTTGACGCGGTATATTCCGGCACCCCGACCACTCCCATCATGGTGAGCCTCGCCCGCCACGTGAAGGCCTTGGGAATTCCCAAGGCGTACTTCGAGGAATTGATCAAAGGCGTCGAGATGGACCTGTTCCACAATCGCTATGTCACGTTCGATGAGCTGTCACTCTATTGCTATCGCGTCGCTTCCGTAGTAGGGCTCATCTGCTTGCATGTCTTCGGTGTCACATCGGCGCGCGCGCAGGATTATGCAGTGGCACTCGGCATGGCCTTCCAACTGACAAACATCCTCCGCGATGTCGGAACAGATGCCGCCGAAAGTCGGATTTATCTACCGTTGGACGACTTACGGAAGTGGAATCATTCTGAAAAAGCCATACTTAATCGAAGCTATTCTCCGGAGTTCCGCGCATTGATGGAATATGAGGCCTCCCGAGCGCACCATTATTACAAGCGGGCCGATGCGGCCCTCATGGGACTATCGCCTCGGGAGCGCCGCGCGCTGACCGTGGCAGAAATCATGCGTGGTATTTACAGTCGGATTTTGGAACGGATCGAACAGTCGAACTATCAGGTCTTCGGACCGCGTATCAGTCTCACCACCGCGCGCCGAGTAGTTATTGCCTTGCGTATTTGGCTCCGCTCCCTATTCTTGTGACCCCGCCGTTCTCACACACCATCCTCATACTCGGCGCCGGACTGGCCGGTCTGGCAACTGCGTACCATCTTCACCAACAGGGCTACCACATTACTCTGCTCGATCATCCGGACTGGCTCGATGGATTCCGGACCGATGCATCACAACCCGCCCCGATTATTCTGGGATGTCACCACCAGACGAGGCAGATCCTTCGTGCATTCGACCGAGAAGGGTCTTCGGAAGCCGACCGAACGATTCCACTGGAATTTCGGCTGCCCGATGGGCGAATCGTCCCCTATCAGTCGGCCCGCCTCCCGGGAGCCTTTCAATGGATGATGAGCCTCTTCAGTTTTCATGGCCTTTCCTGGCAGGATCGGTGGAGACTCTTCTCCCATGTCGAACAAATTTGGGAACAGGCCCAAACCCTCCCGGCGGATTTGGAGAACCGGACCGCGGATGAATGGCTGACGGCCACCGGACAAAGTCATGAAGCCAGAGAACGAATTTGGGGTCCGCTCGTCCAATGGTTGACCGGCAATGCGCTGACGCGTCTCTCCGCCGCAACCTTCGTTCACCTGCTTTCAACCGTGTTTCTTCGCGATGCGTCAGACGCGAGGCTCATACATTTGACCGGCTCCGTCGACCACCGGTTCATGGCACCCATGAAACAGTCGCTCCGCCAGAGTGATGTGCGGATTGTCTCCCTGGCCCATCGGCCTACCCTTCGGTTTGGACAGATCGGCGTGAGCGAAGTCCGGCTTCATGACGACACCAGGCTGCGGGCCGACCGGTACGTCATTGCGCTGTCCTACCAACATCTATTGCAGCTGCTGCCGGAACGGCTGCTGACACGCTACGCCTATTTCGCACAGATCGCCGAGCTCAAAAGTTTGAGCGAGGTCGTGATTCAATTGACCTGCCCGACTACGAAGCAACGGCCTCGGCTGCTTCTCCTATCGGGCCGCCCATTCCATCAGATCACCAGCACATCACTCGGCTCAGGCGAGATCGGGTATCGGTTGTCCGCCGTCGGAAACACGCTCATCGAGTTGAACAACGATCAGGTGGTCGATGCCGCGCTGACCGAGATATGCGAATTGTTCTCTGAAACGGACAGGGAGAAGGTAACCGTTCGATCAGTCTTTCGAGAACACCACGCCGCCCTGTCGCTTACGCCCGGTGTCGCGCGCCTGCGTCCGCTTCAACAGAGCCCCATTCAGAATTTGTTCGTCGCCGGGGCATGGACCGATACCGGATGGCCGGCCAATCTGGAGAGTGCGCTCGTCAGTGCCCTCCGCTGTGCGAAGCTGGTCACGGGTCACTCAGCTTGATGCGGGGATGCCATCATGGTACGAGTAACCAATGATTTCATGGACCCCAATTTTTCGTGCTCGCGCTTCCGCTGATCGTGGGGAGGTTGCACGCAAAGTCCCTACGAACGTGAAGGACACCCAGCTGAATTCACCCGATATGACGTGGAACGAGATCACAGGAAGTGTGAGTACAAAGCGGGTTTGGCGAACGACTAACACTTCTTCAGCTAAGTTCACCGTTTCCGTCCGGTGCCGGTTCTCAAAGTCCCGCCGACCATGCCCGTGCACTGCATGGCCTTTCGACCATCAATGCTATGCGGGATACCTGTCTGGCGGCAAAAGGCCACCGGGTCGAATAGTGAAAATTGTCCGACGCATAGATAGCACAGATCCGTCCGCCTCATAGATATTGTTCGAGGCTGACGTAGCTAAGGACTAGTGTTTGGATGATTTGTACCACTGTGTAAGCTGCCTGAGCAGCCGTTGATGAGTGCCGCCATTGAAGCGCCACTCACACTCCTTCAGATACCAGTAAAAGCTCTCCTTGCGGATTCCGTTAAACCGGCGCAGATGCCGCTTCGCCTGGTTCCAGAAGTTTTCGATGCCCTTGATGTGGTGGCCGCGTTTCGAGACGAACGTTTTACTGTGATTCACACGTCGGTGACGAAACTCGGAGACCTCAAGGGTGTCATAGGCCGTGAAGCTGTCAGTGTATCCGAGGCTATTGGGCCGAACCCGCTCACGGATGAGGGGCATGAGCGTCTGGGATTTGGCATTGGGAATGATGGCGGCCACTACATGACCGCCCCGTTTTAAAAGGCCAAACACCAGGACCTTCCCGGCAGCAGCCCGCCCGCGCTGGCCTTTCCGCACGCCGCCGAAATAACATTCGTCGGCTTCCACTTCGCCTGATAGCTCGTAATTCGGCAACTTGCCGGCAATCACCTGGTGGACGCGCTGGTAGAAAGAATGGAAAAGTATACATACTGGCAGCAAAAGGATACAGGGAGGTAGCTAAAACTTTCCTGCGCGCAGATAGCAAAGATCCTCAAATCGCTCACCACCTCGATACTTCGCGATGACCATCCACTCTCGCCTAGTATCCGTCAGGCCAAGATAGGACTGATCATCAATTAAGAACGGTTGAAGTGAAAAGGATGTCTTCAGTATTGGAGGAGTGGGGACCTTATCAATCCGGAGCGCTGTCAGGGGATAGGTCCCGCCGGTTCGTTCAAACTTATTGTGGGTCGCCAGCAGCGGACTGAGATCTTGCCAGCTTGCCTGTTCAAGAACGGTGCTGTCGGCAGGAAACACGTAGAGGCTGTCGCTTGGGGAACCTTTCAGACAGAAGGTCGCCTTCACCACAAGATCCTCATACCCATCATTGTCAAGATCCATTTTCGTCTTGTCGAAGCTCGAGCAGCGCCGCGTCGGTGGCCCCTGCCCTTTTAACTGGACCGGCTCCCACTGCACCGTCTTCGATAGCTCAGCGTTAAGGTTCAGATGTTCTCCGAACAACGCCACCACCTTTTCACAAAAGGGGTTATCTGCAAACGCAGTCAGTTCCGCCGAAGCGGCAACGGCCAGTGCCGGCAACATTGTCAACAGCACACTTCCCACGCCCGTGAGCTTCATAGCCATTCCTCCTCGCTCTTGGACAACATTATCTCGATTGACATCCCGGCTTTCCGTTTTTAAGATATCGCTACCAATTTTCACCGTCCTCAACTCATGGAACTCACCCCTCTCCAAGACCTCGCTCAATCCCTCGTCGGCTGCGAGCGCTGTAAGCTGGCAAAGCTAGGGCGCAGCCAAGTCGTATTTGGCGTCGGGAATCCTCACGCCAGTATCATGTTTGTGGGAGAAGCGCCAGGTTTCAATGAAGATCAGAAGGGCGAGCCATTTGTGGGAGCGGCTGGAAAGCTCTTAAACGACCTCTTGGCCTCGGCAGGCCTCTCGCGCGATCAAATCTACATTGCGAATGTCATCAAGTGCCGACCGCCGAACAACCGCGACCCGGAGCAAGACGAAGTGGAAACCTGTAAGCCGTTCCTGATGCAGCAGATCCAGCTGATTCGGCCAAAACTGGTCTGCACCTTGGGCAATTGGGCTACTCAAACTCTATTGGAACGCAAAGTCGGTATCACCAAAGTAAAAGCACAAGCCTTCTACATGAAGGACTTCGTCATCTTTCCGTTGCTGCACCCAGCCGCCGCCCTCCATCAAGGCAACCTGCTTGAAACGCTGAAAGAGGATTTCAAGAAGCTGAAAGAATTTCTCGACCGCCACTCCAAACCGGCCGAGCCAACCAGCAAAGCCCCTACCCCAGCCGCACCAGTCCTGAATATTGAATCATCCCAGCCGACACAGATGGATTTATTCGGGTAATCTTCTGCTGAGACGCAGGCCGAGTGTGAGCGGCAACGCAACACCTTCGTCCGCCTGTACCGTAAGACAGATCCAAGGCCGTGGACACCCTGCTGCGCGACTGGGTCCGGATGGTCACTTTCTACGCGTTTCCGAAAGAACACTGGATTCACCTCCGAACGACCAACGTCGTGGAGAGGACCGCCGCTGATTCCATTTACACACCTATTGACAGGATCTCCGGTATGCTTTTCGCTCCGCACCGTCCGCAGAGCATGGCATTGGCGTTTTCCACATCAGCAGAAACCCACCGCGTTTGAAATACAATGTGGTTAGTCCTCGGCGCATGGCTGTACTGCACGCAGGACAGGCCTTACTGCCTATCAGTTTCGTTTTTTCAAATTGGCTTCTTACCCATAAAGGATCGCCATTGATCGATGCGTGTTATCGCAACGTTGCTAGGGGCAGTCTGGGAAGGCTCTATACCTTCACTTAGATTCGAAGAGAGGAGCCTGGCTCCTGGCCCTTCCACCTACTTTATCGACCGGCTTCTCTTCTTCCGGCACATCCAAACACTGGACCCGCATCTCATTTCACTAGCGAGATTAGCTGATCAGCTTACGGATTTGCCAACATCTTCAGAATGCGTCTGGCGAGATGTTCATTGATTTCGGTGTGTCGCGGGACCGGCTGGGACATTTTCGTGACGGGATTGTGATACCAGTCGTGCTTTCGCCGTGGCGAACAAGCAGACACCCACTGGTTTCAAGCTGACGAATGAGGCCTTTGCGCTTCACCGAAGCGTCAGCTCTGCAAGTTTTCGTACGCCTGGTATTTCGCCGCTGGTGAGATCGTGGAAGAGCTCCCGAAGATTGGCCTGGAGGTCTTCCAAGGACTCCCCTTGCGTCCAGTAATCGGGGAATTCTTGTAGATATCCAAGCCACTGATTGTTGTCCTGCCAGTAGATGTACTTTGCTGACTCCATGATGACTATTATAGCTTCAGCCTCCTAGCTTGCAAATGGAATTGGCTAGGTCTTCGATTTGACCGTCTGTGAGGAATCTGAATCAGCTGATTGCTCGTCGGCATTTTCAGCAGATTTCTCTTCCTCCGGTACGTCGAACCATTGAACCAACATCTCTTCCCACCAAGCCTGATTTACTTCGTCTCCTGGATCGGTCCCCAGAAAGGCCACATCTTCTTTCGTGATAGACGATCCGACGAACTGCGGCTGGAATTTCGCCCGGTTAATCACTTCTTTCGTGGCATAGCCCCCGATGATCCAGGAATCCGGATCGGCTCGGCGGGACTTATAGGCTTTCAAGCCGTGCTTGAGGTACATGAAGATCTGCTGCTGGATCGGATCAGCGACGCCGGACTGAGACAGGCTAAGAGTTTTTTCGATTTGTTTTCGCCAATGCCGATCATCGTAGCGTGACGTGATCAGCTGCAGCATTTTCTTTCCCGACTCGGCATCAAGCGGCATGGTGTGAGGTTCCAACTCGTCGTTACTTGCGACTGTACAGGCCGGTGAGCGAAGCCTTGGCCAGAGCATTCTGGTTGAGATAGTACCCGACCATCGCTCCGGATGACTCAGGCTTCAACGGTAATTGGTCGACTTTCAATGCAAACACCGTAAAAATGTAGCGATGCGGCTTATGCCCAGGTGGAGGGCAGGGTCCACCGTACCCAGGCTGCCCAAAGTCCGTCATGCTCTGCATGCTGAGTTGCGGAGCCCTGGAACCGTCCGGTTTTCCCGCATCGGCAACCAGCGCGGTAACATCTGGAGGAATATTGAAGATGACCCAGTGCCACCAGCCGCTGCCGGTCGGCGCATCGGGATCATACACCGTCACTGCGAAGCTCTTGGTGTCCTTCGGTGCGTTGGTCCAGCGCAATTCAGGGGAGACATTGTCGCCACTGCATCCAAATCCGTTGGAGACATGCGCCTTGCCGATGGTGCCTCTATGCTTGATGGTCGGGCTGGTGAGCTGAAAATCGGCTGCGACGCCGACGGCAGGAAGGAATGCGATTGCGAACAGAATGCCGCTCCATATCGATCTCATAGCTCATCACCTCTGAAATTCTCTCCGGGATCAGGTCATGCCGACGCATCTCATCGGACCTTCTGATAGGTCCCCATCAGGTACGTTTCGCCGAGAATGTGGCCTTTCATGGCTTGTTCAAGCTGAATTTTGGTCGGCTGCTTCAGATCCGCCAGCACGACGTCAAGCGCGTAGAGTTTATGGAAATACCGATGTCGACCGATGGGAGGGCAAGGTCCTCCATAACCCGTTCGTTTCCAATCGTTGATGCCTTCTTTAGTTCCCGGCGGGAGTGCCTTCACACCTTCGGACAAGCCGTCGGTTGCCGGCGGTAAGTTATAGAGCACCCAATGCACCCACGTCATTTTCGGTGCCGCTGGATCCGGGGCATCAGGATCATCGACAATTAGCACCAGGCTCTTAGTGCCGGTCGGCAAGCCGCTCCAGGTCAATGGCGGCGAAATATCTTTTCCCTCGCAGGTATAGGCTGTCGGAATTGCCCCCTCGTGGCTGAATGCAGTTGAGGTCATACGCATCTTGTCCACCTCACGAGCCCCAGCTCCTACGGCCGACGCAACGATGAATGCTACTGCAATCGCCCCGTGACAGCTCGACTTTCTCCCTAACACAGCTTTCTTCCGACAATCGCTCATCGCTTGCCATGGGCCATTGCTCTCGTCTGATCACAAATCCTCTTAATGACCGGCCACCATCATCTCGGAAATCTTGAGTGTCGGACTCGCAATCCGCCCCCGGAACACGAGGTCATTCCCGACCACTTCGATATCGTTGAACATCTGTTTGAGGTTCCCAGCGATAGTGATTTCTTCAACGGGGTAGGTTAACTCTCCGTTCTCGATCCAGAACCCGCAGGCGCCGCGCGAGTAATCACCGGTGACCATATTAATTCCGAACCCGATCAATTCGGTGACATAGAGTCCGTCCTTGACGGAACCGATAATCTCTTGCGGACTCTTCAAGCCGGGGACGAGATAAAAATTCGTCGGGGCGACGGAAGGACTCTCGCCTACGCTCCGCGACGCGTTGCCGGTCGACGGCAGCCCCAGTTTCTTTCCGGAATAGGTATCGAGCAGATAACTCTTCAGTACGCCGCGTTCGACGATCGTATTCTTCCGTGTGGCCAACCCCTCGCCGTCGAAGGGACGAGATCCAAGACCTCCGACCATCCGGCCGTCGTCGTACACGGTCAGCAGATCGGACGCAATGGTCTGGCCCAGTTTGTCGAGAAGAAAGGAGGCTCGTTTGTAAAGGCCATAGCCGGATACGGCACTGCATAAGTTTGCCAGCAGGCTCCCCGCCGTTTCTTGATCGAACACGATCGGTACCCGCTTCGTCGTCACCTTGCGCGCGCCTAGGCGGCGAACAGCTCGCCTGGCCGCTTCTTGCCCGATCGATTCCGCAGATGCCAACCGTGCAAACTTGCGTTGGACCTCGTACCACATATCCCGCTGCATGGTCCCGGTCCCGGACTCGGTCGCAATGGGAGAGACGGACAGCGAAAAGGTGGAACTCTTGTAGGACCCGACGAACCCGTGGCTGGTCGCCAACATCACTCGTCCCGATGACGAATCGAACTCCGCACCTTCCGAGTTCGTGACGCGCGGGTCGGCGGCAAACGCCGCGGCTTCTCCGCGCTTGGCCCAATCGATCTGTGTTTCCGTATCGACCACCGTCTCATCATAGAGATCGAGACTCGGCTGCTCTGTGGCCAGCTGAGCCGCATCCGGCAACCCTGATACGTCATCTTCAACAACCGCCCTGGCTAAGGTGCACGTGTCTGCAACAAGCCGTTCCAGGGATTCTTTCGTGAAGTCGGATGTGGAAGTGGTCGCGGATCGCTTTCCGATGAAGACACGCAGTCCTAACCGCTTCTCTCTCGCCTTCGTCAATCGATCGACTGTGCCGACCCGCACTTGGACCGAAAGAGTCTCCCCATCGGCCACTACGATATCGGCCTCCGTCGCGCCGCAGACTTTCGCACGAGCCAGGACGTCGGCAGCCAGCTGCGTATAGCCGTTTACGGCCAGGGTGGGTTCTGGTTCTCGTCGACCTTGAAGCACGCGCTCTCTTTCTCAGTCATTGGTCATCGGTCAATGGTCGTTGGGTAGAGACTTCCCCTTCGTTTAGTCTGCCTATTGACCAATGACTCATGACCCGTTGACTCTCTTAACGTTGTGTACCGCCGACCGTAATTTCATCGATTTTAATCGTGGGCAAGCCGACCCCGACCGGCACTGATTGTCCATCCTTCCCACAGGTGCCGATGCCGTTGTCGAGTTTCAGATCATGCCCCACCATCGATACCTTGGTAAGGATCTCCGGCCCATTGCCGATCAACGTGGCTCCCTTCACCGGCGACGTGATCCGTCCGTCCTCAATGAGGTAGGCCTCGCTCGCAGAGAACACGAACTTCCCGTTGGTGATATCAACCTGTCCACCGCCGAACGAGACGGCATACAACCCTTTTTTCACCGATCGAATAATATCCTGAGGATCCGCCTCACCGGCCAGCATGAACGTATTCGTCATTCGAGGAAGCACCACGCTTTGGTAACTCTCACGCCGACCGTTTCCGGTCAGCGGAATCCCCATGAGGCGGGCGTTGAGTTTATCGGTGATATAGCGTCGGAGAATGCCCTTCTCGATAAGCGTGGTGCAGGTGGTCGGCGTTCCCTCATCATCCATATTCAACGAGCCGCGGCGGAACGGAAGAGTTCCATCATCGACGATCGTGCAGACGGCCGACGCCACACGTTTCCCGACCAGATTCGAGAACGCCGATGTTTTTTTTCGATTGAAATCGGCTTCCAATCCATGACCAATCGCTTCATGCAACAAGATACCGGGCCATCCGCCGGCCAACACCACGGGCATCACCCCGGCGGGAGCATCCACCGCGGACAAGTTCAGGATCGCTTCTCTCGCGGCTTCTCGCGCATAGCTCAAGTGCCGATTGTCCTCGCGGTAGTATTCGAACTCAACTCGGCCTCCTCCACCGAAGCTTCCGACCTGTCTATTGTCATGGTCCTCGGCGATACAGGTAATTTGCAGACGGGACAACGGTTGAATGTCGCCCACCAGCGCCCCATCAGTGGTCGCAACAGCCACGACCTTATATTCAGTGTTAAAAGAAGCCATCACATTCTTAATGCGGGGATCATACCGTCTGGCTTCGGCATCGATTTCATTCAACAGCGCCACCCGATCGGCCGTCGCCACTTCGGCCTTCGCCCGTTCGATCGGATACAGGTCTCTGGTCGGTCGGCCCTGGATGGGCACCGGAACGGGGGAATCCCCCCTGGGGGAATTAGCGATGTAGCGTGCCGTATCGGCCGCAATCTCCAGATCCCGCTTCGTCAATTCATCTGAATATGCAAACCCTGTTTTTTCGCCGGCGGTCGCACGGACCCCGACTCCTTGAGACACGCTCTTCGCAGCCCGTTTGACGATGCCTTCCTCCATCGAAACCGATTCCGAAATGCGGGACTCGAAATACAGATCTGCATAATCGACATCCCTTACGTTCAACCGATCGAGCGCATGTTGGGCTTCGAGTTCGGTGACACCGAAGTGGGTTAATTGGACCGGCTTGAGCATAGTGTGGTTGCCTCCTCGTCCCTGTCGGCTGATGGCGAGTATAGCCCATTCATTTCCACGGTCGCAATGCGATGATCCTCACTGACCGAATTTCTAAAGCCGTTTCCGAGTTATCGTTTGACATTCCATACCCTCGACAGTAGACTTTCTCCACTTTTCGCGCTGGACAGGAGGAGGCGCTCTAGGCTCGTATGACACACCACCCGGCTTCAAGTTTCGATCACCTGTCCGAGAGCGAATTGACCGCCAAGTTGGATCCGGAACTGCTCCCGAAACATGTCGCGGTCATTATGGACGGCAACGGCCGGTGGGCGGAACTCCGAGGGCTTCCCCGCATTGCGGGCCATCGCGAAGGCATCAATTCCGTCAGAGAGATGATTACTCTTTGTCTGGAACTCGGCATCCATGCTCTGACTATTTATGCGTTTTCGCAAGAAAATTGGAACCGTCCGACACAAGAAATCAGCGCACTCATGGGGCTCCTGGAACATTACCTTTCTACGGAACGGGCCAGCTTGATCGAGCAAGGTGTATGTTTCCGCGCCATTGGTCGCCATGAGTTGCTCCCGCCATCGGCTCAACACTGGGTTCGCACGACCGAGAAAGAAACGGCGCACCTCGATAAACTGATCCTGACTGTCGCCCTCAGCTACGGAGGACGAGCGGAAATCGTCGACGCCGTGAAAACTCTGGTGGAGGACGTCCAGACAGGAACCGTGCAACCGAGCCTGATCGATGAAACCATGATCCAGCAGTACCTCTACACGCACCCGCTCCAAGATCCTGACTTACTGATTCGGACGAGCGGAGAAACCAGGATCAGCAACTTTCTCCTGTGGCAGCTGGCCTATACGGAGTTGTGCTTTACGCCGACCTTATGGCCGGATTTTCGGCGACGTGAGTTCCTGCTTGCACTGATCGAGTATCAACGGCGGGAACGCCGCTTTGGCCGCGTGCTGAGCACCGTGTCTTCGTGAGCGTGTGGGTCATCCACCCACCACCAAAACGATCGTCCACAGCTCGATATCCGTGACCACCCCACCTGCACACACTCGACGGTTCGATCTCCGGCGTCTTTATACGGCAGCCGTCCTTATCCCGACGGTCTATGTCATCATCGCCTATCTCGCTCCATGGGCCTTGATGCTTCTGTTGATCGCCGTGGGGTCCATTGCGTTAGTGGAGTTCTATCACATCTGTTTTCAGTCTCGTTTCAACCGTCTCGCGGTCGGAGTCGGACTTGCAGCGTTTGTCCTGTTCGTCGCTCGTGACCACTTGCCTTTCGCTTTGGCGCATCTGCTGGCTGCCTCGGTTCTCATGGTGTCGATCGCTGTTTCCGTTTCATCCGGTCAGACTGATCGCCGGTGGAAAAGTATACTGATTATCCTTTCCGGTGTGCTGTATATCGGCTTTCCCCTCAGCACAGTGGTATCAACGCGCTCATTGCCGGCCGGCGAATTTCTCGTCCTCTTTTTGGCGGTGGTCACATGGGCTGCTGACACCGGCGCCTACTATGCCGGGACCCTGTGGGGCAAACACCCTCTCTTGCCGTCGGTCAGTCCCAAGAAGACCGTCGAGGGAGTCCTCGGAGGGCTCGCACTGGCCGTCGGTGCCGCATTAGTGGCCCAATGGTGGTTTGCCTCGCAACTCTCGCGGTCAGATGCATTGATCCTTGGCCTACTGTTGACAGGAACCGGTCTTCTCGGCGACCTGCTCGAATCGATGATCAAACGTCGGACGGGCGTCAAGGACTCCGGCGGAATCTTGCCCGGCCATGGCGGAATGTTGGACCGGCTCGATAGTCTCTTGTTCACCGCCCCCGCCTTCTACTACTATGTCGCCTACGTTCGCGGTTTGTCACCGCCTCTATAAAAGAGGAGAGGAGAGAATATGAAGTCGATTATCATCCTGGGGTCAACCGGATCGATCGGAACCAACACGCTCGATATTGTTCGACGGTTTCCCGACGAATTCCGCGTCGTCGGACTGACGGCCGGCAATAATATCGATAAGCTCGAAACGCAGATCCGCCAATTCAAACCCCAAGCCGTGGCGGTTTCCACTGAATCCTCAGCGGCGTTGCTCCGAAACCGGTGTGCCGATCTCCCGGTGGAGATCATGGCCGGCGAAGAAGGCATCACCCAGGTGGCGTCTGAGTTGGATGCCGAGCTGGTGATTTCCGCCATCGTGGGAGCGGCCGGACTCGTCCCGACCTTGTCGGCCATCCGGAGCGGAAAACACATTGCCCTGGCCAATAAAGAACCGATGGTGATGGCCGGCAAGTTGATGCAGGATGAAGCCCGAAAGCATGGTGTCAGGATTTTCCCCGTGGATAGCGAGCATAGTGCCATCTTCCAGTCGTTGGAAGGACACCGGATCGAAGACGTCCGGCGATTGATCCTCACGGCGTCCGGCGGAGCCCTCTGGACACTGCCTCTGGAGCAGCTCCTGAATGTGACACCGGAACGGGCCCTGCAGCATCCCAACTGGAAGATGGGATCCAAAATCACCATCGATTCGGCCACGTTGATGAATAAAGGATTGGAAGTTGTGGAAGCCCGCTGGCTTTTCGATATTCCCGAGTCCGACATCGATGTCCTGATCCATCGAGAAAGCATCATTCACTCCCTGGTAGAGTATAAAGATCGGTCCATGATCGCCCAACTGGGACTTCCGGATATGCGAACCCCTATTTCCTATGCGATGCGTCATCCCGCCAGAATGGCCCTTGATCTTCCCTCACTGGATTTGACGGAAATCGGACAATTGACCTTTTGCAAACCCGACCATGATCGCTTTCCTTGTCTCAATCTCGGATACGAGTCGCTTCGAATCGGCGGCACGATGCCTGCTGCGATGAACGCGGCGAACGAAATCGCCGTCGAGGCCTTCCTCAACCATGGCCTCCGCTTCAGTGAAATCCCGCAAGTCATTCGCAGTACGATGGAGGCTCATACCCATCATGAAGTGACCTGCCTTGACGATGCGCTGGAAGTCGATCGATGGGCTCGAGAAAAGGCCGAATCATTGGTGCATGCCTTACCTCGCTGACGATCATTTGCATTTCAAGCTGCGAATGTTAAAGTAGAAGATCATACACACGACACGGAGTCCCTGATGACGTCGGTACTTGCCTGGTCCCCCGATACGTTGTGGCTGCTCCTTCAGAAGGCTTGGTGGTTTCTTGTGGTCCTTGGCGTGCTGGTCGCTTTCCATGAGCTCGGCCATTTTCTCGCGGCTCGTTGGGTCGGCGTGAGAGTCCTCAAATTCTCTATCGGCTTCGGCCCGAAGTTATTCGGACGCCAGGTCGGCGAAACCGAGTATCTCGTCTCTGCCGTGCCGCTCGGTGGGTACGTCAAGTTGTTCGGAGAAGATGAAACGGAAGCCACAACACCCGACGACCGCCGACGGTCGTTTTCTCACCAAGGCCTGTGGGGAAAGGTTCTTATTGTGGCGGCGGGCCCTGGATTCAATTTTATTCTGGCCTATCTCATCTTCGCCGGATGGCTGTCCACCGGGGCGCCGCTGTTTGTCCCGACGTTCCGCGATTTGAGCGCCGATGTCGAAGCCCTGGTTCCCGATTCTCCCGCATCGATGGCAGGAATAGAAGTCGGCGACCGCATCGTCAAGGTCAACGGCAAAGATATCTCGACCAAAACGGAGTTGTTGGATATCGTCTCCAAGAGCAAGGGCCAGCCGGTGTCCCTCGAAGTCCGACGAGCTGATCAATTGAAGACGCTGACAGCGACTCCTATTCCGGTTACCGGAGACGGGGCCGCCGATGGAGACGAACCGCTATACACGATAGGTGTTGAGGAAACGCCTCCCCTCGTGACCTCGGTTATGCATGGATCGCCCGCCGCCTTGGCCGGATTCAAGCCGGGCGATCGAGTCGTCGCGATAGAAGGGCAAGCCATCTATACATGGGCACAGATGACCACCCAGGTGAGAGAGCACCCTCAGAAACCGTTACACGTGGAGATCCTCCGAGACGGAAAGCGGACGGCACTGACCGTCACGCCGACCAGTGAAAAAATGACGGTGAACGGACAGACTCTCGAAGTGGGGAAAATCGGCATCTCGGGACCCGGACGCTCGTTGATGCGTTCCGACAACGCGGCGGAGGCCGTGTATCAAGGACTAGAAGCGACATGGGGATGGACCGAATTGACCGCAATCGGCCTCTATAAAATGATTGTGGGCGATATTTCAAGCAAGAATATCGGTGGGCCGCTGACGATCGCCAACATTTCCGGTGAAGCGGCTTCCCAGGGCGCCTCCAGCGTCGTGTTCCTCATCGCCATCCTCAGCATCAATCTCGGCGTCCTCAATTTATTGCCGATTCCGATTCTCGACGGTGGCCACTTGCTCTTTTTCCTCATTGAGGGCATTCTGCGAAAACCGCTCGGCGAACGACAGCGAGAGGTTGCGCAGCAAGTGGGGTTAGTCTTATTGGTCGGGGTGATGATCTTCGCTTTTTGGAATGACCTGGAACGCATCTTCTCCCGCTAAACTTTTCATGAAATCCTCTCAGTTACTCATCCCCACCCTACGGGACGATCCCGGCGAAGCGGAAACCGTCAGCCACCGATTGATGCTGCGCGCCGGGCTGATTCGGAAAGTCGCAGCCGGCATCTATACCTATCTTCCACTTGGTCTCCGTGTGATGCGGAAAATCGAGCAAATCATCCGGGAGGAAATGAACCGCGCCGGCGCGCAAGAATTGTTGATGCCGATCGCCTCCCCTGCAGAATTATGGAAAGAAACAGCACGCTGGGATTACTACGGGAAGGAGCTGCTACGCTTCAAGGATCGCCATGAGCGTGAGTTTTGCCTGGGCCCGACGCATGAAGAAGTCATTACCGACCTCTTCAGGCGTGAAGTGCGTTCCTATCGCCAACTCCCGCTCAATTTCTACCAGATTCAAACCAAATTTCGGGATGAGATCCGCCCGCGATTCGGGCTCATGCGAGGTCGGGAATTCATCATGAAAGATGCCTATAGTTTCGACGTCGATGAGGCCGGCGCCAAGGTCAGCTATCAGAAAATGTACGATGCCTACACCCGCATCTTCACGCGATGCGGACTCGCCTTTCGGGCGGTAGAAGCCGACACGGGGCTCATCGGCGGGGACGTCTCGCATGAGTTCATGGTCCTGGCTGATACGGGCGAAGCCACGGTGGCATACAGCGACCACGGTTCTTACGCCGCCAATCTTGAACGGGCGGAAGTGCTTCCCTCGTCCGAGGTTGATACGGCCCCCGTTCGCCCCTTGACTCCGATCGCGACGCCGCAGCGCCGGACAGTGGAGGACGTCACAACCTTTTTGCAGATTCCCCCTCGTCAGCTCGTGAAGACGTTGCTGTACCGCGCAGGAACTGAAACCGTTGCCGTACTGATCCGGGGAGACCATGAAGCGAACGAAGTGAAATTGGCGCGGCTACTCAAAGTCACCGATGTTGTGTTGGCCGACGCCGAGACAGTCCAACATGTCACGGGGGCTCCGCCCGGATTTGCAGGGCCAGTCGGCCTGCAGCACATACGAATCCTGGCGGATCACGCCATTCAGGGAATGAAAAACTTTACCATCGGTGCCAATAAATCCGACACTCACTATCAGAACGCCAATTTCGACCGCGATTTCATGGTCGAACAGTTCGCCGATCTCCGCAATGCACAAGCCGGCGACCCTTCTCCCCGAGGAACAGGTGTGCTCACACTCGCCAAAGGGATCGAAGTCGGACAGGTGTTCTTACTCGGCACCAAGTACAGCCACAAAATGAACGCCACCGTTCTCGACGATCAGGGCAAGGAGCGTCTCGCCATTATGGGTTGCTACGGCATTGGGGTCGGTCGGACGGCCGCTGCGGCGATCGAGCAACATCACGATGAGAAGGGTATCATTTGGCCGTTTCCCATCGCCCCATTCCACGTACACCTTCTAATGGTCAGTCAATCAGAAAAGACGACCGAGGCCGCTGCACGTCTCTATACCGATTTGCTGGATGCCGGCTTTGAAGTATTGTGGGACGACCGTGCCGATCGCGCCGGTGTCAAATTCAACGATGCCGATCTTATCGGCGCTCCCTTCCAAATCGTCATCGGCGACAAAGGGCTTGCGGACGGCATCGTA
Organism: Nitrospira sp.; assembly: GCA_030123625.1. NCBI lineage: Bacteria > Pseudomonadati > Nitrospirota > Nitrospiria > Nitrospirales > Nitrospiraceae > Nitrospira > Nitrospira sp. The sequence goes on from CP126121.1 coordinate 303,231, forward strand.
GAGGTCAAGATTCGGCGCTCTGGAATCAAATCCCGCATTGCACCCGACGATCTTGTCGCTCATCTCGGAAAACTGTCCGCCGAAGCCGATCCATCCGCCGCGTGATCCACACAGCAACTTCCGGCTGAGAACCGCCTCACATTTCTTGAAAATCGGCCGACAGAAAATCTCTTTTCCTTGCCTTCCCAGGTCGTTCCGTTAGACTAAAATTCGATTCGGATCTCGGTGACCTATTCATGGCCCGGCCCCTGCTGATCCGTGTACAACCTGATTCATTCACGTTTCGATCTCAGGGAAATACGGTCGGATGCACACCAAACCGATAACTCAGAATGTCCAAGAACTGCAGCACAAGGTCGAGCATGCGGAGCACGTCAAGCGCATTACCACACAGATTCATGCGGCCAGCAATCTCGACCAAATACTCCTCGACCTCCATAAAGACATCTTAAGTCTGTTCGACGCAGAAGACCTGACGCTTTTTGCATTCGACCCCGAAAAAAAGCAAATTTTTTCCAAAGTTCCCCATATCGACGGCGTTGAAGAAGTCCGGATTCCTATTGCCGAGCAGAGCCTCGCCGGCTTCTGCGCCAAATACCTCCGCCCCGTCAATATCGTCGATGCCTACAACATCGCCGAACTTCATGCCATTCATCCGTCTTTGCTCCACGACACGTCCTACGACAAACGCACCGGCTTCAAGACGAAGCAAGTCCTCACCTATCCGATCGTCGCCGACAATAAATACCTGATGGGAGTCCTTCAACTACTCAATAAGAAAAGCGGGAGTCGGTTTACCAGAAAGGACGAAGAAGCCGTCGACGAGATCGCCAAAGCGTTGGGGATCGCTTTTTTCAACCTCCGAAAGACATCAAAAAAGAATCCGACGAAATTCGATCTTTTGGTCAGTACCAATCGGATCACTCAGAACGAACTTGACCACGTCATCGCCGACTCCCGAAAAGGGATGAGCGATCTGGAAAGCATGCTGATCGAAAAACACAAGATTCCCAAGCTCGATATCGGCAGATCGCTCGCCCAGTTCTATAAGTGTCCGTATATCGAATACAGCGAACGCACCGTCGTCGATGTGGAACTGCTGAAGAATCTCAATGTCGACTACCTGAAAAAGAACCATTGGATGCCGCTCAAGCGAGACCGCATGGCGATCGAGATTCTGACCGACGATCCCGGAGACCTTGATCGCGTGCAGGACATCAAGCGGACGTTCCCCGGCCTCAACATTCGGTTCGCCGTCAGTCTTCGCCGCGATATCGCCCAATTTCTGAACTCGGCTACCGGACAGAGCGACAACGGAGGACGGAAGCTCGACGAAAATGTTTCCGACATCCTCGGCGAACTGGTCACCGAGGCACAGGCCGAGGCGATGGAGGATTCCGCCACCGCCGGAGGATTGGATGAAAACGACAGCGCGATCGTCCGTCTCGCCAATCAAATCATTGCCGATGCCTATCGCCAAAATGCGTCGGACATTCATATTGAGCCGTATGGAGAAAAACGCGAAACCCTGGTCCGTTTCCGGGTCGACGGTGACTGTTTCGAGTACATGAAGATCCCGCAAAGCTACCGGCGGGCTATCGTCTCGCGACTCAAGATCATGGCCAGCTTGGACATTGCCGAGCGCCGCAAACCTCAAGATGGGAAGATCAAATTCAAGCTCTCGGAGACGAAAGAGATCGAACTCCGCGTCGCGACTCTTCCCACAGCCGGATATAACGAAGACGTGGTCATGCGCATCTTGGCGGCGAGTGAACCGTTGCCTCTCGACAAAATGGGGTTCTCTGAGCGGAACCTCAGAGTGCTCAAGGAGATTTCAGAAAAACCTTACGGCATCATTCTTTGTGTCGGGCCGACGGGTTCCGGCAAGACGACCACCCTGCATTCCGTCCTCGGCAACATCAACACCCCGGATATCAAAATATGGACGGCCGAAGATCCGGTCGAAATTACGCAGTACGGCTTGCGTCAAGTTCAGGTCCAGCCCAAAATCGGCCTGACATTCGCCAATGCGATGCGCGCATTTCTCCGAGCCGACCCCGATGTCATCATGGTGGGAGAAATGCGGGATAAAGAAACGGCCGACACCGGCATTGAAGCATCGCTGACCGGCCATCTTGTGTTGAGCACGTTGCACACCAATAGCGCAGTCGAAACGGTCACCCGTCTGCTCGACATGGGGTGCGATCCGTTCAGTTTTGCGGATGCTATGCTGGGTGTGCTGGCGCAACGGTTGGCTCGCAGGATCTGCAAGGACTGTAAGGAACAGTACCTCGGAAGCAAAGAGGAGTATGAAGAACTTCGACTGGGGTATGGGCCGGAGTATTGGGATAAGCTCAGCATCAAACAGGACAATACATTCAGGTTGTCTCGTGGAAAGGGATGCGAAACGTGCAACCGATCCGGCTTCAAAGGTCGAGTCGCCTTGCACGAACTCCTCTTGGGTACGGACTCCATGAAGCGAATGGTTCAACAAAAGGCACGCACCGAAGAGATGCTGAAAACCGCCCTGGCAGAAGGAATGACGACGCTCGTCCAAGACGGTATTCAAAAAGTCTTGCAAGGCCACACGACTTACAAAGAAGTCAAAGCCGTCGCCATTAAATAGTTGGGCGACTGACCTCGGCACCAAAACCCAAACAAAACCTCAGAGAGCCAGTCGATTCAGATCAGAGCCACCCGAGTCCGTCCTTAAAAATTTGCGGACGACCAAAGACTTCAACACTCTCATGACTGTGCTGACAGGCCGATCCGACCAACCTGGATCGCAAAGGAAGAGTGAAGTCCGGAGCAAAAGAAGACTCTGCAGGGCCGGAAGGTCAGACGGCCAGAGACTGGCTGGATCCGGACTGGTGGTTCATGAAAGTCTGGAGATGCTGATTATCGTTGAGAGACAATCCCTCAAATTCTACCCCATAGGTTTGTTCTTTGCCCCACCGAACCGTAGCAGTTTCGATGAACATTGATGTCGCCTGATTGGGCAATCGCAAGCTCATGGCGATTCGGTCTCCTGGTGTGATCACCGCTTCCGTCATGACGCGCACACCTTTTGCCGACACGTCATAGACGATCCCCAGACCTCGTTCAACCGACCCTTTCCTCAGCAAACCGACTCTGGTCAACGAACAGGGAAATGGAGCCGATACACGCACCCGAGGGTGCTTGCGTAATTGGGGGATATGCTGTCCACTGCCGACCTTGACGCCTAGATCATCCATAATATTTTTACTCTTTCGCTATATCCGAACCATTCATGTACTCAGCCAACTGCCTCAACGATGATTGCGAGAGCGTGCTGAACGCAAGTCCATAGAATTGATGGTTCGTCCAGCAGACGGTGGCCACCGCCACCTCCACTGGAGCAGTGCCTTTGGTCAGTCGGAGTGTAAGGGAAACCTTGTCGCCCGGCTTGATGGCCGCGTCGGTGCTCACGCATACGCCGTACAGCGACAGGTCGTAGACCACCCCAACATCAACGACCCGTTTCTGAAACCACCATCTGGTCTCTATCGAGGAAAGGGAACAGCTGAATGGTATGGGGATGCGCGCTCTGTGGTATCGTCGGGCTTTGTTTCGTGCCGCTTCCGGCTGCTGAATCGCCTGCATAGAGATCCGCCTCGTGAGACACTGTATCTCACGAGGCGGATTCTGCGAACTATTTTTGCACTTTATGTACGGATCGCCGCTACGACACTAGACGATGATGGTTCGACATGGGGCTTTCTCGCGTTGCGGAAGGAGTGGGTGTGGGAACGTTTCAGCTGACTCCTCGAAGGATGCCCATCCCGGCGAACACCTCCGCCCGTGGTAGGAATCGTGGGAGAAGGAACCTTGCTTCCTTGAGCTAGTGGGACTGCCTGGCCCAATAGACGCTCGATATCTCGCAGTTGATGCTGGTCTTCTCCCGTCACAAAACTTGTGGCGCGACCGGTCGTCTTCATCCGAGCCGTGCGACCGATACGATGCACGTAATCTTCCGGGCAATTGGGAAGATCGAAATTGATCACATGGCCGATATTCGCGACATCGATTCCTCGAGCTGCGATATCCGTCGCCACCAGCACACGGAATGTTCCGCGTCTGAAACCTTCCAGTGCGGCGCGTCTCTGCGACAGACTCCGGTCTCCATGCAGCACAGCCACTCGATGGCCCGCACGACCCAGCAAGCGCCCCAACCGATCGGCACGATGCTTCGTCCTGGTGAAGACCAGCGCGGTAGCGTGGTCAGCCCCCAAAAGTGACAACAAAAGATCAGGTTTGTCCCCGTGAGATGTGTAATGCACCGCCTGCGTGACGCCCTCGGCCGTCGTAGCAGACGGCGCAACCATCACCCGCACCGGGTTGTTCACGTTGGCTTGGATCAGCCGTGCCAAGTCCGCCGGCAAGGTAGCCGAAAACAGCAGCGTCTGTCGCTGTTCCGGCAAGGCATCCAGTATCTGATTGATTTGCGGAGCAAAGCCCATGTCCAACATTCGATCCGCTTCATCCAACACCAACATCTTAATGGACGACAATATGATCGTGCCGTTCCACATGTGATCGAGGAGACGGCCCGGCGTCGCGACCAAGACGTCCGGTCGTTGTCGCAAACCTCGCACTTGGGCTTGCATGTCCGCGCCTCCCACGATAACGGTCGCGGAAATGCGTCGGCTCCGTCCGAGTTTCTCGATCGTAGCCAAGGTCTGCGATGCGAGCTCGCGCGTCGGCGCCAAGATCAATGCTTGGGGCAGCCCTTTTGGAAACATAGCAAGCCGCTCGATGATTGGAATGACGAAGGCGGCGGTCTTTCCTGTCCCGGTCTGAGCGCATCCGATGATATCCCGGCCCGCAAGCGCAGGCGGAATGGCTCGTTCTTGGATGGGAGTTGGTGAAACGAATCCGGCACCCGCTAAGTCGCGTAACAGTGCTTCGGACAAACCGAGAGCGTGAAAACTTCCGTGAACAGACGTATCCACTACAATTATCCTTTCAGTGTGATCGCATGATGGCGGGATCAGAGAACCGATGGGAGAAACAACCGGGCTGGGTGCTGCTCCGAACTGGACCTGGTCGCGATGCGATCGCGAAGTCCGTTATAGTTTCAACACTTCCTCGCCGGACCACCGCGAGTGAAATGTAGTGTCACCATACAGCACGGCTCTTCCCACGTCAACCTGTTCTTCAATCGATACGAAGCAAACTGCGGCAGACCAAAGACCTGAACGTCTATCCCAACACAATATGAGCCAATAGTGATTTGACTCCTTAACAAAACACGTGTTAGTGCGGCTGAGCATTTATGCTATTGTCCTCTCCGCGCACTCCTCGTACTCAATCTCAGTTTCTGCGCGAAAGTCTGTAGTATTTCGTTCTGAGGCTCATCTGATTGAATGGCACCCGCTGTCTTTCTCGCGGATGAAAGTGTCCTTTATTGGCATCGAAACGAGGCTGCTGGTCTTCCCAGTCAGGTATGCCCTGGCGAGAGCCTCATGCCCACACAGCAGGAGTTCTGTGAACCCTTCTTCAGTTTGGAAAAGTCGCAAAGCAGGAAAGAAGAAATCCGCCTATAAACCAAAGATCCGCTGGGAACTGCTTGGACTAACTGATCCCGATTCGGTGGATAACACTTCCTTAATCGAGGTCATTAGGCGGGAAGTTACTTCGTTGGCGAGACATGGTTTTGGACAGGACACCCGCTTGCGCTCCACGGCCCAGGAGGGCAGGTTATTAGGTAAGAACCGCCAAGCGCGTCGGAGGTAGTAGCAGGCATCGAAAAACCATAGAGACAAGTGGACGTGAAAATCGCTTGAACAGCGAACAGCTATAACATCTATGTCATCCTCCTTTCAGAACTTCGTCCAATGGTTCGTCCACAATCCTCTAGCTGCGGCAACCCTGCTGTACATTACGCGAGTGGTTAGCGTCCTCCTCTATACCTATTTCGAACTGCGAGATCAGCATAAATCTTGATCGATACTGACGATCGCTTTGTACAACAAGAAAACAATCATGAGTAAACGCGTCTTGTATGTCAGCGGCCTCTCGGACACCACTTGCAGTCATCAGCTCCGCGACCTATTGGGAGCCTATGGCACCGTATCTCGCACCTATGTCGTCAAAAACAAATATAGTGGAAAATCGGCCCGGCTATGGATTTGTGGAAATGGGCTCGAGCGAGCAAGCCGTGAGCGCGGTCATTGCCCTCCACCTCTACCCAAACGCGGGAGAGACCTGAACCCACACACTATTTCTTTTTACTGCAAATCTCGACTATCGCTTCAACTTCACCATCTCTTGGACTGACCATCAACAGCATCCCCTTGTGCTCGGGGGCTCTCTTAAACAACGTGGCATAATTATCGTATTGGCGTTCCTCGATCGTGGTCTCGCCGCTTTTGCGATCGTATGAGCTTTCGAGGAAAATTGCGTCCACGGCCTGCGTGCCATTCGCCCGCGCTTTGCTCGTGACGCGCCAGAAGCGACTCTTCGAATCGAGCCTCCTGCTCGATGTATCCAGGGTAGCATTGAAACACAACCTCACACCCTTCGGCACCTCCACATATTCACCTCTATCCGCAAATTGAGTGAAGCCTGACAAGGAAAACCCCATAGCGATGGTTAGAACTAATAGATACCCAGACATGTGATCCTCCTTCGTCGAGATAGTGGAAAGCCATTTGTGCATAGCCGAGCAGATTGAATGGAACTAAATACCCACGTGCCTCAGATATTGGTCTTTCGAGGCTCGCTTCATCGTTCACCCTCATCCGCAGCCTTTTCCTGAAGTCTGTTCACTCGTGCACAGGAGGACAGACGCCCTTACGCCGGGCATCCGAGCCGAGCATGAATCACTAAGACAATCTCCTTTCGCTTCTGCAAATCTTCCCGCATGGCCTGGTTATTAGTGTGACCGATTTCCGTCCCCCGATCCGAAATTGTACCCTTCACCGCCCTGCAACAATATGAGATTCTTGGCAACCAAACCGCCGGTTCAAACTTCTCTCTCCTACTTCCTTGGTATTCGCATGACTTATTTTACCGGCTGTTCAACCTCCCCTTTCGACAATGGGTCGACAACTTGGGACTCCGGTATCCTGATATTCTTAGGATCAATCAGCGCCGTGCCCATAGTTGTATCTCCGGACCTCGCGGCCTCTTCGATAGACTGACGATAGGTTAAGTTTTTTCGGCCCGTATCGTTCGCAAATTCTCCGCTTGACGGATATCCGGGATGCTTCGGCAGCATCGCCGGATTCGCCATGGCAAGCCCGGTCATTCCGATGAACACGAGCCCCGTCATCGTAATCGTAAAGAGTCTCATGATGAACACCCCTTCGTTAAACACCCCACCAACTCCTCGACAGAAGACGATCCCGATCTGTGACCGGGAAGTCGTCTCAAGACTGGTCTATGAGGATACCCTCACCAGACCGTCTGACTGCGTCGGCACTCTGGCATTGCAACGGAGACTGAGGAATCGATCGCGCTAGGAAGGATGCGGGAAGCGCAAAGGATGGGACAGTCGGCGAAACTGGAACGTCAGAGCGTGAGAGAACATACCAACATCCCTAACTTTCATGATGTCCAAAAACCAGCGAATACTTCACTGAGAGCCATATTCTCCCGTCACGGTTTATACTACTCGACTTTACTACCTATAGTCAAGTCTGTTCTTCTTCAATCTCCTTATAACTAGACATATTAACCATTTTTAGTTAATCACCATAAGGGATGCCACTTCTGCCGATCGAGCGAGCCCAACCGCATGCGCCGTGCACGAAGCGCTCTCATCGATGAGATGCGTGGAGAAAGGACACTCTATTTCCTGATCCCGAAGATGAACATTCATGTTTCCTACCCGATCCTTACATCGGTTCCTGGCCTATTCGCTCAGATCCACGACCTTGTGAAGCAGAGGGTTACAATTTCCGTTACAGCCCGTCTGGTTAAGATTGGTGTTTCGCTTTTTCCGCCGCTTCTTTCGTAGTCCAAAGGGAGAAGAAAATTCCCGGCAGGGAGCGATCATGGCAAACATCCTCACCACTGAGCCTCATGTGCGTTCCCCCAGTCTTCCAGAGAAGACCTCTCTCAGGTAGTGACTCTGAGCCGGTCAAGAATCGCTAAGAGGACTCTCTTTCGCTCTTGCAAGTCTTGCCGCATAGCCTGGTTGTCGGTGTGACCAATCTCGGTACCGAGGTCCGAGATGGCACTCTCGACCGCCCAGGACAATACCTCCTGTTCTTGTGGCGCCAGTGTCAGCTGCATATGATGCTCCTTCTTGAACCGCACTCCTTTAGCGGACATTGCCTGAAAAGTAGAAACCTGGTGTCGCATCTGCCACATTCGATCGGCAGTGATTCCGACTCTATCCTTCCGCTTAGCACTCCCAGTTCGCCCGGAGCAGATCCTCGTTTTCCTCATAACGACAGTCGAATGTGCCGCGATGGGCGTGATGCAACGCCTCGCCGATGCGCCGCGCAAGATGGGGATCGGTCGTGGTAATCACCACCCCTTCGGGTGCTTCGATTTGGTCCTCAATCTTAATGATTCGAGCCAGAGGATGTTCGGTTTTCAGACGAACTTCTTCATTGCGGGCGAGCCCAAGCACCTCGTCCCGATGTTTGGAGATAAACTCACCGGTCAGTAGCAGCACCCCGCTCGGCGCACGGTCCCGGATCCGTTCACAGGCAGGACACATCACCTCGTGACTGTCCGATGGGACAGGGCCCCACACCCACCGCCCCTTGTGATACACCGCCTGGCACTCATGACATACCGACGGCTCCTGAAGTTTGCCTTTGGCTATGTACCGGTCATGCTTTCTGGCTCGAACCGATCGATCTTTCTTGTCTCGAGGATGATGTGGCGTCGACATGTTCCATCACTCCATCGCATGAGAGATATCCGCCGAGTCCGGCTAGACAGAGATCCCCCACCGTATCGATCCTGATTCAGACAGGCCGGTTTCGTACGTCCTCATTGTCATACCGATCGTGAATCTGCATGTTGAGTGCCATTCCGCAACGGACGTGCGGCATGCGCAAATCCATGGAAACTATGAGAGGAAGAATCTAAATCCATGGCATCAGGACCAATCTTGAACAACTGACTGACATCGACCAAACGACGTTCGCGTTTGGAGTTGAACCTAGTCTACCCTACGCACGATTCGCGGTCTGATCAAAATTGCTCAGTTTGCGAAGAACCACCAGTTCCCCTGTGCCTACGAACGATCCTTCACATCATCGTCTCCTATACGGCCAAGTTTCTGCCATGACTCGCTCTTAGCTCTAGCGACTCCGCTTTCGATTGTCCCTCCGCGCATAGCGAAGGCGACTCTCCTCAATCTTCGCCCGAAGTGCCGATGCCGATCCAGGCTCGCAGGAGATCATGCCGCGTCACAGAGTAGGCAACCCTTCCATTCTGTTTCACCGGGAGATTTAGTAACCGTTTCTCCTCCATCGTCTTCACGGCTTCTTCGATCGTAGTCTCAGCTGTAACGGCGATTCGATCGTGGACCATCATGTCTTCCGCTGTCAGCTTAGAAAGATCCTTGCCGGCTTCCAACGCGCGGAGAACATCAAATTCGCTGATGAATCCGATGAACTCGTTGCGATCATCGACCACTGGCGCGCCGGGAGTATGAGTGGACAGTAATTCCAAAGCCATGAGCATCCCGTTTTGGCCGGCGTGTAAGATGAGGGTATTTGTCCCTCTGATCTGCCCCACCCTTCGTAATCCTCCGGACGGAACCCCGGGTATTTCCCATTTCGCCATCTTCTCTTGTTTGAGCATCGTCCTCTCCTTTCAATTTCATCATAGGTCATGGCGCTTGAATGACTACTCATCCAAAAAAACGAAGATCATGCCAATTCGATTCGTCGAAATCCCGGTGGTTGAGAGAACCCAGCACATCTAGACCGATGAGACTTGAGGTGAAACGCCTCATAAGGAAGAACGTTGACGGGGGAATATTGCTACAAAGGCGAATCACGGTCCCTCCCACCTGGATCATCCGAGCACGATACGAAGTTGGTGTTTACCGTCTTTGACGAGGGCGATATTGTCGCGGCTGATCAATGGCTTGCCATCAAGCTCCGCCAGCGTCACACCGCGGCTCACGAAGCGTGGATTTTCCACCGCGATGTCATAGACCGCCGAATGATACCGGAAGCGAATCGAATATCCCGGCCATTGGCGCGGAATACAAGGGTCAATGGAGAGCGTGACACCACGCAAGCGAAAACCGAGCATCCACTCCACACCGGCCCGGTAGAGCCAACCAGCGGCGCCGCTGTACCAAGTCCATCCCCCGCGTCCCACATGCGGCGGCTCGGCATATACGTCTCCGGCGACGACGTAGGGCTCGACTTTGTAGCGCTGGACGCTCGCTCGCGAGGAGACCCGATGAACGGGATTCAACATGCGGAACAACTCGCCGGCCTTATCCCCGTCACCCAACGCCGCGAAGGCCAGCACCGTCCAGACCGCCGCGTGGGTATATTGACCACCGTTTTCTCGTACGCCGGGGACATAGCCTTTGATATAGCCGGGATTTCTCGACATCTGATCAAAGGGTGGAGTCAACAGACGAATTAGCCCGTCCCTGCGATTCACAAGATATCGTTCCACCGACGCCATGGCGCGAGCGCCGCGATCTGGATCTGCTGCGCCGCTGATTATCCCCCAGGACTGAGCAATGGAATCAATGCGGCATTCCGGGTTTGCAGCGGAACCAAGTGGCGTCCCATCATCGAAGTACGCGCGGCGGTACCATTCTCCATCCCACCCGTCCCGCTCAATCGCGGCCTTCAACGCACTCACATGGAGCCGCCACGTTTCAGCACGAGCACGCTCACCGCGCTGAGCCGCCACCTTGGCGAACTCCCAGAGCACCGTATGCAGAAACCAGCCGAGCCAGACACTTTCCCCTTTGCCCTGCCGGCCGACACGGTTCATCCCGTCATTCCAGTCTCCACTACCCATGAGCGGAAGGCCATGACTGCCGACGATAAGACTCCGGTCCAACGCACGCGCACAATGTTCAAAAAGGGTGGCGCGAGTCCCGGACACATGTGGTTCAAAATAGGATTCATGTTGTCCCTCAGCCAACACCGGGTCCTCTAGAAAAGGCACCATTTCATCCAGCACAGTCATGTCGCCGGTCACTTCCAGAAACTGGATTACTGCGTAGGGCAACCAGAACAGATCGTCCGAAATGCGGGTCCGCACACCCCGTCCTGACGGAGGATGCCACCAATGCTGGACGTCCCCATCGAGAAACTGCCGCGCAGCCGCTCGCAGCAAATGCTCGCGCGTGATATCGCGTGCCGCCACACTCAGGGCCATGACATCTTGAAGTTGATCGCGAAACCCATAGGCCCCGCTCAATTGATAGAACGCCGCACGTGCCCAGACACGGCACACCAGCGTCTGATAGAGCACCCAGCGATTCAAGAAGATATCCCTGGCGCGCTCCGGCGTATGGACCTGTACGACACCCAATAGGTCGTCCCATCGGCGGGTAACCTCACGCAAGAGCTTGTTGACGTCCATCCCACGATAGCGGTTAAGCAGGAGACGAGCCTGTTCCCTCCCCGCTGTCTGGCCGATGAACCAGACGATCTCCGTGCGTTCGCCCACCTCCAACTCGATCGACAGTTGAAGAGCCGCACAAGGGTCGAGACCCGCTCCGACCTTTCCGGATAATTCACCTCCTGTTTCCAGCGCCAGGGGACGATCGAAAGTCCCATTACGGCCGAGGAATTCCGCGCGATCACCGGTCCACGAAGTATGCTTCCCTGCAAGATCGGCAAACGCGATGCGCTCCCCGAACTCGCCGCCCCACGCATTCCTAGCAAACAGCGCACGGGTCTCGGGGTCGATCTCCGTGACGATGTACGGATGGGAGTCACTCCGGGAACTCCCCAGCACCCACTCGGCATAGGCCGTAATGGAAAGACGCCGCGAGCGACCGGACGCGTTCCGGAGCGTGAGTCGAGAGATCTTGATCGAGTCTTCGGGTGGAACAAATTGCAGCAATTCGGTCAGGATACCGTGTGAACCATGATGAAACCGGGTATAACCTTGCCCATGACAGGCGACATAGGGTGCCGGGTCATCGCGAATCGGCAAGGCCGTGGGACTCCACACTTCCTGTGAATGGTCATCGTGGATATAAAGCGCCTCACCAGAGGGGTCGGTGACCGGATCGTTCGACCAGGGCGTCAGCTGATTTTCGTGGCTGTTCAGCGACCAAGTAAACCCGGAGCCGGACTCAGACACGAGAAACCCGAACCAGGGATTCGCAATGACGTTGATCCAGGGTCGCGGCGTGCGCAGACCTTCACCGAGAACGGTGACATACTCGCGCCCATCGTCCGCGAAACCACCCAAGCCGTTGAACAATTCGAGCTCCCGCTCAGGCAACGGCACATCCAGGCGTTTGCGGGCACGCCGTATGGGCCGTGTCGGCGGGGAAGGAATTTGCCGGCGCTGTAATCGAGTCACCTGCTCCGCCAACGTGCCACGCCGGCTCAGCAGAACGACCCGGGCAACCTGCTGCATCAGTTTCTGATCTTGTGCCGAAAGCAGGTCGGTCCGCAGAAGGTAAATATTGCCTCGTACGCCGCCGGTGTCGGGACAGAGGCGCAACTGACTTCCGCGCACCAGCGCCTCCAGCGACCCTTGCAAATCCTGCTCATAGGACGGCGGCTTCTCGTTCAGAATGATCACATCGGCCGAGACTTGCCGCATCCTCCAGTATTCATGTGCCCGCAGCAATTGCCGCACGAGATCGACGTCCTCCGCTCGATCGATAGAAGCCAGCACAATGGGCAGATCGCCCGAGATGCCCTGGGCCCACAGGGCCGCACGATCCAGCGTGCTGTGGACGAACGTGTCGGAAGATGGCCGCAGTGAGGCATCAACATATAACACCGCATTCGCGAGCCGCTGGAAGAGCTGTGCTTCGTCGGTCCCGATGCCGAGGTGATGCAGTTGGACTTGCGCTTGCGTCCAGGCCAGCGAAACGGCCCGCTCAAACACTCTCGGGTCGTGATACTTGTCCGCCAGATCCAGCACCTGCTCACGAGTGGAGCCGGCAATGGTCGAGAACATCAGACGCACGGTCCCGCCGGCTGGCACATGCAGCGTGCGGCGGAGACTCAGCACCGGATCGAGAACCGACCCGACGGTATTTGAGAGGGGCCGCCCATCGATCATCGAGACCGCGGTACGAGCATGCTGCCCGCGTCCGAGAAACCGGGCACGATCCGTCTCATATTCCAGTGCGCCCACCGTCTCCCCTTCGGCGACCACCACCTGGGCCACCCACACCGGCGCGTCCTCATCCGACCGTCTGCGGCGGGTAGCGAGCAGCGCACCGATCTCCGGCACGAATTCCGTCTGAACAAAGAGATTACTAAAGGCGGGATGTGCTACATCGGCGGCCTGTGGAGCTAGGGACAACTCAGCGTAGGAAGTGACTTGCAGATCGCGTGCGCTGCTCCCCAAGTTGGTGACGGACATGCGACGGACTTCAGCATCGTCTTCGGACGACACGACCACCTCGAGCGTCGTGCTCCAGTCGCCATCCCGTCGGATAATCTCAGCCCGTTCTTCGCAAAAAGATACCTCATAGTCATCGGCTTCGACACCGCAGGGCTGATAGCCGGCCGACCATACAGACTTGGTCTGTATGTCGCGCAAATACATGTACGAACCCCAGCAATCCCGCGTCGCATCCTCCCGCCAGCGCGTCACCGCAATATCCCGCCACCGGCTATATCCTGATCCGGCAGCGGTCAACATGACGGCATACTGGCCGTTGGACAGCAGATGTGTCCGAGGGGCCTCCTCATGCGGCGTGGTAAATCGCCGCATGACGGGCGGGATGAGGTCGCGGACATGAGACGCGGCCGCGACTTCTTCCACGCGCGGTCTGGTCACCGGCACATCGCGCGGCGTTCGTTCCTGGAGCAGAAGCTCGGTGGCCCGGACCATCGGCTCGGCGTGGAACCGACGCCTCATCACTCCATCGTTCAGAACATTCGCGATGGCGACCAATGACATGCCCTGATGATGCGCCATGTAGGCCCGTACGATGGCCACGTCTCTTCCTTCGGGTACTCGTGTCTCCGTGTAATCCAGCGCTTCATAGAACCCATAGGTTCCCCTCCCTCCAGCCTCGGCGAGGCGCCTGAAGCCTTGTGTGGCCGCCGCGGGATCGATCATCGCCGCGAGCGCGGTGGCATAGGGCGCGACGACGATGTCGTCGATGAGACCGCGTTTGAGGCCAAGACCCGGTACCCCGAAGCTGGAATACTGGTAGGTCAGATCTAGGTCGCGGGCGTTATAGGCTGATTCCGAGACCCCCCAGGGCACATTGCGTTCCGTCCCATACTGAATCTGCCGATGGACGATCAGCTCATACGTTCGGCTCAGCAAGCTGCCTGCCGGGAGCCGCATTACCAATGCCGGCATGAGATATTCGAAAATGGAGCCCGACCAGGATACCAGCGCCGAACCGGTGTCCACAGGCGTCAGGGCACGGCCCAGGTGAAACCAGTGCGATGACGGGATATCCCCCTTGGCGATGGCAAGAAAGCTCGCCAGCCTGGCCTCCGATGCCAGCAAATCGTAGCAATTGGAGTCCGGACTGCTCTCGGTCACACGATAGCCGATGGACAACAGCTTGCGCGTCGGATCGAAGAGAAAGCTGAAATCCATGGCGCGCACCATCTGCTCTGCGATTAGCGCGATCGCCGCGAGACGGTGGGTCAGGGCCATGACATCCGCAGCCGAGTGCCGTATGGCACCAGCCAGTACCGCGATCCTCGCGAGACTGACCCGATTCTGCGACGGATTGCTCAGTGCGTCTCGCCGCAAGCGGTCCAGCGCGCGGAGCGCAGCCGTGAAACGCTCAGGCGCAGCTGCCAGAGTGGGAATGGGATGAAAGAACGGTTCGATGCTCGCCCATTCCGGCACCGGCCCGGACGGTTGGTCAAACATGGCCACGAGTTCTTTGGAACCCAGGCGGACCCAGGGAAGCAACAATTCCGCGTCCCGGAGATGACTTTCCACGCATGCCCGGATCGCATCAGCCCAGGTGCGCAACTCCCCATCGGGCTCATCGCCGCACTCCTGTCCCAATGCTTGAGCCATATCCGAGACAGTATGAGACAAGACGGATAGGCTTCTAAACCTGGCGGTCCAGCCGGCGGCATCGACCGGTCTCGACAAGAGCGCCATGGTCAGCACATCGACGGCTTGGCTCAGCTGCTTCCTAGTCACCGTGTGCGTCTGTCGCTGATCCGGAATCTCCTCCAACGCATCGCGTAACAATTGGATGGCATCATCGATCCCGGCAAACACATCGCCGTTGATGGAAGATTGTTGAATCAGCTCGCGGCATCCGTTTTCCACTACCAATAAATGTCCGGCGAGATTTCCACTATCGACGGAGGACACATATTTTGGATCCATCGGATGAAGGGTACGTGTGTCGTACCAATTGTAGAAATGCCCACGAAACAGCTCGAGACGGTTCATGGCCGCCAGCGTAGCTTCCAGCCGTTCGGTGGCGTCCCGGGTCCCCAACCATCCGAGGTCACGGGCAGCCAGGGCTGAGAGCAGATAGAGTCCGATGTTGGTCGGCGACGTACGATGGGCGACGACGGGTTTGGGATCTTCTTGAAAGTTATCGGGTGGCAGAGCATGGTCCTCGGAAGACACGAACGTTTCGAAGAACCGCCAGGTCCGGCGTACAATCAATCGGAGCGTCCGCGCATCGGCCGGAGAAATCGGCTCGGCTCCCATGGGTCGAGGCGGCAGACTGACCCACCTGGCCAGGGCAGGAGCCGACATCCAGAGCAGCGCGAACGGAGCCGCGGCAGCCCAGGACTCATAGCGCCCAAACACGGCCACTACTCCAGCTGCCATGAGAGCGAGCACCACCGCGCCCGCCATGCGACGATACATCCCCATCAAGTTGCACGTGTAGGCATCTTCGGCTTGAGCTGCGGTCACCCACTCCAACATCCGTTTGTGCGTGAAGACGAGCCGACCGAGAGTACGAAGAATGGCATCCGTCATGAGCCATGCTTGATGCACGAGGAACGTGACGGTCAACGCGATCTGTCTCACGGCCAATTTTAGGTCGGTGCCTGCTCCACGAAAATGAGTACGCAAGGCAATCCCGGATCGGCGCGGGTAGAGCCCGAGTACGAAGGACAACAGCGAGGGAATCGCGATGGTGGTCAGAATAAACCCGGACCAGACCCAGGCAGATTGTTCCGGCTGCAACCATCCGACGATCAGCGTCAGAAATGCTGCGGGAGCCAACAAGGTACGGCGGAGGTTGTCGAGGATCTTCCAACGGCCGATGGCGGGAATCACCACTGCGCGATGCGGCTCAGACCCGGTATGCCCCCGACCGAACAGCCAGGGCAGCAACTGCCAATCGCCGCGCGCCCATCGATGCTGTCTTGCCGCCGCTGCCTCATAGTGGGCAGGAAACGCTTCGAACAGCTCGATGTCGGTCGCCAACGCTGCACGCGCGAACAATCCTTCAAAAAGATCGTGACTGAGCATCGCATTGTCCGGCACCTTGCCCGCCAGCGCCGCTTCGAATGCGTCGATCTCGTAAATGCCTTTGCCTGTGTAGGACCCCTCCCGAAATAAATCCTGGTACACATCAGACATGGCCGACGCGTAGGGGTCGATCCCGCTAGGCCCGGAAAACGTCTGTTGAAAATAGGAGCCCTCACCGCTGCCCGGGAGCGACGGGGTAATCCGCGGCTGCACGACCCCATACCCTTCAAGCACACGCCCGGCGCCTGGATCGAATCGAGGCCGGTTCAGAGGGTGAGCCATGGTGCCGATTAACCGGTGGGCGGCTCCACGGGGCAACCGGATATCCGCATCCAGTGTGATGACGAACCGGACCGACGGAATCGCCTCAGGGAGCTGCCCGCCGACGGACATGAACGTCGTGCTCGTCGAGCCGCGAAGAAATTGATTTAACTCGTGCAGTTTGCCTCGTTTCCGTTCCCATCCCATCCACACCTGCTCGGACTCGTTCCAGACTCGCCTGCGGTGAAACAGGACAAACCGCGATCCGCCCCCAGCCGCAGCGCCGTACCGCTTGTTCAGATGCGCGATCCCCTCCACAGCCCTTGCCAGCAGTTCCTCGTCCTCTGGAATGCTTTCGCTCTGGGAATCTCTCCAGTCTGAGAGCAGCGCGAAGCGCAGGTCATCATCCGGATTCGCCAGATAATGCACTTCCAATCGTTCGACTTGTTCATCGATTCCCTGCAGGCTCGTCAGCAACGTAGGGACCACCACGATCGTGCGCAACTCTTTGGAAATGCCGTTCCGCAATGCCATACGGGGCAATGACCGCGGCCCGAGGATTGCCATTACCATACGATTAATAAGCGCCATGGCAAGATCCGAAGCCGGCACGAGCGCAATCAGACCGAGACACACCAAGCCTGCGACGGCCACACCCGCTTCGAAGGCATACCACAGCGGTATGGCCAGGACCATGGCGGTCCCAACCATCAGCGATCCCAGATAGCCCGGTGCGGACGCCCGGACATACCAACGCACAAGCCGTTGTTTCCAGGACACCCGGTAGCCGAGCTCACGTTCAAATGCCCGGCGCCCTTGAGAGATGAGGTAATAGCCGGGATCCCTGTGCCGCTCACGCTCCGGTTGATCACTCGCATGTGGCTCAACCCCTGCCAGCTTGGCACGGTCCACGACCCTCTCGGTCACCTCGATTTCCGAAAATCCCGTGCCGCGAGAGAGATCCTCGATCGCATGGCGGTACGTGTCCCGGGTGACGAAGTCCATCTCGACGTAGCGGGAATCGCATCTCAGAATCTTATCGACTAGGCTGACCGCCTCGACAAATTCCGCCCAATTGAATTCAGACGTCAACCGCATGCTCGTAATGATGTTGCGGACCGTGACGCTCATGGCCGCCTGTTGCTGATGCTCGGCATGCACCATGTCGTCGGCGGTCGTGCCCTGCGCCGCCAAGCGTTCGTCCAGCCACCGCAGTACGGGACGCACCTTCGGGTCCAGGTCACGGAGCCGCTGAACCAGCTGCACGGCGAACGCCGTGTCCAACGGGCGCTGCTCAAATCGGCGTAAGACCACGGCCGGTGATTCCAGAGCCGACGCCCCGCTCCCCAACAAGCTGTCTGCAAGTTCATCGGCTTCCAAGCGGGCCTCCCGGCTATGGACGATCCGCTCGGCTAGCCTTCGAAGATTCTCCACCAGCACGACACGCAGCGAGATGGCTACAGCCCACAATTCACCGATCGCCAGAGGTTGAACCCGTTGATACGCTGTCACAAAGCGACGGAGCATATCGGGATCGAAACGACTGTCAGTGTGGGCAACGAACGCCCAGGCCACTCCATAGACCCGTGGGTAATTCTGCAAGTGGCCCGCCCCAAGTTTTGGCAATTGCCTGTAATATCCAGGAGGTAAATCGTCGATGATCTCGCGAAGCTGTTCGTCGACAATATGGAAATTATCGACGAACCACTCAGCCGCCGGGGTAATCGCTTTCTCATCGCGAACCGTACGGGCGATAGCCTGATACGACTTCGCCAATACCCGTCCATTATCAAGGACTCGTGGCGTGAGTAACCGGCCCACCCGTGCATCTTCGGTAATGATCTGCGCCACCGCGAGGCTTGCAGCATGCTGTTCGAGCCGCTCGACGCCAAAGAGCTCGGCGCGAATCGGTTCTTCCAACTCAGTATTCTTAGCAACAGGTTGAAAAATCATATTCATGGGCTTTCCGACCAACTCCGGAGTCGCCAGGCTGACTCAGTTGCTGAAGCACGCAACCATACCGAACGTGAGATATCGAGTGTGGTCAGGAGAGGAGAGCTGGGATTCAATTGCGCTATTCCGGATGACCACCTGCATGCCCCCTCACCGGCTGTGAGGGTAGAACTATGGAGCCGTGGTCGTTTCAAACGCTTTCACCATGAGGGTCTTCTCTTTCATTTTGTTCACCAACTCTCCGTAGGAATGGTCGCGGATAATGCTGGAGAACTGCGCATGGTAATTGCCTACGATCCCAGCGCCATCGATGATCACATCGTACACATACCAATGCCCGACTTTGTCGGCGAGGCGAAAATCTAGGAGGGTATCAACCTTAAGGCCCGACAGTTTCGCTTTCACCTCGGCAAATTTCTCTTCCCGCTGTTCAGACAGGTAGAGCACTTGCTCGTCGGCGTAGTTGTCAATTCGACAAGCAAACGTGTCTCGGAGTAATTGAACAAAAAGGGCAACAAATTCCTGCCGCTCGGTGTTAGTCAGTTCTATCCAGGGCCAGCCCAGCGCCCGTTTGGCCATGTCTTCATAGCTGACACGCTGCCTGATGACTTGCTCAATCTTCTGACGTCGTTCCACCAAGCGGCCCGGCTGCTTCAGCTCTTCACTGTTGAGAATATGGATCACCTCATCGATGGTGTTCTTGACTGATTCTGTGGCGGTCTGCTCAGCTGAAACCACGGGAGTTCCGATAAGCAGCAGAACCATGCTAACTATCACTCCCCAGATCATGCCGAGACCCGTTTCGGAACGAATGAACCCCTTATTAGCGGCACTGTTGAATATCTGCTTCATAGGTTCCTCCCCACAGTAATAGATGACGCTGTCACCCATAGACTCATGTCATGCGACTCAGAACTTTGACTTCATGTCCTTCAATGAATCGCCACCTTTTTTCAGTAGGTCTCCTCCTGGAGTACCCTCACCTTGTGGGGATAGACTGCTCAGTTGATCTTTGACTGTTTGACCGTTCCCATATTCTTTTGAAGATCGTCGACATTCTTCTGCATGTCCACCAACGCACTGCCGAGCTGGCTCACCGACGTCGAAAAGCCCAAAATCCCTTGGGCAGCAGCATAGTGCAGTGAGAGGCCTCCCAGCCCAAATCCCAAGAAGAATGCCGTCACGATCATGATGGATGTCTGAGATCTGCTCTTCATAGCTCCCCTCCTTTGCGCTTTCCTTGCTTGCCGAGAACATGGCTATTCACATCCCTCGAGAACCCTACGCAATCACCACCGCTTCAAACGGGGTGACGCGCTGACGGAACTTGTCATCGGTACGAAAGTAGATCCGTCAGCCGAGGCGTATCTATCTACAAGCGCTCACGCTCATTACGACTTTTCAGCTGCCGACGGTCCCAGCCGACCGAGCAGGGTCAAAATTCCCACAACCAGCAGCAGGAAGCCCAGGCCGCCGCTAGGGAGATATCCCCAGTTGGCGCTGTACGGCCAAAGCGGAAGTACGGAAAGAAGCACTACCCCCATTACGATGATTAGAATAGTATTCATCTTAATTCTCCCTTTGTTCGCACATTCACTGCACACTCGATCATTCTGTGGCGATGCACACTGCTGTCACGCTTTCTTTTCACCAGGCAGCTGGTCGCGCTCCCTATGCATGGCCGCACGACCGGCCTCGACCGCCTCGTTCAGGACCGTCTGCTTGTCTTTGATGAACTCGCGTCCCTTGTCCAACGCCTGGTCCACAACCTCGGTGGCTTTGTCGGCTAGCTCATGAACACTCCTTTCGGCTCGTCGCGCATACCCTCGCAACTGCTCCTGTGACTGACGACCAGACGGCGGTGCCAGCAACAACGCCGCCCCAGCTCCCAACAATCCTCCGGCCATAAAAGCCAATCCCGCCGCCACCAACGAACACCCTCTGTTATCTGCCATTAAGCGGTCCTCCTTTTTCCCCTGACCATCCCTCCGTCTCGTGAATATGCGGAAGTTAGCCTATCGAACCGACGAAGGACCGCTGATTTTTCGATAGGCGAGCAACACCAAAATTGCCCCGATCACGGCCATGATAAAACCGACCGGATCGCTTTCCCCATACCATCCGAGGAGGCGCCCAATAAAACCGCCGATGAGCGCGCCGACGATACCCAAGAGGATCGTCACGATCATTCCTCCTGGATCGCGTCCGGGCATCAATAGCTTCGCGACCACGCCGACGACCAAGCCAAAGAGAATCCATCCTATAATCGACATGATTCATCTCCAATGTGTTTCAGGCCCTTATCATTTTCATAGCTTGTACGACTGACCTGCCTTGTGCCGGACTCCTTGAAAGAACGCTTTTCATCTCCCGGCTTGGTCGCCATTCGGGAGGCTCACCGGTTCGATTAGCACGGTAGGCCCCATGAGTTGCAAGGGCCCTTCGCATTTGACAAAGCTCGGCCTTACTTGACCGATCACCGATATGAACGGGTTCCGTATCTATGGCGAGCAACTGTACTTTGATGACCTGTGGCGTCGGCGTGAACGCGAAAATGCTCACTATTCCATCGGCACCCTGTAAATTCTTTGACACGGTGATCAGCATGCCGTTGTCGACGTCCTCCGGTAGATCAGTCTGCCCAGCCAACACATCCTCTTCTCCCTCAAAGCATCTTGGCCTAGTATGGCGAGAAGTATTGCGGGCGTCTGGTCACAATTGCTCAGTGTAGAAGAGATTCACCTGACCTTGAGATTCCCCACGCGGATGAACCGAATTGAATGTGGCATGAAATGTTTCCATGGATACACCGAACGATTCCGCACTGTGGAGCGCAAGTCCCCCCCTCGCGCGTGTGAGCAGCATGACGGAGATGGCCTTCGCATGATCTGCCTTTGTCATGTACCCGTTTCCTTGTTGGGGATGACGGGCCCCTTCGTCTGATATTCTTCCTCATAGATGTGAATCGCCGTGAGCAGAATAGCCAATAAGATGGGACCGAGGAACATACCAATAAACCCATAGGCCGCAAGCCCTCCGAGGATACTGAAAAAGAGAAAGAGCGTCGGCAGCTGCGTCCCGTGTCCGATGAATAGCGGTTTGAGAACATTGTCGACCAAGCCGGCAACCACGAGGACGCCCCACGCGACCATCGCGATTCCCTTCCAGATGGGTCCGGACACAAAGAGGTATCCGGCGACCGGCACCCAGACCAAGGCGGTCCCGCCGACCGGCAAGAGAGACAACAGCGCGGTGATCGCCGCCAGCACCAAGGCAAATGGTACACCAAGGACCACATAGGCGCCTCCTGCCAAGACACCCTGCCCGAGCGCGGTCGCAAGCACCCCCTTGACCACCGCCGTCATGGTGCTGTCCAGCCGATCAAGCACTTTCTGCTTATGTCGCTCTTCCAAGGGCAAGAGGTGATAGAGCCGCCAAAATAAACCTCTGCCGTCCTTATAAAAAAAGAAGAGGGTGAAGAGCATAATGGACAAATCGAAAGCCACAGAAAAGGCATCACGAGCAAGACCAGAGATGTGAGTCAACAAGAACGTGCCCACTGTCTTCGTCCCCTCCGCGATCGAGCCTTCGTACCCACTTCCCGCCAGCACGAATGTCCCTAGCTGTTCCTGGATAAACCGCCCAGCCAGCGGAATCTTGCCGAGGTACTCCGGCAGCTGTTTCATCCCACCGGCCTGGACCCATTCCACGACACTCCGGTAGGCGATCGTTGTTTCCTGCACGAGTAGAAAGGTCAGAGATAGGATCGGGAAGACGACGAGGAACATGGTCGCAAATGTCAGCAGAGCGGCCGCCAGTGTGTCTCTCCCCCTCAGAAGATGGACCAATTTCACGTACAGGCCATTGCTCATGCGGGCGATGATGACGGCCCAGAGGACGGGGACAAGAAAGGGCGCGAAGATCACGGCAATCTGGTAGAAAAGCACAAGGAGGATGAGGAAGGACGCCAACACAAACAGTTGATGCTGCATCATTGCTTTCCCTGCTCAATGCCACAGAACTCCAGGAGGAGGTCCAATACGCGGCACTCATCCAATAGATGTTGGCCGAAGATGAGATGACGCAAGGCAGGGCTGACCATATTGTGTCGGGCATCAAAATCTCAGAGCCCCGCCGAGAGCCTGCTCCTTCAACGAAGTGGTGCAGGTGACGAACCCCTTTGCTTGGCTGGCTTCCTACCGGCCAATTCTCCCCGTACCAGTCTGAGATAGGTCTTCTCCCGCCGAAGCATCTGAACCTCTGCCTGAATATCGGCCAACACACAATCCATTTTCCGCACCCTGATCGGCAGACCGGCCGGCCTCCGGTGAATAGGCTGCCGACTGTCCTCACCGTTCATTACGCTCGCCAATGTTTTAAATGAATCCGGTACATCGTTGTTCCCGCGTTCCATCTCAAATCCCTCCTCAAAGAAGATTATTCGGAAGTCCCTACCAGCTGCATCATCAGAACGCTCCACCGTTCACGCACAGGCTGCCCTTCAGTACTGCGTGCGCAAGATCAGCCTCGCAGTGATTACCAGCATGGGAGCGGAGTGGTATTGAAGATCCGCACATCGCCCGCTCATCCGATCAATGCTTACTGTCGAGAGTCCTGCGCCTGCGTGGGACACCTCGCGTTCTCTTCGAATGGCGGAAGCGATTCGCACGAACGACGGCATCCTCGATACACCCACAATTGAGGCTGCGTGTGGCCGTGTAGAGGGAGTCTGTTTCGATGCCCAAATCATTGAAGTTCTCACATACAAGTAGTCCCCGACAGTGTTGGCAGACCATATATCCTCCTTTCTGCGTCGAGTGTGTTCACATCTTCACGTGGCGAGGACTGATGCCGCCGGTCCTGAAGTAATGGCGCTTGTAGCGGGGGATGCAGAGAATTTCCGCGGCAAGCGCTTCGTTCAGCAACCTGATAACAGTCTCCGCATTGGCTTTGCATCCCAAGGTCATAGGACCGATCTTGATCTTACAAATAGTAATGATTGCATTATGTTTACCTATGGCAGTTTAGAGCGCACCGGGCATATCCCCATCGAATTGGCTCTCTTCGTTATGTCAAAACATAAAGGAGTGGTCAGCGGCCGTCTGTTCAGAATTGCTCAGTAGATGAGGACACAATGTTGCCAGGCCTGGCTTCCCAGAATCAAAGAAGCGAAATCAGATGAATGCCCTAGTCGTGGAGCACGACATTGAGGAGGGAGCTATGCACATGGAGGCCGCCATTCCGGCGCAACCCGCCTTTGTAATCATGGCAGGCCCATCTCAGATATCTATCTCCGCTGTCCCGCAAAAATCGGCTCCCTTCAACAACTTTCCAACCGTCTCCGGATGCGTCTCCTGATCTTTTCCGCTCACCACGAGGTCTGTCGCGCGACGCACCAATGCGGATGTCACCGCAGTCATTGATCCGTCTCTCTAATCAATTAGCTGCCAAATGTCTGGACTAACGTTATCCCTGCGGTTTGGTGCACGCAGCACCACCTCTCTACTATCCGTATCACTTGTTTAGATGCACAGGTTGAGATCGAGCGACTCGAGCAGTTACATGCTTCCATCTTCGATCGTACTGAGTTGCGTCGGCTCGCTGGGTGCATGATCCCAGGCCAGGATTGGAATCCTTGCCTCCGTGAGAGTCATGCGTATGGTTTCGGCCATCGCCTCCACCGTGACCTCAGTCCAGGGTCGGAGATCCAGAATCCGATCTTCCAGTCTTCGGGGCGGAGGGCATTCATGAATGAGTGTCCAGCACCGGTTGAATATCGTGGCGCGGAGGGTTTCCGGAATATTCAGGGCAGCCAGCCGAGAGGTGCAGAGTGCCGTCACAACTAAAACAAACTGAAGATCCGGCATTTCGGAGTGATGAATATCGAGTGTTTGCATGGTCGATAATCTCCCATCTGAGACGTCGGATAGCTTTCAGCAGGAACGACGCCTTGATTACGGATAGTGAAAGCTCATGCGTCGTGGGTAGAGTCAGAAAAATGTGTCGCCCGCCTTCATGTGCTTACACATGCGGGACTGTCACCACCGGCCTTTGGATAAACTCCTTATAACCATATCGATCGGCCAGATAGGCCTTGGCGTCTTCACTGACGTACTCGGTGAATTTGTAGCGATCGTCCTCCACACTCTTGGCATCTTCCATAACCTTGTCGGTGGGAATCGCATATTCGATATTGCAGGACGTATAGGCCTGAATATAGGTCGGACCGACCTCACGGGCGATCAACACCGCCTTCTTGATGCAGCTTTCCACCCGCCGCGGGTTATTCGGCACCACGGTGGCGATATAGGCACAGCCGGCGATCTTGGCCATAGCGACCATGTCCATTTTCTCGAACTTCTTGCCGAGCGGGGCCATCTTGAGCACCGCTCCTCTGGTCGTCATCCCGCTTTCTTGTCCGCCCGTGTTCCCGTACACTTCGTTATCCAGCATGATCGTCGTAAACCGTTCTTTCCTGAACCAGGAATGGAGGACTTGCTGGAATCCGATGTCGGCGGTGCCGCCGTCACCGGCCATCACGACGACATCCTTCGTCTTGTCGCCGAAACGAATCCGCAATCCGCGGGACAGTCCACTGGCGACGCCGTTCTGATCCCCATAATTGCCATAGACAAACGGGATCGCCGCCTGTGAAATCGCCAACCGGCCACAGCCGGCCGTCCCGACTGTAATCGTGTCTTCGGGATTCGGAAATGCGACGATGGCAAGCCGGATGAACAGGGTCATCGCACAGCCGGCACACATAGGATGCTCTTCGAGGATTTCTTTGAAGTTGCCCATCTGTGATACGGTGGTCTTCTTTCCGAATGGCCCGCGCTCCACCATGTCCCGATATTCCTTCGGCATAAATGCATCGAACCCTGGCGTGAATTTCACATAATCGAGACTCATCTGACCCCTCGCTTTCTTTGGTATCCGCGATTGCGGTGGTGGTTATATCACCTGCGCCGGCCCATGGCTTTGCCACTTTCGCGGTGGCGCGGCTTCACCGTCGCTTCCTGACATGGTTCTAACACGCCGGTCTGTTCCTCCTCGGTGCGGCTTAGTACACTTATCCACCGCGTCCCGCCAGCACTCCGGATCGCATCCCGATCGCCTTCTTGACTTCTTCCACGATCACTTCCGGTGGCAAGGTCATGCCGCCGCAGACGCGCGGTCCGGCGACGACCCGCTCGCTGTTGGGGATCGTGGCTTTGATTTCTTTGGCCATCCATCCAATGACATTGAACTCGGGCACGATGATGTGTGAGGCATGCTTGGTCGCTTCGCGAAGTTCTTCTTCAGGCCATGGACGTAAGGTCTTCACCTTCACGAGTCCAACGCGCACTCCTTCATCGGCCAGTAGGCGCATGGCTTCCCGTCCCTGGGAGACAGCGGTTCCCGAGGAGATAATGAGGATGTCGGCATCGCCGTCTTCGATGTCGATCAGCCCATCCAGCCAGGCGATCGTGTGTTTGCGCGACCGTTCTGCGGCAGCCCAGACTTCCTGTTGCCAGCTCGCGTGCGTGGCGTAGCTGATGTAGTTACTCTTCATCACGAAGGGATCGCGCATCATCCGGACCGGCGGGCACTCCATATCCATGCAGGGCACGGGTGAGCGATAGGGATCATAGGGTGGCAGACACATCTCGGCGGGCGTCAGGCCGACGACGTCTTTCGTGTGGGTCACAAAGAAACCGTCGCAGCAGAGCGCCAACGGCAAATGTACGTCCGGCTCTTCCGACACCAAATAGCCCTTGAGAATCCAGTCGTAGAAATCCTGTGCGGTTTCGGCATGCCAGACGAGCATGCCCGTATTCATGAGGTAAGCGATCTCGATCGTGTCCGGCTGGATCGACAAGGGAGAATTGATGCCGCGGCAGGTCACGATACATTGGATCGGCAATCTGGCGCCAGCCCACATCGGAAAGTTTTCCATGGCCCGCATGGTGCCCGGCCCGGCGGTCGTCGTGAAGACCCGGGCCCCGCCGAAGGCGGCCCCGGCGCACTGGGACATGACCGCAAATTCGCTCTCCCCACGGAAATAATCGCCGATGTACCCCTCGGCAAAGAGTTCGCCGCACAGGGCGGCGGCCTCGCTCTGGGGCGTAATGGGATAGGCCACCATCACATCGACGTTGGCGCGCTTGACGGCTTCCTTAATCACTTCGCTCCCAGTAAAAAACGACGGCGTCCGAGGTGCGTCGTTCATCATCATGCGTGGATCGGTGATGACTTGACCCTTCTTAGTCTTGGCTCCGATGACGGCTGTGTTGTCCATAGTTTGCTTCCTTCCCAATCGACGGCGGTGGCCGGCGAACCGTTAGATGGCGTTATGCGCTGAATGAACTGCCGCACCCACAGGTCGTTTTGGCTTGTGGGTTCTTGATCGCGAAACCAGAGCCTTGCACACTGTCAAGGAAATCGACTTCGCAGCCGACCAACAGCGGGGCGCTCTGGGAGTCCATGATGACTTTGACGTTGCCTTTTTCGATCACCGTGTCGTCTTCGCTCATGGTGGACTCGAAGGCCATCCCGTACTGGTAGCCATGGCACCCACCCCCTTTGACATAGACTCGGAGACCAACAGTCTCCTTGTCCTCTTGCATCAATTCCCACATCTTCTCCTCGGCTTTATCTGTAATCGTAATCATTGGTTCGTCCTCCTCTATAGGTAATACACTTTGTTCAGTACACGTAAGCACATCGATGATCGCCAGCATGAAGACCAAAATGCCCGATAAATGACCGGCAGTAGTCGCTTGTAATAAGCCCTATCAACCCCGTCTCTCCTCCTGTTCCTCCGGGATCGAAGCCCAAATCGTCACTCCCCGCAAAAACACGATAATCACAACTAGGCTATAAATCTGATACATGTTCCTCACCTCGCGTTGAATCACCCTTCGAGGGTGCTCATTTTGTCTCTATTCACCTACCTTCCACCATCCGGTAAGGGCTAGAAGAACCCTTCAGAATGTCGGGCCGAACGGATTTCATTCCTCGTCTGCTCTGCACCGACACAGCTTTGTTCGGCCAACAGGTATTGCCCGGCACTGGCCAACTCCGGAATTCTGGCCTTACAGGCATTGAGCGTATCCTCCGCTGCCCCTGAGGCCATGACAGCACGTTCTCCTCCTATCGGAACGGCAAACTCTTCTGTCGAGGGTAAAATCATGGTCCCTTTCACGTGCGAATCCTCCGCGTACGCGGGCGGAGTTGCCTGACTCAACAGTGCAATCAGCAGCACCACCATTCCAAACGATTGCGCCTTTTGTAGGAGTCGCTTTCATTATGATTCCTCCTTCAATCTTTCAGTCCCCGGTACTCGTGCGTCCGAGTTGAGAAGACACCTCTCCTCTGAGACGCACCACCCGCATAGTGCATTGCTGAACTCGATGATCGTCGTTCTTCGAAAAAACGGTAGAGACTGGGGAATCAGACGCGCCGGAGTGGGAAAGAATGCGCGAGAGATAGGACAGTCGACGCGGTTCACTACGTCATATCATCACCCTGTGCTCATTAGCCACCGAAGTCAAGCGTTATTACGGTAGGAACGGTATCGTCTGAAGATTTGCAGGTAGCAATTCTAATTGATCCGATGATCTCCATAGTCACATACTGGAGAAACTTTGCCTTCACCTGGCGAGAACGGATCCCAACAGCCGTGACGTACTGGCAGAACCTCTGGGGAATGATCCGCGTGTGTCCTACCTGGTTTGGACCATCGGTAGTTCGCGTGAGCTTTCAGCGGCTTGCTGAATCCGCAATCGTTCAAGACGCGAGGCTTCAAAAACATTGTGAAGCATTTCATCCGCCACCTTGGTCAATTGTGCGGCTGCATCTTTCATGTCAGCGTGCTCAACCAAGCGAGACACCACTTCAGCCTTGGTCGCGCCTTTCTTCTGCCCTATGAAGGGTTTGAGGAGGAGATAGATCACATCCCGCAGCGGCATATACCGAAAGAACCGGCGGAGGAGCTGGAAGGTCTGGATGGGGTAATGGATGAGCTTATAGAGAAAGAGCCTCTTAATCCCGGCTTGTCGTACACGGTTGATCGTTTCTCCTGAGAGGCACGTCGGATCGATTTCTGAACATTTGAAATATTTGTACCAATCCGTGGTTTCGTTCACCAATCCGCGATTGACGTATTCCTGCCATAAGGGTGTGCCTCGATAGACGCAGAGCCGGTTGAACCCGAAGGTATCGAGTGGGAGGGCTGAAGCAAAGTCGAAGGTGGCTTCCATATCCTCAATCGTCTCATCCGGATTGCCCACCGTGAAGAATCCGTGCACGATCTCCACGCCGGCCTTTTTTGCATTCTTCACGGCGGTCGTGACCTGATCCAGGGTCTGTTCCTTCTTCAAACGATCGAGGATCTTCTGGCTGCCGCTCTCGATCCCAAACATCATTGCGCCGCAGTTGGCCTTCGCCATGGCTGGAAACAGATGTTGGGCCACCGAATCCACACGCCCCTCGATGCCCCATCGGATCGAAAGCTTTGATTCCATGATCCCATTGCAAATCGCCTCGATTCGTTTTGGCTGGAGCAGAAAGTGATCATCGACGAAGCCGACGGACTCATAGCCGAGTTCTTCGAGATGCTTGAGCTCCGCGACCACATGCTGTGGACTACGGGCTCGCCACTTTCCCTCATTGAAGATCGGGATGTCGCAGAAGATACAGGGCCAGGGGCATCCCCGAGAAGTTTGCATCGTCGTGAACCGTCTCATCGAGAGCACCACCGGGACATCCAGCGGCATGGACTCGACATAGTCCAGTTGCAGGCTCTCGCGATCCGGAAAGGGCCACTGATCTAGGTGCCGCTCCGTTGCACGGTTGGGGTTTTGGACGACCTGCCCGTTCTTCATCCATGTCAGACCGGCCACATCTTGAGGGTTGTCGAGAGTTGCGAGGAGATCGAGCAGTAACTGCTCCCCGTCACCGCGACACACGAAGTCGACTTCTGGACATTGCAATTTCACCAAGGAGGCATTCAGACTGGCGAAGACTCCGCCGAACGCGAGCTTCACATCCTTATTAGTTGTCCGAATTTCCCGGGCCAACATCTTGGCATAGGGATAGCTGGTGGTACTGAGAAAACTGAGGCCGACGAGCGCCGGGTGTTCTTGGTTGATCCGGTCAATGATGACCTGGTTTGGGGTGTCGGGGTTGGCCTGATCGAATAGTACACATTCGTGCCCCGCATGTTTAATGACAGACGACAGCGACATGATGCCGATGGGAGGAAACCCCATCACGCGGATATTGCCGTTTGGGCCCCGTGTTTTGGCCGGCAGGGCGTAGAACTGCGGATCGCGAACGTGTATCAGATAGACGAGCATACCGGCCTCCCAATGTGGAATGATTCAAATTGTTCATATAGCTGTAAGCAGCCTGCTGGCTGGGATAACGCTGAGTCGCGCCATGGCTATTCAGCATCCTGGCTTCTTCATGGAGCGAGGAGGCATTCAGTAAATTTATATCTGGTCAACGTTTGACAGTCCGGTCAATAGTGCTCACTTTTAGGAAATGGATGGGACATGCACGCGATGTTGCCCACGAGCAAAAAACGCCGAGCATCCTGCTCGACCCGGTGGTCAAGATTCTTACTGTGGTTTTTCGGTTGGATATGTTTGATAGGCATAAACGGTGGGTTTGGAAGTTTTGGGCCCGTGACAAACCAGAAGATCGTTGGCAAATACCTCGGCGAACAGAGAAGGAGGAATCGGGCGATCCACACGTCCGTCAGAAAGGAGCGCCTAATCGCCCCCACTTGACGAAGCCGTGTTTAGGAAAGTGGGGTGGTCGAGGTGCCATCAGCCTGCATCGATGTCTTTAGTTCTTCGATGGCCTTGGCGACATTTGTTTCCGTTGAACCAAATCAGTCCCCTAGCACCTTGATAGCTTGATTGCTCGCTTCCTTCATCTTCGCGATTTGCTCTTCGGATGTCATGGATTATGGCTCAGCATAAGGGAAGTGGTCGGCTGGCGTCGGTTCACAATTGCTCAGTAGAAAAATGACACAATGAGGGGAGGGTCGGATGCCACCTGGTCTTGCTCGCCAGAATCAACGAGGGGAAAACCAATTGGAGATGCTAGTCGTGGAGCACGACATTGAGGAGGGAGCTATGCACGTGGAGACTGCCATTGCCGCGCAGCCCACCTTTGTAATCAATAAACCCCAGCTTGCGAAACTTATTCATAAAGAAACTGACGCGCGAGCGGGTCGTGCCGATCATCTCGGCCAACGTTTCTTGACTGATTTTTGCAATGACCGTCTCCGGCTTGCTCTCCTTCCCAAAGTGGGCCAACAACAACAGCGCCCGCGCCAGTCGCTTCTCGCTGGAATTAAACAGTTGATCCACCAAATCCTCTTGGATTCGGATCGAATGTACCAGTAAATAGGACATAAATGCCTCGGCGAATCGGGGCTGTTCCTGAAGCATCTGGAGCATGGCGGCTTTCTCGATACGTAGAATGCGGGAGTCTTCCAGGGTGGTCGCGGTCGCCGTACGGACCGTCTGGCCCACCAGGCAGGATTCTCCTAAAAAAGCACCGCGCTCAAGAATCGCCACGACGGCTTCTTTGCCTTGTTCCGAGACCACGGTCAGTTTCACCCTGCCCGCTTGGATATAGAACACTCCATCGGTCGTATCCCCTTGTGAAAAGAGACTCTGCTTCTTGGGGAACGTGAACATCCTCGTGCCCTTATCGGCGTTCTTGCCAGCTCTATTGAGGAAAGCATCTAGATTGAATGCCGTTCGTATGCATACCATAAATATGAGGCTTCCCTTTCCTCTTTTTGGAGCGACTGAATTAACCATTTTCTGCTACCCCGTGGCAGCGAGTGAGATTGGCTATGTATCAAGTCCATGCAGATGGCTCATGCCCGCTCCCGACTCCCTGCCGACCCCCAGTCTAATCATTCGACGAAGACGGCACGCTTCCGCCACGGTTCAGAGAATAGGATACACCGGACGTGGGACAGGGAGATGCAGGCCATTTATATTCTGCTGTATGTCTCTCAAGGCCAGACCGATCTGTTTAGCCGGACGATGGCGCAGGGCATAGAGACTGTCCCCCATCCACAAGGGAAAGCCTTTTTTAGACGGTGAATTAGCGTCAACATATGCGTCCTTGGTGTGGTCTTCATACTGTCCTCCGTGGTACGAGATAGGCCATGATCAGCGAGCCCCACCCGGTTGCACCTCCTTTGTGGTGGGGTCAAGACATCCGCACAATGCGTCGCACCATCAAGTGCGATCACCAGCAGGACGATTCCGCTCAAAAGCAGGGTCCAGGAACTCTGAGTCGCGACTGCAGCCACTCCAGCCTAATTCAAGGCTCCGGCAATCAACCCGACGAATAAGAACATCGCGGCATAGTACAACATAATGAACTCCTTTCCAGGAACGAAGCAGGGAGTGCAAGGGACGAGACAGCCAGCGGAACTTAAACGTCAGAAAAAGAACTTGACCACGAGCAACTCTCCTTTCAGCGTGTTAGGTTTAGTCGAATTAACTATATATTGTCAAATATTGCCTTGCGCTCCGTTGCACAGTCCTATAGAGTTAACTATTTTTGTTAATCCAATACCGGAGATGGCTCATGGATATAGCACTCCTCATCAGGAATCGATTGAAAGAGTTAAAGCTCGGGCAGCGGGATATCGCTCGTGCGGCGGACGTGACCGAATCGTACATTTCACAGTTGTTGACGAAGAAAAAACTTCCGCCGGCGCCGAACCGGACCGACATGTACGAGAAGATCGGGCGAGCACTGAAATTCCCGCAAGGGCAGCTTGCCAAACTCGCCGAGCAGCAGCGTCTCGAACAGCTCAGGCAACGGTTCGGAGACCAGCCGACCCCTTTGCTGCACAACGTGCGGGAATTGATCCTTCGCAAGTGTCATCCCGGAAAGGCCAAGGAGATCCGCGCGATTTTTGAGAAGCACCACTTCGGCGAACTCGAGCGGTTCGTCACACAGAAGCTGCTCGACGTCGTCAAAAGTGTGGTTCGACAGGAACTCGATAATCGCACGTGGGTGCGCAGAGTGGCTCGTCTGAACAAGAAGAGCTACCCGCAGATGCGCGTCACCGTGCTGAAGTTTTTGGATACGACGATTTTCGATCTCTCGAACGAGAACTGCATCGCGTTCTTCAATCCGTTGATCGAATCTTGGAACATTGATCTTGCTACCTTTTGCATTGAGATTGTCCTGAACCGACGGGTCGCCCCGGGACACCATAAGACATTCGAGTTTATGGAAAGAGGACCGGACAAGACTTCAGAAGAAGAGCCAGGGCTTAAGGAGTTTCTCCAAGATCCCTTACTGAGCGGGGATGTGACCGAAGAGGAACTCATCTTTCTACGCACACTGACGTTTGACAACAAACGACCAACCCCGCTCTACTATTACCGAGAGCTTCAGAGCCTCAGAGACCCGCTGCATTTTCAGACCTCTCACAGGAAATCTTCAGCACGGTGACAACGCCTTGACACTCTGTTACTTCGTCAGCAGGTGAGTCACAAGCAGCGCTACCACCCACGCCATCGCGTATGCGAGCAAGAAGAGTTCCGCTGCCATCGCGCGCCGGAAATCATGCCATCTGCTCATCACTTCCTCCCGGTGCTTATCTGCTGCTGTATGCACGGCACGAACAGCTGAATCGCACCTGGTCTTTAAGGTTTATCTCACACTGCCTTTCCCAGACTTGGCTGTAGGAGACCCGGCGACACGTGCCCGGTTCTGGCTCGGTTGACCGTGACTCATACGATTGGCCTCAATCGCTGAGTCCGTCGTCTCACACATAGCAGGCACCGCCAGCCTGACACACAGTCCCGAGTCGATACCTCTCTCAGGTCGACAAGCCTTGGCAGCGTGGACAGTCCATGACACCCTCCTATGGGCTTGCCTACAACACCCTTCTCAACGTCGCATTCAAGATCAGACACTCATACATGCAATCAGAAGTAGTTCGATGAACCAATCCCCCCATGCCTCGGCGATGAGATCCTACGGCATGCTCAGGTCAAACCTTCTTCCCACGCTCCTAGCATCCCTTGGATGGATGGTTTGCGGAGGCTACATTGAAGACCGCGAGATTCGGATGCTGGAACTCCAGACGTTTCTCGCGTATCTGAAACGCACGATCCCCAATGGCCAACAGCTGGTGCTTGTTGAGGAACAGGTCCCGCTTGTCATAGACGGCCCATTCATATTCCCGGGTCATCGCCAGGGCATCGACCGGACAGGCTTGCACACATAATCCACAAAACAAACAGCGTGTCATGTCCATCGAATATGCTTGCGCGTATCGCTTCGTCGGTTCCCCCGGAACTTCGGCGCTCACCACGGCGATGACGCGAGAGGGACAGGCGGCCTCACAGAGATCGCACCCGACGCACTTCTCGGTTCCATCGTCATACCGCAGCAAGGCCAACATGCCCCGATAATTGTCCGGCAGAATCCGCTTCTCATGTGGATACTGAAGAGTTACGGGCTTGTAGTGGATGAGATGGCTCATGGTCGACTTCATTCCCACAGCAATCTCATAGAAGGTGATCAGCTTGATCCAAGCCGTGAATTCACGATACTGCCTTGCAAATCTCTTTCTCAGCCTCATGCGTATTCTTTCTTAAACCTGTCGAGCTGTCCGTCCGTCTCTTGCGGACGCGACTCTGCTCTCTCGCCCATGCGATCAGTGGCCTGAGCCGATTCAGCCCCTTCAGTTACGACCGGTAGGGATGCTCGACGAGAGACATACACCGCAATGATCAAAGCCACCACGACGAGCACATTGGCCCCAAGATCCATGAGATAGCGGTTGAACACGAGATCGGTTAGTTCTTCCATATACGAGATTTGGGCTCCGGTTGTCAGGATGCGCCGCGTTGACGCAATCACGCAGATATACAAGAACGGCTCCAAGGTAATCACTTTGGTCTTGAGAAAATTAATAGTGGTCCTAAACAGCTCCAACAAGATGATGACCAGTAAGAGGTCATGCACCAACCCGAGGACGGCGAGAACCGCATCCGATCCGACAGCAATTGCGAAGACATACCAGGCACGGACAAACAGCACGATGCTGACGGCCAGAAAACTCACTCCGGTCGTGACGTAACCTAACCCGTCCAGGGCTTCCATTATGCCGATCGTCCTATCACCAAGAACACTATCGAAGAAAGACCACCGGTTGGTTGGACTATGTCTGACTGTTGCGGCTGCTCTCTCCATCATTTCTCCTCGTGTATCGCACGGCATCCTGTCCCTCACAAAATAGAGATACTGTCCTGCCATGGAGAACAATCCGTTGTGCCATATTTTGCGGCCAGTTTGATTAAATCAATACCGTCCAGCCTACCCTTCTTCCGGGATCGAAGCCCAGATCGTGATGCCCCACAAGAGCACTATAATCGTCAGCAAACTGTAAATCTGATACATATTTATCACCTCGCTTTGATAACACTTCGAATGTGCCGTTTTGCCTCTATTCACCCATCACCAGTCTCCTAAACACGAGAGTCACGTAGGAAATCATTCAAAATTTCGGCGCCGACCGGATCGCTTTCCTCGTCTTCTCTTCTCCCACACAACTTTGTTCAGCCAACATGTGTTGCCCGACACTGGCCAACTCCGGAATTCTAGCCCGACAGGCCTTTAGCGTATCTTCCACTGCACCTGGCGCCATGACAGTACGTTCTCCCATCGGGACACCACGCTCTTCTTTCGGAACGAAAACCATGGTTCCTTCCACGTGTGAATCTGCTGCTTGAGCAAGTGGAGTTGACTGTATTGACAGTGCGGCAAGCATCACCAGCATTAAGACTACTCTGTTACATGTTGCAGTAACTGTTTTCATCATGCTTACCTCCTCATAGTGATTATTCTGATACACCTCAGGATGGATTCATGCGATGCCGGCCATGAATCGTTACACACATACTCACTTTGCAGACGCACACTGCACCACTTGGCTCGATGATACTCGTTATTCGAAGACGTGCGGGAGACTGAGGAATCAGACGCGCAGGAGAGGGAAGGAACGCGCGAGAGATGGGACAGTCACTATCACATTACAGGCCACTATCGTTGCTGTCAACGCCTTGAAAGGGAGCGTGACATGCAACACAGTGATTCTATGCAGTTATATTTATTTCTCCGGCCAATATACTCGTTGGTGAATAAAACTGTGACACCTACTATTTGCGATTACAGCACCGCGGAGCAATACATAGGCTGCCATAGCTTGGACCGCTTTAGTTTAGTCATGCGAGAATTCTCTTAATGTGAGTCTTTCGCCCTATGTCGAGGCCATCTTAACATTCACCCTCCAGGAGGTTTATGAGATAATCCCTCCATGATCCTGAAGCGCTGGCTCGTCGGAGATCCTCTTAAGACCGCTCAAGCGAGACACGAACGGCTCTCAAAAACGATCGCCCTTGCCATTTTCTCCTCAAACGCCATTTCCTCGGTCGCCTATGCAACGGAAGAAATTTTGCTTGTACTGGTGCTCGCCGGAGCCGCTGCAGTCGCGTGGTCGATTCCGGTCAGCTTAGCCATCCTCTTTCTCGTGCTGGTCTTGACGATTTCCTACCGCCAGATCATTTACGAATATCCGGAGGGTGGTGGAGCCTACGTCGTCGCACGGGCGAACCTGGGTGATCGACCGGCTTTGGTAGCGGCTGCAGCGCTGATGATCGACTATGTCTTGACCGTGGCCGTCAGCGTTGCGGCAGGCATTGCGGCGCTTACCTCGGCCATCCCAAGTCTGTTCGTTCACCGCGAGGCTCTGGGGCTTGTCGCCATTCTTTTCATGATCATGATGAACCTCCGTGGGGTTCGCGAATCAGGCAAGTTTTTCGCCATTCCCACCTATTTTGCCATCATAGCCCTAGGCCTCCTGGTTATAGTAGGAACCTTTCGATCTCTTTCCGGCGGCGGGACGGTCCTCCCATCGACACATCCTGGAGAGACGGAAGCGCTGACCCTGTTCCTAGTACTCCGCGCCTTTGCTGCAGGTTGTTCGGCGGTCACCGGCATGGAGGTTATTTCTAATGGGGTGAAAGCCTTTCGCCCGCCTGAGTCGAAGAATGCCGCCATCACCATGATATGGATGTCGACCATTCTCGCGTCCCTGTTCATGGGCATCAGTTGGATGGCCTATCACTACGGTATCCTGGCCAAGATCGATGAAACAGTGATCTCGCAACTGGCCCGCTTGACGTTCGGCACCGGCCCCATCTATTACGCCGTGCAAATCGGCACCATGGCGCTGTTGGTATTGGCTGCCAACAGCGCCTTCGCGGGCTTCCCTCATTTGGCGTCGATCCTGGCGCGCGACGGATTCATGCCCCATCAAATGGCAACCTTCGGCGATCGCCTGGTCTTCTCAAACGGCATCATCATTCTCGGGTTCTTCGCCTGCCTCTTACTCATCGTGTTTGAAGGAGACACACACGCGCTGATTCCCTTGTATGCCATCGGCGTGTTTGTGTCATTCACACTCTCTCAGGCCGGCATGGTGAAGCGTTGGCTCGTGAAAAAGGGGTCGCATTGGCAGACCAAACTGATCGTCAATGGAGTCGGCGCCGTGACGACCGGCATCGCAACGATCATCATCGCCAGCACCAAATTCATGCAGGGTGCTTGGATCGTGTTTGTGCTTGTCACCATCCTGCTCCTCATGTTTCAAGGGATTCGCTCTCACTATAAGGCCGTCAAGGAACAGATCGCACTGGACCGCCGAGGCGAGCGCCCTCCATTGCCTCGTCGCAATATCGTGATTATTCCGATCAGCGGCTTGAATCGTGCTGTGGTTCGTGCATTGGACTACGCGAGAAGCCGGCCTGGAGAAATTCGCGCCGTGTATGTGGACCTCGATCCCGAAGAAAGCGCCAAAGTTAAAATCCAATGGGCTCAATGGGGCGGTGGCGTGAATTTGATCGCTCTCGCTTCGCCGTACCGATCGGTCTTAGGCTCGTTACTGGATTACGTCGAAGAAGTCCTTGAGAAGGACCACAACACCTGGGTGACTGTCGTGATCCCGGAGATTCTTCCCGCGAGGTGGTGGCAGAACATTTTGCACAATCAGCGGGCCCTGATGCTCAAGACCGCGCTGCTCTTCAAGGAACGGGTGATTCTTATCGACGTTCCCTACCACCTGACGAGGTGACCGTGAATCGGCACACACCTCTTCGAGATTCTGTCTTTTTCATTGTTGCCTTTTACCTTTGCTTACCGCTGCACACCCTGGCATTCAAGATCACTGAACCGGCTACCGGAGCGAAACTTTCCCCGGGAAGCACCGTGACCGCGCATGTGGACCTTGGGAAGGATACCGGCATCGTCAAGGTCCGCTACTACTGGTACGGTGAACAGGACGAAGTATTGGTCGAACAGGATGACTCAACGGCCACGGGCTCCATCGTAGCGCCAATAGCAATGGTGGGTTCAGCAGAACAGGCCCCTCCCTTTGGCGGCCCACTGAAAGTGCCACAGGATGGCATCGGGCCGATGCGGCTGTTGGCAGTGGCCGAAATCTCCCGCGGACGCTTAGGGGTTGGATCTGTCTTCGATGAAGCCATCGTGAAGGTCGAACCCTCCGCCGCCCTCGAAACTATCGATTTTGAAACAGACAAGCCTTTGCACCTAGGCAGAGCAGGACAGTCCTCCGCCTTCGGCCACGTGGACTCGTTGGGCAAGATTTTTGAACTCCCGGTCGTCGCCGACTTTGCCGACGGCGTCACTCGACGCATCAGCACACCGGCCAGCGGAACCAGTTACACATCTTCCAATGATAAGGTTATTAAAGTCGTAGCGGATGGCTTGCTTCAAATCGTCGGCAACGGGAAGACCACCATCACCGTAAGCAATCGTGGTAAGCAAGCTTCACTGGATGTGGATGTGAAGGTGAACGATGAGCCGAATGAACCGCCGGTCGCCGACGCTGGATTCAACAAGTCCGTCAAGGCCGGCTCCCGCGTGAAGCTCAGCGGCATGAAGAGCCGGGACCCGGAAGGTGAAGCGCTCTACTATAGTTGGAGCCAAGTGCGAGGCAGCAAAGTCTCGCTGCTCGACGCCAATAACCTGGAGACGTCCTTTCTCGCACCCATCGTCTCAGAGCCACGAACGTATCGCTTCAAATTGCGTGTAACGGATAAGATGGGAGCCGATAGTTTACCGGCGTTTGTGGATGTGACAGTGAAACCGTAGTGGCTGCTGGAAGATCCATCGACTAGACCCTGAGTTGCCTTTCTATATGGCGTACCAACAGCACATACCTGAGTCACTGTATTCCCTTCGGCCCAGAGAACGCAGCTTGTATTGTTTGCCCTTCCCAGATCTTTCCAATATATTGATCCTGCTATAAGTTCCCACGCATTATAAGGAGTTGAACATCATGACTACTGTAACAGTATCCCTCTCCGATGAAGAAATGCGCCGACTGGAAGACCTGAGCAAGCGCGAGGGTTTGACTGTTGAACAAATGGTCCGACTCGGTATCAATGACTTCATCGGCCAACCAGAGGACTCTTTTCGCGCTGCAGCGAGACGTGTCATGGAGAAGAACGCCGAGCTCTATCGCCGTCTCTCGTGACCCGCTATGCCGCTACGCTCCCTGTTTCCCCTTGCCTCTCGCGACCACCGCGATCACCTGAAACAGCTTCTCGACTCGTGCCTTGTATTGGTTCATGAATTGGGCCGTCCACATCTTGTTGTATTCGATCGCAGCACTCTTCTTCATTCCCGCATCCTTTTCACCGAGCGGAGAGGAATAGTGCGCAATGAGACGATCCAGTTCATCTTCGCCAAAACTCCTCGAATATGCGTGCTTTAAATGATCATGGAGAGTTTCCATTTGCCCTATCGATTTCCTAATGTCCTTCAAGAATGCGTCCAAAAGCCGTTCGATGTCCTTCTTTTTTTCACCAGCCAGATGGGGGTAGGAGCTCTCTATGGATTTTCTTATTTGTTGCTCGTATTCGCTGACATATTTCTGAGTGAGTGAGTCATATTCCGACTCTAGCTCTGAGACTCGGATAAGAGTGAGCAGTTTCTCGACCTTGATTGCCTTCGAGTTCTCGATCGTTGCCGCTTCCGCAGCAGTCAAACCAAGAATGAGCGTCACACAACAGAACCAACCCAGTAGAACGACAAACACCATTCTTACATGATGCATCCCCTCCACGTTATGCATAGGCTTCACCTCTTGCAATCGAGTCTACATCCTCTGAACTGACGGTCAAGGAATATAAAATCTTCTATCGCCGGGTATTGCGCAACGGCATCTTTAATTGGACCTTACACCTTCCTTAAGCGCATCGGTCCATGGGCTTGGCGGGCTTGCTGGAGTTCCGTGACATGCTTCCGCAAGGCTTGGCCGAAGGTAGAACGTTCTACTTCTTGTTTGAATCGCTCACTCTGACGTTCGATTTGATCAATCGCGTCTGTCAGCAATCCGACCAAGCGCCGGCCTGAACCGGTGAGCCAACCAAGATGGTGATCGGCATAGTGCAAGTCTTGTAGCGAATAGCGGACGGATTCGACTTCTTCCACACAACGAAAGCGCGCCCGGTGCAAGTCCCTCGGTGTAAGACCGGCTTTCTTCCATCTCGCCGCTCCGTCTCGTCCTGAAGCCCAGAGCGAAAGCCGCTGGAATAAGAGCGCGCCCATGGTGAATGTAAAGGTCGCATGAAGAATACCACGCAACGGCCGAAGACTCCGCCGCCACGGTGAATAGAAGATCCGTTGGTTATGGTCCCCCCGATACATGACATATTTTCGCAGCAGAAGATTCAAGTGATGATGGCTGTTTTCATGGATCAGGTCGTCAATCAGATCGAGGTTGCCGCGATCGAAGCAATTGATGAATGACAGTCCGGGGCGATGCCTGTAGCTGAAGCTGACCACCCCCTTCGCCTGCAGCGGGATAATGCGAGAAGTTAACAGCGCCAGCACATCATGGCCTTCAGGCCATGCGAGCCGGATGGTCTCCCAAGCACGAGCAATCCGTGCAACCTGTCGCTGCTCCGTGGGTTTTACGGTTCTCGGCTGACGATCCCTTCCGTAGACAAGAGTCGGACCGACAGTGACAGGATCATGACCGCTGTGGACGGCGACGATTGGCGGATTGTACGTCCATTGCCATTGTCCCGCTCGTTCCCAACCCGACCAGATTGGTGAGACAATTTTACCGGCCTTCACCGTTATGCCGGTCCGCTCCACTCGAAATACCACGCGCGCTGATGGGCGAGCCGACGCCTGTCGAACATTTTTCGGCGCCCCGCACCATGCACCGGCGATACCAACAGCAATCGTCCCGGCCGGTTCTCCGCGCTCGAAGCTGCCGGTCAACGTTCCCAACACATCCCAATGACCAATCTTCCGCTGGTGGCACCATTTGACCGGCAACGCCTGGTCAAACCATAGGGACTCCTGAACCAATTCTTGTGCTAATTTCCGACACAGCCTGAACAACCGTTTCTCTAATCCCATTACGTGAGGTTGGCCCGACGGAAAGAGCTCATCCAGATAACCATGTTCAAAAAACTTCTCCTGACAGTCGTCCAACAATTGTACGGCAAACTCCGGCCGATCCTGTTCACTTTTGAGTTGTCGAAGCACATCCAAGAGATACACAAGGTCATTCAGCGTCTCGATCCATCCGACAACTTTCCAATTGGAATAGACTCGTAGTTTGAGGCTTGAACGGAGCCGATCAAAGAAGTCGGTCGGGATCCCCAATTCTTCGGCCAGATCAGCGTGGTCGGCATGCACCTCTCGGCACAGGTCGACAAACAACCGCCGCATCGAGAAACGAAGCTCATCCTGTAATTGCGCAAGCCGCTGCGAATTGAGAAGGAGCATGGTGGAATGATGACGCGTGAAATACCGGGGGAGACTCTAGCGTAGCAAGCGAGTGGGCGCAAGCCGGAAGCCTGACCGGCTATATCATCGACTGACCAACCAGCAATCCATAGATTAACTCAGGCACTCAATGATGATGTCAAAAACTTCATGGCACTCTTGCGGGTTTTTACAGCTGATCGTACAGTGCTGACGGAAGAGCCGCACAGATCATCTAACCGGATCGTCCTCATGAGACCAAATTGAGGCGCCGGTCCAACCTTCGAGCAGACGGTGACATGGACTTGTTATGTTGACCGCGTCGGATGTGACCGAGGTACTTACGGAGATTGCTCCGCTTCTTCGGGGTGGTTGGATTCAAAAGATCCAGCAGCCATCGGACCGCACCTTGGTGTTCGATGTACGCGTGCCAGGACAGACACATCGGCTGCTGATCTGCTGCCAACCGAACCTCGCTCGTTTGCACGTCACCACACATTCAATAACTAACCCTCCAACACCCCCACCCTTCTGCCAATTTCTCAGAGCCCATTTCCAGGGAGGGCGGATCGACGATATTCGTCAGATTGGGAATGACCGTATCGTTGAATTGCAAATCACCGGAAGAGAGGGAGCGCACGCTATCGTATGTGAATTGACCGGCAACAAGGCCAACATTGTGGTCCTCGACGCTGAACGCCGAGTGCTGAGAGATCTCGCCCGTCAACACCGTCTGGCCGGACAGGCATATGCTTCACCATCTCAACGCAACACCGACTACGGAACGGCGCCCAGCCGTTTCGCAGGTACGGCTGGCGGCCTGTTCCCCGTTTCGGAGGCGATTGATGCGTATTACCGTAAACAGGCGGCCACACAAACCATCGACCGGATAAAAGAAGAACGGCTGCGCATTCTCAAGAAAACGCTCAAAAAAGAGCGGCGATTAATTGATGCCCGGCGGAACGACCTCTCAAGAGCCACCGCTTATCGTGACTATGCCCGGTATGGAGAATTGATCAAAGCCAATCTCACCTCGATCATGAAGGGAGCCGATCATATTGAGCTGACAGATTATTTCGATGACAGACTTCCCACCATCACGATTCCGCTCGATCCTAGGAAATCGGCCCAGAGCAACATGGATGACTATTTTCGCAAGCATCGAAAATATCTTGCCGCCGAACGTGAGCTCAAGCCACGTATCGAGCAAGCGGAGCACCGCATAGAGCAGCTGCGCCGGGAGATCACGCACATGGAGCAAGGAACCTGGACTCCGCCGGCCATGCCGTCCTCTCCCGCGAATACCCCGACGATCGATCGAGCAACCACGGACAAGCACCAATCTACCGGTGATCAACGGCGTGGTCCATTCCGCCGATTCACCTCAACGGATGGTCTTCCGATCTTTGTGGGGCGCAATGCCCGAGAAAATGACGAGCTGACGTTCGGCCTCGCCAAGAGCGATGATCTCTGGCTGCACGCTCGTGGAACGCCTGGCTCGCACGTCGTCGTGAGATTAGGCAAAGGAACCGATCCTCCACCGGAAACTCTCCGTGACGCCGCCATGTTGGCGCTCCTCTACAGTGATCTCAAGAAAAGCGGCAAAGGCGAGGTGATCTACACGCGGCGCAAGTGGGTCAAGAAGGCGAAAGGGCAGGCGCCAGGAGCGGTTGTCGTGACCCAAGAAAAATCGTTGCACGTCAGTCTTGAGAAGAACCGGCTTGAGACGCTCAAGAGTCGAGCAAGCTGGTAGCTTCTCTGTGAATCCCCTCTCCAAGTTTCCTGGGACACCTACTAAAATAGAAGTTTTCCTCGCCCTGCGAAATGTTCAGCACTATGATGGGAGCGGGAGGATCCACGCATGGAGAGGCAGCAGGGTGGTCGATCATCGGAGGTTTCACCGACGATCCTCGTCGTCGACGACGAACTCCAGGTCATCACACTCTGCAAAGCTCTTCTTGAAGGGTCAGGATTTACCGTGCTGGAGGCCGACGGTAGTTCCGAAGCGCTCAAGATTTGCACGCAACATCAAGGACCGATTGACCTGTTGCTCACAGACCTGGTTTTACCTCCACCGGGTTTTCAGCTAGCCTCAATCGCCAACCAATTTCCGCACGTCAACGGCCATGAACTGGCGGTTCGCGCCACCATAATCCGGAGCGGTCTCCGCATAATTTTAATGTCGGGAAACCCTGACAAGGACCTTGCCAACCATGGAATCAAGCGGGGAACACTCCCCTTTTTGGCGAAACCGTTCGAGCGTGACCGCCTAATCGCCCTTGTGCACAACGTACTCGCACAGCCAGCACCGACCCTCGCGGTAGAAAACCGGCCACGCGCGGCCAATGATACCGACTGGTTCGGTTGAGTCCGGTACGGTAGGCTAAGGTCAAGGCTAGGCTGAGGTTTAACATCGAATCTCTAAACCTTGACCTCAACCTTGACTGTTCTAGGCATGCTCCGTCATGAACCATCCAGCGATCGATAACCGCCGATGCTGACCGGCTGTGTGGTCCACGCGACAAACTCGATGAAATCGGGGGACGGTGAACATGACCAGCGATCCTGGACGAGGCTCGATACAATGCGTCAGCACAAGGTTGACGGCCCCGGCGTCACGATCCGTTCGCTGCTCGTAGATGATCAATTCCCCACCCCAATCGGGCCGCCACTCCTCATGAAAGTAGGCGACGACCGCGATCCGTCGCCGCAACGCTCGACGGCCTTCTACGAGACGACCCTGATCCGTATCGTCATGAGTCAAGAGACAGTCGCCGGCGGAATACGAATAGTAATTGAATCCCACATGACGCCCGATGATATTCGGGAAAGATTCGATATGGTCACGTATGCAGGAGAGCTGTAGTCGTGATAGGAATCGCTGTCCTTCTTCCGGGCCGATTTCAGCTTTGGCCCAGTTGCCGGAATCGGGAAAATCTTCCCTGACATTCGGCAGATCCGAGAGACTTTTCCAGACCGCCTGGTTCATTCTTTCCCGAAAGAATTGTCGCTCTTCCACAGACCAAAAGTTTTCCACTACCAGCACCGGCCTACTCTGGAAGGAGAACGACCGTAAATCGGCAGGTCTTATCGTCGATTGTGTTGTATCCATTGCTCTTCCCTGTCATGCACGCTCGTCATCAGCT
The DNA here is from genome assembly GCA_030123625.1 of Nitrospira sp. Taxonomy (NCBI): domain Bacteria; kingdom Pseudomonadati; phylum Nitrospirota; class Nitrospiria; order Nitrospirales; family Nitrospiraceae; genus Nitrospira; species Nitrospira sp. The sequence goes on from CP126121.1 coordinate 348,032, forward strand.
GCGAGTCATTATCCTCTCCTCGGCTAGACAAAAAAAGAAGGGGCCGCCACTTTTAATGGCAACCCCTTCGTGTTACGCATTTGCCGATTAATTACCAGCGATCGCGCTTTCCACCGCCCCCACTCCGACCGCCGCCACCACCAAAGCCACCACGTCCACCGCCACCAGTGCGTGGTTCTTGAGGACGTGCTTCATTGACTGTAAGAGTCCGGCCTCCCATATCTGATCCATTGAGGGCCGTAATCGCAGCTTGAGCTTCGGAATCCGAGGACATTTCCACAAAGCCGAATCCACGGGATTGGCCGGTGAACTTATCCGTAATGATCCGCGCCGAGGCCACTGCGCCATGGGCCGCGAATAAGTCACTCAATTGCTGCTCGGTCGCCGAATAGGGCAACCCACCGACATAAATCTTCGAACCCATCGGGGTTCCTCCTTTAAAATAATGACATTGTCTTGAGCACGAGGAACGGGGAAGGAGCGGGCCGAAGACGCGATCGATGCAGCGACTTAGGTCTGACTTCCGACAAGATTCCCGGACAAGGCAACATCGACATTGTGGGCCTCCTCTGATGACACTCAGTGTCGCTGAGACCCAGAGCGACATGAGCCTTTGAGTACCCTAGCACAGAGCCGTCAGGATTACAACATCACTCCCCGACCCGTACCAGGAGACCTTGATCCTTACAATAGGCAACCGTTCGATAGAACCATGTGACGACGCCGATAAGCAATGCCCCATTCAGGCAAATCGCCCAGGCGAGGCTCCTAATGGGAGGTGCGCCGGTGCTTAACACAGTCCGCATGCCCTCAAAGATATGTGCCGCCGGATTCGCCATTGCAATCATCTGCAGCCATGTGGGCAACACTTCCATGGGATAGAAGACACAGGAGATCGGCTGGAAGAGAAACACCATGCTCCACGCGAGCACTTCGGCCTCTTGTCCGAACCTCATGATGAGCGAGGTGGTAAACACCCCGATAATCCAGCCGGTAATGACCAAATTCAGCACGAACGGCATCAGCCATACCCCGACGATCAGGATGTTATACGAATAAAAAAGGATCGCACAGCTTGCCATGACAATCGAAACGATCGTTACTTTCATCACGCTCATGGTCATCGTGGCGGCCAGAAACTCGCTGGGTTTCAGCGGGCTGGCGAACAGATTCATGAGGTTACGCGCCCAAAGTTCTTCGAGAAAGGAAATCGTGATTCCCTGTTGCGATCGGAACAACATGTCCCAGAGGATCAACGCACCCAGAAAAAAGGTGACGAATCCCGGGACCTGGCTTTGGTATCGGGCAAGATAGAGCGTAATAAATCCCCAAATCACGAGATCTAGGAAAGGCCAATAAAAGATTTCCATAATGCGGGGCAAACTGCGTCGGTAGAGATACAAATGCCTGACGATCAATGCCGTAATGCGGTGCAGTTTCATCGGCACGTCCCATGATCATGTCCATCCTGACAATCCCCGCATCCCTGATGCGTACCGAGGATGTCCCCCATGAGATGCCGGACTCCTGCCGCCAGGTGAGCGCCTGCTCGCTGTCCGTCGGGCATCCGCCGTAACCAAAGGGTCACCAACACCGCCGGCATCCCTATGAGTCCGACCGCGAACGCAGTCGTCATACGCTCAAGGTGATCCATCCACCACACCAAAGGGATCGCCAAAGCAAGCGGCACAAAGCCTCCCACCAAACTCATGAATACAACACGCCGCTCACAGGTACGTCGGCTCAGGCCGACTAGGCTGATCGTCAACCAAAAGAGGCCCCAGGCCGCACTGAGCGCAAGCCCTCCCGTAAGCAATCCGGCACAACCATCGATCAAGATGTCTATCACGATGATGATTGCCTCTGTTCCCGTGCAAACTTCAAGAATACCTCCTCCAGGTCGGCTTTCCCGAATCGGTCGATAATTTCCTGCGCCGTTCCCTCTGCCACGATACGTCCGCGCTGAAGAACAATGATGCGATCCGACATTTCTTCCATCTCACGCATATTATGTGACGTGTAGAGGATGCTGAGGCCGGATGAGCGCCGCTCTTCTTTCAGCAAAGATCGGATCTTTTGGGCGATATCAGGGTCCAGACTCGCCGTCGGCTCGTCAAGAAAGAGAATACGCGGGTCGGTCAGAAACGCTTTGGCCAAGGTGAGTCTCGTCATCTGGCCGGACGACAACTTGCGTGTGGTCTTGCCGCGGAACTCCTCCATCTCCAGCTTTTTGACGATGTCCTGTACGCGCCGAGCGATATCCGAAACCCCGTAGAGACGCGCAACGACCCAAAGATTTTCTTCTACCGTGAGCGACTGAGGCATGGAGATGTAGGTGGACGAAAAGTTGACTTGCTGCAGAATCTCCTCACGATGAGTGGAGAGATCCAGACCAAACATGTGAATAGAGCCGGCTGTAGGGGTCACGAGTCCCAAGAGCATCTGAATGGTGGTCGTCTTCCCGGCTCCGTTCGGCCCCACGAGTCCCAAGATTTCTCCCGGCCTGATCTCAAAGGACACCCCATTGACCGCCGTAAAGTCGCCGAACCGCTTGGTCAGATCCGACACTTTCAGGACTGAGGTGGACATCACGCGACGATTCTGCTCGATTAATTGAATAACAAGGCGCCGCTGATCTTCTCGGGAATATGGCAAGTCTCGCATTTCCGGTCTAACGTTTTCCCGCCATACTGTGTCTTCCCATCGTGGCAGCGGAAACAGTCACTGAGTGCCCTCGCGCGAAGGTAGGAGCCTTCCGGATGCGGCGGATACCAAGGTTGGCTGTCGGCCGAGACATGTCCGCGTGGAATGACAATAGGATAACCCTTAATGGGGACATCATGCACGACGCCGGAATGACAGGTCGTACAACCTTCATTCTGTCCACGAGCCCTGAATGCTTCCATATGTTGACGATGGTTCATGACCAACCCCACCTCTTTCACCGGTGATGGAAGGTCCCGGGGCGCCGTTTCAGACACACGAAGGATATGGCGATGGCAACTGAGGCAGACTCCGGAGTCCACCTCGGCTTTGAGATTGTGCGAATCGGTCGGCGTTCCAAACATGTAGAGAGCCGTATCTCTGACTCCCGCCAGGACCTTGTCGGATAACCAACCTTGAACGCCAGGCCTCACATGACACGCAACACAGGCGACTTCCTTATGGGAAGACTTGGCCCAGCTTTCATAAGCGGGAGCGATCGTGTGGCACCCTGCGCAGAATGTCGGATGATCGGTAAGCGGTATCGCAGTTCCAACCAGAGCCATCGCTCCGATCACGAGGGTCAGCAACAGCGTGGCCTTAGACTTCCCGCTCATGCTCCCGCTGTCTAAGGGGAAACTGTTTGATCAAGAGGGCGGCAACACCGGCCACATCATCGAGATGGAGGACCGGCACGGAAAGATCGATCGGCTTATCGGTGACCACCGCCAGAAGGCCGTCGGAAGAGTACGCGATTTCTCCGAGCTGATCCCGGACGATGATGATCTTCGGATACCCTTCGCTTTTCCACCCTTCGGCAATGATGAGGTCGTAGGAGGCATCCAAGAAACGATCACGCACTTCTTCAACTTTCAGCTGTTCGGAGACATCGGCAAACAACGCGAGGCTCCCCTTCGAAACCACCACAACACTCCCGGCACCGGCGCGTTTATGGCGCCAACTATCCTTCCCTTCCGTATCCAGATCAAACCCATGGCCCGCATGTTTCACCGTCGCCACGCGATACCCCACCTTGACCAATTCGGGGATGACGCGTTCGATCAAGGTTGTTTTACCGCTGTTCGACCGGCCGATAAAAGAGACGATGGGAATGGGCATAGGAGTCATTCGTCAATGGTCAGTGGTCAATGGCCAGGAGATTATGACCAGTGACTCATGACCATTGACTCCCTCTCTAGCAACAAGACAACCGATGTCCGCCGGTATGAGCATGCTCGCTCTCAGCTGGCCATGCCTCACCGCTCAATAATTGAACTACCACCTCATCACCGGGATTGAGCCGCTCAACTTCTACCGGCACATCGATGAGGCAATTCGCCTTGACCATGGACGTCAGAATACCGGAGCCCTGATCTCCGGTCGTTCGAACCTTGAAAACCCCTTTTTCTCTGGTAAGAATGCCGCGCAGGAAATGCCGCCGATCGCCCCGCTTGGAAAATCGTTCCTGAAATATGGCCTGAATCATAGGACGTCCATAGCTTCGACACCCGCTCATCTTGAGTAACACCGGTCGCACCAATTGCTCGAAGGTCACCATTGATGAAACCGGATTGCCCGGGAGACCGAACGCGAGTTTGCCTTGGATCTTCCCGAAGGCCACCGGCTGACCGGGTCGAATGGCCAGTTTCCAAAAATTCATCTCGGCGCCGAGCTCACTGAACACCGATTTGGTGAAATCATAGTCACCCATCGAGACCCCACCAGACAGCACCAACATGTCGGCATTCAACCCCTGCGAAATCTTTTCTTTGAGCGCCATTGGCGTATCACGCGCGATGCCGAGCAATAACGGAATGCCCCCCGCTTCTTGCACTGCCGCAGCCATCCCATAGCTGTTCGAATTGATGATCTTCTCCTCGCTGAACCGTTCGTCCAAGTCCGCCAACTCGTCACCGGTCGAAAGAATCGCCACCCGTGGCCGCTGATAGACACACACGAACGACTTCGCCAGGATCGCCAACATCCCAACCTCGCCGGGACGGATTCTGGTCCCTTTCGCGATGATGCGATCTCCTTTTTTGACATCCTCGCCCTGAGGTCTAATGTTGGCTCCCTTGGGTTCCGCCTTAAACACGCGAACCGAATCAGGTGTCTGTTCCGTATCTTCAACCTTCAGAACAGTATCCGCCCCTTGAGGAATCGGAGCCCCCGTCATGATCCGGATGGCCTGGCCCAAACCGACCGTTTTCGACGGCATCACCCCTGCCGGGACATCCTCAATGACGGAGAGAGTGACCGGTTTTTGAATGGCTTGCTCCTGTTTGATATCCTCCCATCTGACGGCAAACCCATCCATGGCTGAGTTATCCCACGGAGGATTATCGCGCTCAGCGACAATGTCTTCGCTCAGCACACGGCCCAAGGCGTCCAGAATCGAGATTTTTTCAAGACCCAACACTGTCGCAGCATCAAGTACGACCCTTTGCGCGTCGTAGAGTTGGGTCAATCCGGCCATGGCATCCGCAGCTTTCACTGATTGACTCCCTTCAGCGGTACCGCTGTCGACCGCCCCGCTTTCAGCAACGACGCGCTTTTTTTACAGAAGGCTTCCACCTGATTGGCGATACGGTGGTATGCTTCCGCCGTCGGCGTGTCCGAGTTGAACAGTGCAAAAGGTTCACCCGCGTCCGACTGTGTGACCACGTCCGGGTCAAGCGGAATCTGCCCCAAAAATGGGACTCCCATGTCGAGCGCGGACGCTTCCCCCCCGCCTTTTCGAAATACATCGATGTGGGTATGACAATGCGGGCATTCGAGCCCGCTCATATTTTCCACGATCCCGATGATCGGCACCTCGCTATCCTTGCAAAACGTGACCGACTTTCTGGAATCAAGAAGCGCGACTTCTTGTGGCGTGGTAATAATCACGGCACCGCTCACTGTACCGAGCAAATCGATCGTCGTGACCGACTCATTCCCGGTTCCCGGCGGGAGATCGATCAGAAGAAAATTCAAATCCTGCCAATCGACACCGCCGAGAAGCTGATTGATGAATTCGTACTTGTAGGCATCGCGCCAGATAATCGGGTCATCCGAGTTCTGCAGCAGAAACGACATCGAGGCGATCTTCATATTGTAGGCTTGGAAGGGAATAATCCCGCCGGACGTGCTGATCTTGAGCTTCTGACCTTCCGCGCCGACCATTTTGGGAATATTGGGTCCGTGAATATCCATGTCACAGATACCGACATGCCATCCTTTGAGCGCCAGGCTCACCGCGATGTTTGTCGTGCACGTGCTTTTTCCCACCCCGCCTTTATTGCTCATGATGAGGACTTTATGCTCGATGCGCTGCATCCGCTTGGCGACCAACCATCGGCTATGTCCTTCTTTATCCTTTTGACATCGTTCGTTTTCATCGCAGATGGCACAAGCCCACATATAGGTGCAGGCATCTCCATCTCCATTTCCAGCATTGATGACGTTGAGTTCACGTGCCATAGAATGTCTTTCCTTCAAAAGTGCTGTCCGCCGCCTGCATCGCTTGCGCGTCCAAAAACCCGCAGGATGTTCAAAAAGACGATGCAAGAACGAAAACCGGTGGACTTTTTCATCCTGTTAGTGGTGTCGTCCTCCGGGGACACTGACATAGTCATCACCGGAAGATTTCGGCATGGACATGCCCGAGGCAGCAACCCCGCCGGCGCCTGCCCCGGCCATGGCGACCGTCGGAACACTCGATTGATGATTTTCAGCAGACGTTTTTTTGCCGAAAAACTTCGCACCGAAGATGCCGACCCAGTAGAGAAGAAACATCGGTCCGGCCATAAGAGTCTGATTAAACGGGTCGGGCGTGGGAGTCAGAATCGCAGCGATGACAAACGATCCCAACAACGCCCACTTCCAATACTGAATCAGGAACGGCGCATCGACCCAGCCCAACTTTGCCATGAGTGTGATGGCCAACGGCACTTCAAAGATGAGCCCAAAGACCGTCAAGAACCAAAGGGCAAAACCGACATACTGGGCGATCGAGATCTGCGGCACGAATCCGGCGTTCACTCCGTACGAAATCAAAAAGTTCAAAGCAAAGGGAAGCACGAAGAAAAATGAGAATCCGGCACCGGTGTAGAACGCCAACGTGCTCACACAGACGAACGGCCCGACAAACCGCCGCTCTTGAGCGTGAAGCCCCGGCACGACGAACCTCCAGATCTCAAACAAGAGATAGGGCATGGCGAGCACGACGGCGAACAGTCCCGCCACTTTGACGTTCTGCCAGAGCGCCTCCGCCGGTGCAAGGAATACGAACGGCACCGTCGGCAAATCAGTCGGTTCCCAGGCTAATTTGCTCGGCACGAACATATTTTGGAGCGGAACCCGCAACCACTTGACCAATGCGTCGGCATAAAAAAACGTCCCCATGAAAATGACCGCCAGAGTGATCACGGCGCGGGTGAGCCGGACCTGGAACTCCACGAGGTGCTCCATGACCGGCATCTTCTTGTCTTCCAGCGGCTTGAAGACCGAATCTTGCAGCCACCGGTTCAGCTTGTTCAGCACAGGCCCTCGTAACGACTCGTTCCTCTGTCGATGCGAAGAACACAGCCCTGGCATTCACCTGACCGATAGATCACCCGACTCGTTCCTATCTACTTCGGATTAATGGCCACAAACAGGCTGTTCCCTTGTCGATTGACCAACAGCACGGCAAGTTCGTCCTTCTTGATCTTTTCCGCGGCCTTTTGATAATCGCTGAGTGTCTTGATCGGCTCGTGATTGACTTCTTGGATCACGTCACCACGCTGAAGTCCGGCTGCTTCTGCCGGTCCACCAGAGTCCACCGACGTAATGACCACTCCGGCGGTCTTCGCGGAAATGTTCAACTGACTCATCAACGCGTTATCCAGCGTTTGGACACGTAACGATGCGAGGACATTGTCCGGAAGCTTCATCGTTTCTCCAGTGTCCTTCGGCGGCGCCGGTTCTTTCCTGGAGAGCATTTCATCCGATGGTCGTTCGGCAACTTTCACGACGATCAGCTGCTCCTTGCCTTCGCGCAGGACTTTGACCTGCGCGTCTTTTCCGACTACCGTTCGTGCGACGAGATTGCGCAGCTGACTGACACTCTGAACCTCCTTGCCGTTAAAGGCCACGACGACATCGCCTCGCTTCACCCCGGCGGCATGGGAAGGGCCGTTTTCATTGACATCGCTGATCAACACCCCTTTTCGCTGCTCCGGAAGCTTGAACGATTTCGCCAGCGAAGGCGTAATTTCCTGGATCGCGACACCCATCCACCCGCGTACGACCTTGCCTGTTTTCTGCAAACTCTCCACGATATCGAGGGCGATGCTGCTGGGAATCGCAAACCCGATCCCTTCCGATCCGCCGGTTCGCGAGAAGATCGCCGTGTTGATACCGATCAGATCTCCGTTCATGTTGACGAGAGCTCCGCCGGAATTTCCAGGATTGATCGCCGCATCGGTCTGAATGAAATCTTCATAGTCCGCGATTCCGACATTCCCGCGCCCAAGGGCGCTGATGATGCCGAGCGTGACGGTCGAACTCAGACCGAACGGGCTTCCAACCGCCAGCACGAGATCGCCCACCTGCAACTTTTCGTACTCCGCCCATTTCAGCGACGGCAGATCCTTGGCGTCGATCTTGACGACCGCCAAATCGGTCTTCGGATCTGTGCCCACCACCTTCGCGGAAAACTCGCGCCGGTCGCTCAGCGTCACAGTAATCTGGGTCGCTCCTTCGACAACGTGATTATTGGTCACGATGAACCCATTGGAATCCAAGATGACTCCGGAGCCTGCGCTCTGATCCGGACGATGCGGCATGGGCGGACCATGCGGAATCGGCGGCGGGGTCGGCAATTCTCCTCCAGGCTCATCTCCAGGGGGAGGGACCCCGAATGGACTCGGAGGAACTCCTCCTCGCCTCCGGCTCCCTTCTCCTCCACCCGTCACCGCGATATTCACAACGGCTGGGGTAGTCTTTTTCACAATATCCGAAAAGCCTTGAGCCCATGCTGGAGAGACTCCTGCAGCCGATGCCGATGACACGCATCCGCTGGCGGCGAGAGCCCACACAATCAGTCCGCTGCCGATCAAGACCTTGGTCACTTGCTGACTCCAGTTTGCCATAACTGAATTCCTCCAGAATGTGACTCTCATCGAGAGTACTTAAGAGTACTAGTTGGTAACGAGCATCTCCTCGAATTGAACACTTCATCTTACACTACTCTTTCAACAGGCTTCAAAGAGGAAAAGTTTTCAACGATCAGACGACCGGACGGTTGCTTTCACCTGATGGTTCCAGTACGGTGGCGGGCGTCCGAGCGAGATCGTGACCATAGGCCAGGCGTTGATCCCAGGGATACCGCTCACTCATAGAGGGCTGACGGCAGGGGCATGGATCGGATGTGCGCTCCTCTTTCTTGCCGCTTGCGTCAAACATCTGGAATTGCCTCCGCTGGGGGACCCATTACCTGCCAGTGCTAAGCTCCAAATTCCTCCGTCGATCAAAGAATTGACGATTCGCTACAGCGACTCCTGTGGACAGCTCCAGGAAATTCCGCTGGGAGATCGACTCGAAGAGGCCTTACGTGAAGGGATGCATCGAACGTTCAAAACGACGTTTGAGGACGGCACCAATGACACCTCTGGGCCTGATTATGTCGTTCAGGTGGATCTTGTCGATTCGTCGTTTGATCTCAATAAGGACGCATTGTATGACCGGGCCCCGGCCCTCTTCCATCTCAACGCCGTCGCTCGTATCCACGACCGAACGGGAGCCTTGCTCCGCCAAACGGACATTAAGATCGCCCGCCGGGAGCGTCTGCGGCTCGAACTGCTCGCAAAGAAGTGCGATTATGTGATCGAGCCCTTCATCCGCGATGTCGCCATCGATTTTGCAACACGTGTCTCTCTGAATGCCAGACTGGCTGCCGGTGGGGAGGAACCACCTGTGTTCATGGAGCAAAGCCAGACGCCGGTCGGAAATTTGGGAACGCCTTCAGCTTCGGCATCGCCCGCTCTTCGATTCAAAGTCATGCTTCTTGACGAGAACAGTAACTTGATTTTTGAAGGCGGCGAGCATGTACGGGTTCGTGTCGATATCATCAATGCGGGGACGAGCTTGATTGAGAACGCCTCCGCCTCGCTCACCGGAACGCCGGCGATCATCGAACAATTCCCTGCCACGACACTACCGATCCCGACCCTACAACCGGGCCAAACGAAATCCCTTGAATTCATCGCCACCCTCCCCCCGACCAAGCAGGCCCAACAAGCCAGGATCCATGTCACAGTCGCCGAACCGGGAGGCGCCACAGCCCCTCCCCAAACCCTTTCATTGGCCATTCAGCCTGCCGGTACCGGCACGGACGATGTAAATCAAATTCCCGCGCCGTTGCCCGGTTTTCACCAGCCTCAGACCTACCTCGTCTCGATCGGAGTCGGCGCCTACCGCGATCCCAAGCTCGCACCCCGCCACTACGCCATGACAGATGCGGAGACCGTCGCCGCCTATTTTCAGTCGCTCGGCGGCGTGCCTCCGTCCAATATCCGGCTGTTGCAAAACCAGAAGGCGCTCCGTGCGGATCTCCACGAGGCTTTGTTCGGCTGGCTCCCAAAGCAAGCGACCACCGATGCCGTCGTAATCCTCTATTTTTCGGGACAGGCAATGGTGACGCCGACCGGCGACATCTTGCTGGCCCTGTATGACGGGAGCGCGCCGGACTCGGCCCGACTTTACCCGCTCACTGATCTTGAGTCAGCTTTCGCGAGGCTCAAGGCCAAGCATGTCATCTTTTTGTTCGACGGCATGGTGTCCACACTTCGGGACGATGCCAAGGGAAAGAGCGCCGTGCCGCGCTGGGAATTCGGCGGAGAAAATACTTTCGGACTGATCGGGGGTGAAGACTTTACAAAAGGGCTGGAAGACGACCAACACCGTCACGGCCTGTTTACCTACTATCTCTTAAAAGGACTACGTGGAGAGGCCGATACGAACCGCAACGGGGCCGTCACATTTGGAGAACTCGCCGGCTACGTACGCCAAAAAGTCGCCTGGGCGGCAAAGACTCAATTCAACCAGGAGCAACGGCCCCTGCTCATTCCGCCGCTTAAGCCGGACGACCCGGCCGCCTCACTCGTCCTGACTGCCCTTCCTTCGATCCGCTCTTCAGGAGCGCCTTAAGCCAAGGATTCATGATGAGCACGGACAAACAGGACGTCAGGCGGATCATCGCAGTACATGTTCACGCAATAGCAATTCGTTCCGGCAAGGAATGCGCATTCCCACGTCGTGTTACAGAATGGGGAAAGTAATGGTATATTTCATCCCATGAAAACAACCATCGATGCTGTCGGTCGTTTGGTGATTCCCAAGGAACTGCGACGGGAAGCAGGGCTGCAGCCTGGCAGCCAGCTGGAAATCCGCTGGCGTCAGGGACTAATTGAAATCGAACCGGCACCGCTTCTCGTCAAGCTGAAGAAACGTGGCCGGTTCCTTGTCGCGACGCCGAAACAGCCGATCGAGCGACTCACGAGCGAGAAGGTCGAGCGGACACGACGGCAGCTCACCCGCGACAGGGCATCCGCCTCCTCCTAGCCCCCTATGGGCAGTTTTCTTCCTGACATCAGCGTCATGATCGCCATGGTGTGCACCTGGCATGAGTACCATGGCGGGCCATTACGGAAATGGAGCGCCGACTTGCGGAGCGGGAATCCTTGGTCATCGCCGCCCCTGCCCTGGTAGAGTCTTACGCAGTGCTCACCAGACTCCCGCCGCCTCATCGATTGTCGCCGCAGGACGCGATCACTCTCATCGAACTAGTTTCCTCACGAAGGAACACTCGCGGGCTTGGACAACACAGCCTTTCGTCCGCTGCTCCGAGAGGCAGCCGACCACGACATAGCAGGTGGTCGGACCTATGATTGGATGATCGCAGCTTGCGCGAGAGCTTCGCGAGTGAAGACCTTACTCACCTTCAACACGCGGGACTTTGTGAGCTTCCACCTGGACGATATCGACATTCGCACTCCCTGAATACCAAAACAGAACTACGGTTCTCCATATGTCCGTGCGCCATCGGGGTTTGGAAAGACTGATCGAAGATAATCAACCCAAGGGGTTGCGTCCCGATCTGGTGAGCCGAGTCCGTAATATCCTGACGGTCTTGGTCCTTGCTGAACGTCTTAGATTTGGAGGACTATTACTAATGACACAGAAAGGAATCGAACTCGGCATGAAGCCCTCCCATCCGGGGCCCTCATCAGGACTGAGGTCATCGACGAGCTGGGATTGAGCGTGAGCAAAGCCACCGAGATTCTGGGCGTGCGGCGGGTCACCCTTTCCGACTTACCGAACGAAAAATCCTCGCTCACCGCCCGGAATGGCGTTGCGTATGGAGAAGGCGTTTCACCTCAACATGGATATGCTGCTCAAGCTACGAGCTTGACATGACGCAACCGAAATGCGGAAGCACGCCGGGAAAGCAGAAGCAGTCCGGTTGGTGCGCGACTCAGGACGGCCTGCTGCTCAGGTGGCCCGGGACCTCGGCATCGCCGATCATCTGCTCTACCGCTGGCGGGCTGAGCAGCGCAGGCGAAATCTCAGCGCCTCAGGGCCATACACACGAGTCGATGCGCACGGAACAGGAAAGGCACGTGCGGCTACGGCGAGAAAACGTGATACCGAAACAGGAGCGGGATTTTTAAACGTGCGGCGAGAAGTTCAACCGGTCAGTGCAACACTCGCCTGTAGTTGTTCCGCCGGAGTTGCATATCCCAAGATCTTTCGGGGTCGTTGATTCAACTTGTGCGCCACCCTGTTGAGCTGGGCTTGGGGATGGACGGAGAGATCCGTTCCCCGCAGAAAGTATTGCAGAAGGAGCCGATTCGTATGCTCGTTGGCGCCGCGTTGCCACGGGCTTCGAGGATCACAGAAATACACTGGATGTCCGTCGCCAGGATGAAGATCTTGTGGTCCGCGAGTTCCATGCCGCGATCCCAGGTCAACGATTGACGGAGCCGGTCAGGCAGTTTCTTGACTTGCGTGCTGAGAGCCGCTACCACGATCTTGCTGTCCTTGCCAGAGACTTTCACAAGCATTGTAAACCGGGAATGCCGCTCGACGAGCATCGCAATGTGGGTATTACCTCGTCCGGCAATCAGGGTCACCTATGAAAAGGACTGTCAAGAGCAAGCACCACCGTCCGCGATCCAGTTCTCCGCGCATCTCAGTGGACGACGAGTCGGTCACCTATGCAGGCTCACGGCTGCACCTCCTGGTTGAGGGTTGTGCCCCTCCATCCCTGGGAGTGAGCACCGGTGGAGCGTTCGCTCCATGGTCCATCGAGACTGCATAGTACCTCAGCCCCGATGGTGCAGCCGTTTTCATTTAATCAGGTCTTGAATCGTGCATGGCGCAGGAATACAGATTCCGCTTTCCGTCCGACATCCCCCAGCAGCCACCACGGTCTTTCGCCGTTTTCCCTGGACGCAATGGACACCTTCACTCCTGACCCCGCAGAATGACTCCCGACAGAGGGAGTCATGTTTGACTGTCATGTGTGCGGGAAAACAGAGAGCCGTCAGGAACTTGTGCGCGAGGTTTTTGATATCGATGGCAGGCTCGTGCGGGTTGAGTAGATCCCGCACCTGTCTGCACCCACTGCGGCGGACCGGTGTTCAGTCGAGACACCACGGAACGAGTTCGTCGCATGGTGCACGGCGAGGCTAAGCCGATCAGATCCATTCAGATGGACGTGTTTGCCTACCAGTAATCCCAAACCCAAATTCTGATTTGATCCCATCCCTGTGACAGCCTGACTTACAAAAACCCTCATTCCAGTGCCCTGACCGGTAGGACGGGGTTCTTGACTCCAACGTAGGATACTGTCCCACAGCACTTGCGAGCTACCTTGCGATCTAAACGGGCATTGAAGCGGGATCCTGACAAGAGGAGGTGCGGTATGAGGCTCTTCTTAGTTGGCTGCGTACTGGTTTTCGGTACCGGAGTCTTGGGGTGTGACAAACGGCCCTATGTAGTCTGTCGTGGTGAAGCGTACTGTACGGCTCCCTTGACCCATGACGAAGCGATGCACGCCTCGCAGCTCAAGAAAGCCTGGGGAGATGACCATTTGTACGTCCGCCCAGGCCAGTAAGAGCGGCAAGCATGAGCTAGGCTCGAAAAATCTGGGGCACGCTCAAGAATGAGCTGGTCCATCACCGGCGGTATGCCACGCAGGAGCAGGCCCGCAAGAGATCTCAGAGTACATTGAGCTCTTCTATAACCGTCAGCGGCGGCACTCCCGACTGGGAATCTCTCGCCGGTCGCGTTCGCCCAACCGCGGGCCGGTCAACAGCCAGCGGCATGAGGCTGCAACCGATGGCGTCCATTATTGACGACCGGGGGCCAGCACGAGTTGATGGTCAACAGCAACTGTCTTGAATATCAATCGGGCTGACTCCCGATCATTCGTCACGGGATACCGCTCTTCACCATCGCATCCAAGATGGGTCAGGGTCTTTGTTTTTCAACCCAGGCTAGGCCATCCCCTGCCATTCGACACCCTCGGCAGATGCCATGTTCCTCTGGTCTCTCTTTCTCCATCATCATCATTCGTGCGATCCACACTGTGCCTGATATTTTGCCCTACCCACTCTACCTTTGTACCCATCATTGTTTCGTGACAAAAAAGGGGGTGGGGAGTCTCTTCCCCCACCCCCCTTTTGATCTCCATGGTCTCAGCAGAGGCGATGACTCGCCTCTATAGAATAGAAACCTCCGCTCCTATTGGCTACTCATTGGCTGCTCACCTGTAGTTGAATACTGCCCGTCTCGGTCAACGCAGGATTGACGGTAACCGTGTACGTGTCTGCTGAAGCCAGGGTGACAGGGTTGAGAGTAAAACTCGGCGCTGAACTCGTTATCCCAGATAGCAGAATGCCATTCGGGCTATAGAGATTCACCGTCACGCTGCCGAGCTTATTGTTGGTAGCTTTGATCATGGCCTGTTGATTCGCGGCACCTGTAAATGTATAGCGCCCATTCTGGCCCGGGCGGCTGACCATGATCGGCCGAGGGGCCCCATTTATCTTCAGTGAATCCGCAACCTCGGTCGAAAGGGTCAAGGTCATTTTTCCGGTGTAGCTACCGACAGGGTCGATGAGAATCGTGTACGTGCCGGTAGTCGGCAAAGGGTTTTGATCTTCGAGGCCCCCGCCAGCCGTTCCCACAGCCGTTGAAGCTAAGATGGTCCCATCCGATGTCAGAAGTGTGACCGCGCTGGATGTAATACTCACCGACGAAAGCCCGAGATTCACCCATTGCCCAGCGTTGCCATTGAACGTATAGCGCGCCGTTTGTCCCACCTTGTTTAGAGTGACCGGCACTGAGGCTCCATCGATGGCAATCGTACCCGTGACGGGAGAAGAAAGGGCGATCGTCATGCTGCCGGTATAGTTACTAACCGGCTCCACGGCGATGGTGTAAGTTCCGGTTGCCGGCAGAGCAGTCAAAGGATCGAGACTACCGCCACTTGGACCAACTGTGGTCGATTCCCACTTACTGCCATCCGGTTTTAATATGGCCACAGTAGTCATGGGGATTGACACCCCGGTCAGACCGACGTTCACCCATTGCCCCTCCGTCCCGTTGAATGTATAGCGCGCCCGTTGACCCGGTACGGTCAGGTTCGGTGTCACGGTTCCTTGGTCAATCATGATCGTGCCGGTTAAGTCAGGGGCGTTATAAAGCGAAAGCTTCAGTTTTCCGGTGTAACTCAGATCCGATTCGACCAAGACGGCATAGGTTCCGGAAGCCGGAAGGACCTGTCCCGGAATCATAGCACCTCCAACACCACCACCCGAGACAAATGAGATCGGTTTGCCTAACAAACTTCCATCCGGAGCAACAATAGAGACGTACCCGCTTCGGATCGTCACGTCGCTCAATTGTAAACTCACCGCTTGGCCGGTGGTACCGGAGAATGTATAACGAGCCTTCTGCCCGGTCCGATTGATATTGGCCGTTACAGCTGAACCGTGAGGGACAATCTCACCGCTGAGCTCGCTTGAAACCGTGATCTTGAAACTTCCCGTATAGTTGCTGAGGGGGTCGATGAAAATTGTATAAGTCCCCGTCACCGGCAATTCCTCAAGGTCAACGCTTGCGCCGTTCATCTCACTGGAAGAAATCGTGGCCGCCGTATCGGTAGAAAATTGGTAGGCTGCCATGGACGTATGTACCGTTGTCAGTGAGGAGCGTGGCCGCTCGCCCATAGTCGCATAATAGTTCTTCACTGCGGAGACATGTCTGGGCACCGTCCCGCCATCAGGCCGATAGACTGACACGTAAAACTGTGTGAGGGTGACACCGCTGAAGCCGATATTGATTCGCTGGCCGGCTGTGCCGTCGAAGACCATCACGCCATTCTTATTCGGAGTGGCGATCTTCACCGTGACTGGGTCACCGTTGACAGCAATACGACCATTGTATTCGATATCCGCTGCCGCGACGTCTGGCGGTAGGGCAGTATCTCCGGCATAACTTCTGTCAGTGGCAATACTGGAAATAAGTCCCGCTGAGCCAAGCACAAGCGTGATTGTTGCCACTCGTACTCGGCACTTCACCCACGGCCATAGACTGTACATAGTCGCCCTCCTATTTATAAAATCTGACGGCTCTTGGTGTTGTCACCTCGTTTGAGTTTGTCATGCGACCTGGGCTGACGCGCGGACTCTACCCTTTTTTGTGTCCGTGGCGCAATCCCCCTAAGCCCCCTTTAATATGGTTATTTGTACAATCCCCCAACTGAGGGGGAGGTAAGACCGATGAAGACACCGGGCCTCATCGTTTCAAATGTGGAGGATATTCTTTGTATTAGGAAAGCAAACAAGATTTCACGGGAATGGGACAGACGCGCTTATTGGTCGGCTGACAGCAAAAAAAGGGGTGGAGAGTTCCTTCCCCACCCCCTAAATCTTGCAGACTCTCTAAAAACTGAGAACTACTCGGCCTTACAGAAGCTCCGTTCATAGTTGATGATCGTCCAAGCTTCCTCTTCCGTGATCGCAGCAGGGATCAAGGAAACCATCCCCGTTCCGGGACTGCCGTTCTTAATGACCCAGAAAAGTTCGCCATCCTTGCGTTTCTTGTGGAATTTGCAATTGGTGAAATCTCGCGGGCTTGGATTCAGGATCTTCCCGGCTTCACCCTGGCCGTCTCCAGCCTTGCCATGACAATTGAAACAAGTGCCCTTCCCCTCGTAGAGCGCCTTGCCTTTGGCGATGGTTTCGGGTGAAGAAGCGACCGGATTCTTCAGAGCTTTTGCGTCCGCGGCTTGATCGGGCGGAACGCGAGGCTTCAAAGGATCTCGTTCCTCGGCCCCAACTACCGAGACCGAAAGAAACACAACTGCCGCAGTGACTCCCAAAAACTTGGACAGATACCCCATCACACATCCTCCTTTGTGTTGAACCCACCGAGCCTGAGTGATATCCCAGGCTGCCGACTTGTCTTCATGATCGTCAAGAGCTGGTAAAACGATCGAACTATATCAATGCCCTTGAATTCCTGTCAAGAAATCATCCCTCTCTCCATGTAAAGAGGATCAAACCTCATGCCAACGCCAACGTCAAAAGACGCAAGAAAATGTCGGCATTTATGTAGTTCCTTGTAAGCCCATTTCATATGTACAGCTGTTTCGTGACACCTTTGCGCCTCACTACACCCTCCACGCCTCATTGACAACGATCCAACAACCACCAGCTGTGACATCTTGAAATGCGGCCATGGAAATCCATCCAAAAATCAAAGGGCCGACGAGGCGACGCTTGATCGGATTATTAGGCAACGGCAAGCAAGGATAGATCGAAAGAACTGAGGAGGGAATGCGCTACTATCGTTTCAACACAATGTCCCGGGCAACTTTCCCGCTCGGTCCGAATGGCTTTTGAGGTTTGCCGTTTAACTCGGCCTTCACTCCTCCGGCATTCCCAAGGGTCAAGATAAATTGGTCCTGTCCCTTCCAATGGGCTTTTTCGCCCGGTCGTAACAACGACTCCTGAGGACTCCCGTTATCGATCTGCACAACGACCCAGCTCAATTCTGTCGCTTCCAAGTCCAATACCAACTGACCATCTCCAAAATTTTCCGTTGCGTTCAGAGCAATTCCGGCTAACGGCCCATCGCTGCCGGGAGAAGCCGTCGACACTGTCGAACCCGTTTCCGGCTCTGATCGAGAAGCTGTGCCGGCAGGCATGGTAGGTTCCTGTCGCGGCGGAGCTTCGGTCGTGGTCTTTGGCGCTCCGGCAGGCGTATCGCTCGGTTTCGGAACCTCCGCCGTCCGTTCAGGCTCACGGGCCGTTGTGGCCGGAACCTCTTTCGCCGCTTGCGTCGTGCGTTTCGTCGCGGGGCCTTGCTCAGAAGTCCCACGCCGAAAGACCGATGATTGCTCTCGGCTGAGGAGAAAGATGAGCGTCAGTACGGCGATACTGATCGCAATTGCCACGGCTTTCCGATTGGACTGACGCTTACGATCTTCTTCAATCTGCCGTACCTTGAGCCGCTCACGCTCGTCCTGCTTCTCGTAAAAGGAGCCGGCCGATTGAATAAAGCGGTGAATCGCATCTTCTTCATCCAAGCCCAGCGATCGAGCATAGGACCGCACAAACCCCTTGGCGAAGACTTGGTCGGGCAACTTGGCGAAATTACCGTCCTCGAGCGCCTTGACGAAATCCGTGCGAATGCGGGTTTTCGACGCCACCTCGTCAACGGTCAACCCTTTCGTCTCTCGGACTTGCCTGAAGAATTCGCCGACCGACTCCATAAGTCTCCTACTTCAATTGCGTCAAGAGTTCCGATGCCGCTGTCGCCAGCTCTCCGCCTTTATCCAACGCCGCCACTTTCTTCAAAACTTCACGGGCTCTGGATCTATAGCCCAGTTTATAATACACCCGACCGAGCTCAAGATGAGTCATCGCGGGCGGGACACTGGGAGGACTCGCCGATGCCGCATCTTCCAATGCTTCCATCGAACCCTGAAGGTCGCCCTGGTGTGCCAGTGCGCGACCGAGATGATATCGAGCTAAGTCCGGCGTCGGATAGAGGGGATTCGCCAGGGCCTGCCGATAGGATTGGATCGCCTCGCCCCACCGTTCTTGGTTGGCCAGAACTTGTCCCAGATACGTAAGCGCTTCGGAGTAGGTTTCATCGATCTTGATCGCGGCGCGGAATTGCTCTTCTGCGTAGGACAACTTGCCCTGCAGCGCGTACACATGTCCGAGCGCGTACCGCGCCTCCTTATTGGCCGGGTTCAACTGGACGGATTTCTGGAACGAGACGAAAGCCTTTTGGCGATCACCCGGGAGGGTGGCAACACCTTCTTGATAATACCCTTGCGATTTTTGCAGCACTTCTTTGTCGTTCGCACATCCCAACATACTCATAAGTCCTACACAGACGAGAACGCCACACTTTCGAAACCCATGTAGCCGTCGATCGCATCTGATCATTGAACATCCTCAAAGTGCGTGAGCCGCTTGAACTCTGCGAACCGAGCCTGAATCTCTTTGTAATCCAGGATGCGCAATCGGTCAAGACTAAAGGATTCTACGGTAAATGACGCCATCACGCTCCCAAAGATGATGGCTTGTCTCATGGCCTCCGGCGAGTGGTTTCCCGTCGCCGCCAAGTAGCCCAGGAATCCGCCGGCGAAGGTATCTCCGGCACCGGTCGGATCGCGGACGTCTTCCAACGGAAACGCCGGAGCGCCAAAGATCTGCTTTTCGTTGAACATGAGCACGCCATACTCGCCCCGCTTGATGATAAGATGCTTAGGTCCTCGTGAAAGCACGAGCTTCGCCACCTTCACCAGATTGGAATCTTGGCCCAGTGCGCGCGCCTCGCCATCATTGATGATCAAAACATCCACATTCTCCAACACCTTCCACAGCGCCTCGCGCTGGCCGTTGATCCAGAAATTCATCGTGTCGCAGGCCACCAATACGGGACGTTTCACTTTGTGCAGAACATCGAGCTGAAGCTCCGGATGGATGTTCCCCAGAAACAGCACGTCCGGCGCGCGATAGGCTTCAGGTATGTGAGGGCGAAACGACTCGAACACGTTGAGCTGAGTATCCAAGGTATGGGCTTCGTTCAACTGATGCGTGTATTCACCCTTCCAACGAAAGGTCGAACCCGGACGCCGTTCGAGGCCGGTGAGATCGATCCCTCGGCTTTTGAGAAACGCGATATGCTGCTGAGGGAAGTCCTCTCCGACCACGGCAATAAGCGCCACCGAGGTAAAGAAGCTGGCCGCTGTCGAGAAATAGGTCGCAGACCCTCCAAGAATCTCGGTTCCTTCGCCGAACGGAGTCTTGACCGTATCCAGCGCAACCGATCCAACGACTAACAGTTTCCCCATGGCTAACGGGCTCCTTTCTTCGGTGTCAGAGCACGGTCGATGAGCACGGCGAGCTTCTTCCGAACAGCCGGAGGAATTCGTTTCGGCACGGTCAAAATGGCATTATCCAATGCCTGATGACAGGCGCAATCTATGGGATTGACGAAAGACGGCATGGCCGAATGGAGTATTTGTTTGGCCAAGGTCACGTTGCGATGAAGCGTGCCCAACACCGCCTCCACCGTGACCGCCTCCTCCGTCTCATGCCAGCAGTCATAATCGGTCACGAGCGCCAAAGTCGCGTAACAAAGCTCCGCCTCACGGGCCAATTTCGCTTCCGGCATATTGGTCATCCCGATCACATCGACGCCCCATTGCCGGTAGAGTCGTGATTCCGCTTTGGTCGAAAACTGCGGTCCTTCCATGCAGAGATAGGTCCCACTGCGATGCAAATTGGCGCCGACCTTTTCTCCGGCAGCCAGAAGAGTCTGTGCCAATTCGGCGCAAATCGGCTCGCCGAAGGCGACATGCGCCACCACGCCTCCGTCGAAAAATGTCGAGATGCGGCGCTTCGTGAGGTCGATGAACTGATCCGGCACAACGACGTCGCCCGGGTGAATGGATTCTTTCATGCTGCCTACCGCGCTGACCGAAATCACATGAGACACTCCCAGGGACTTGAGCGCGTAAATATTCGCGCGGTAATTGATTCCGCTCGGATTCAACAAATGTCCCCGCCCATGCCGCGAGAGGAATGCCACTCGAATTCCTTCCAGCGAACCCACCGTAATCGCATCGGAGGGAGCCCCGAAAGGCGTACGGACTCGGATGGGCCGAGTAGATGTGAGCCCTTCGATATCATACAGTCCGCTTCCTCCAATCACTCCGACGGTCACCTGCTCATTCTGCCTTCTTCTCTTCATAGAATTCCTTTTCCTAATAGGTCTGCCGCCGTGCAACGTGCTGTTTCTGTTGTCCGAGGTTTTCCATAAATTGCTCGATGCGCGCGATCACTCGTTCCGCCGTCTGCTCATACGGCTCGTTGTCCTCCAGCGACAACCACGCAATTCCCGCTTCACTTCGAAACCAGGTCATCTGCCGTTTTGCAAACCGTCTCGTGTCGCGTTTGAACCGACACACCATTTCGGCGTAGTCGCACTCATTCGACAGATAAGCACCGACCTGACGATAGCCGAGACCTTTCATCGAACCAAGATCGCGCCCATATCCCTGCTCGAGCAAGAGTCGAGTCTCTTCTACCATTCCATGAGTCAGCTGCCAATCGATTCGTTCTTCAATCCTTCGATACAGGGTCTCTCTCTTTCGCTCGAGACCGATCAAGATGGCGGAAAACGGAGTCTCGTAAAACCCGTGTTCCGCTTGCATGGTCGACAGGGGACGTCCCGACAGCCGATGAACTTCCAACGCGCGCATGATCTTGGATTCATCGTTGGGATGCAACCGTGTTGCGGTTTCAGGATCAACACGCATCAGCTCTGCATAAAGACCGTCTCGCCCCCGGTCATCTCTCAATTTCTTGAGGTCTGCCCTCACAGCCGGATCGGCCTGGGGTGCTGAACATAACCCTTTCACTAAGGTTCGGATATACAATCCCGTTCCGCCCACAACGAAGGGCAACCGCCCCGTACGGTATAAGCGTTCGATTTCTGCCATCGCGACCCGGCGATACCAGCCGGCATTGAATGTTTCGCCGGGATCGACCAAATCGATCAGTCTATGCGGCACCTCTTGGCGTTCTTCGACGGTCGGCTTATCCGTTCCAATGTCCATCCCGCGATATACTTGACGGGAATCCGCAGTCAGCACGTCCGTCTCAAAGTATTTGGCCACTTGTGTTGCAACTCGACTCTTACCGACGGCCGTCGGACCCAGAAGCACGACGAGCGGACGATGGTGAAGCAACTGGTCTGATTGCATGTCACGTAAACGCTATGGTGCCGATGATACACCTCTTTGCCTGGCTCAAAGCTCTTCACTGATATCCGTCGACTCTGCCCACCTCATCGGCTACCAACCGGCTCGTCCAAACATTTTCTCCAGGTCTGTGATGCTGAGTCGGAACGAGGTTCTCCGTCCGTGCGGACAAGTCGTGATTTCCCCTTCTGCACGCCAGTCCTCGATCAGAGTTTTGATTTCTTCCGGTTTCATCGTGCGACCGGCCCGAACCGCACCGTGGCACGCCAACGATGCCAGGACCGACCGCACTCGAGCCTCCAGACTGGAGGCACTGTCCCATTGCGTGAGATCATCCAACAGATCCTGCAGAAACGTCGCCGGATCTATTTTGCCAAGACCGACCGGAGTCGCTCTGATCAAGACGGTTGAAGAACCAAATGGTTCGATTTCCATCCCCAATTGCTCCAGATCACTTTGGTAACGTTGAAGCAATGCCGCCTGAGGTGGCGACAATTCCACAGGATCGGGGAGCAGCAGAGGCTGGGACCGGATCCCATGGGTCGTCCAAGCGCGATACAGTCGCTCAAACAAGACCCGCTCGTGAGCCGTATGTTGATCAATCACCGCCAAATCGCCCCCGACTTGAGCGATGAGGAATGTCCGGTTGATTTGCCCCAGCGCGGTCACCTCGGCTGAAGGCACTCGGACGTAAGGCTCTGCCGATTCGCTCACCAACGGCAATTGAGTTTCGGAGCTTGGCTGCAGGGTCGTTGATTCCGCTTCAACGGATTCGGACGCGGGGTGAGTTGTCACAATGGAACCCGTGGTCCGTCGCACGGAGGACTCTATGAACGGAGTCTCCCCCAGTTCATCCGTCTGTCCTCCACGCAAGGCTTGACGGACCGCTCGCCGTATGAGTTGGTGGATCAACTCATTATTCGAAAATCTTACTTCCCGCTTCGTCGGATGGACATTGACATCGAGGCGGTCCGGATCAATTTCCAGAAACAGCACAAATCGCGGTTGGTTCCCCTTGGCGAGGAATGAACCATACCCTTCTGCAACGGCATGAGAAACGGCGGCGTTGCGCACAGGACGGCGGTTCACAAACAATTCTTGCGGTGTGCGAGTAGGTTTTGCATAGACTGCATCCACAATGTACCCGCGAACACTCGCTCCAGGGCACGAAGCCTCGATCCGGAGACACTGGTCGAGAAAGGTGCGTCGATAGATCTGGACGATCCGATCATCATCCGACTGGGCGGGCGGATAATTGAAGATCTCCTCAGTGTTGTGCGTCAAACGGAAATGGATGGACGGCCAGGCGAGCGACGCCTGCTGGACGACCCGGCTGATATGCAAGAACTCCGTGAGAGTGGACTTGAGGAACTTCTTTCGAGCGGGCTGATTGTGGAACAGCTCCGCGACTTCGATGCGCGTTCCCTTGATTGGAGGAGCTTCGGCGATTCTCCCGATCGCTCCCCTCACAACTTCCAACTCGGTCCCTACTTCGGCGGAACGAGTCGCGGTCATGAGTCGAACATGGGCAACAGCGGCGATGCTCGGCAGTGCTTCGCCACGAAAACCCATCGTTCGGATGGACCACAGATCCAGATCGGACCGGAGCTTGCTCGTGGCATGCCGCTGAAAAGCGCGTGGAGCATCTCCCTGACTCATGCCTTCCCCGTCGTCGCTCACCCGAATCAAGGCGAGCCCTCCGTCCTTCGCCTCGATCGTGATGGACCGACTCCCCGCATCGAGACTGTTCTCGAGAAGCTCTTTGACGATCGCCGCCGGTCGTTCGACCACCTCTCCCGCTGCAATACGAGCGATGACTTCCTCCGGAAGAATACAGATCTTGCCACTGCCGTCGGTGTTCAGCACGGCACCATGCTCCTTATAAGCGATAAGATGGTGGTGGGACGGGGCGTCGCATCACGGCGACGATCATCGGATTTCAGCCAACTTATTCTTCGCCAACTTGGATTCGTCCGATGAGGGGAACTCTTCAAGCACACGCTTCAGATTCTTTCTCGATCTACCAAGATCGCCGGTCTCGGCCGTTGCCAAACCAAGTTTATACAGCGCCGCAGGAATCTTTTCGTTCCCTGGATATTCCGCCACGAGATAGTCGAACGTTTGGATGGCCCGCCCATAATCTTTCAAATTGTAAAACGATTCGCCCAACCAATATTGAGCATTGGGGGTCAGAGACGTACCGGGAAAGTCTTTGATGAACCGTTGGAACCCTGCGACCGCAAGCTCGTATTTCGCGTTGAGATAATCATTATAGGCTAGGTTGAAGGCGGAGGTCGGCGTGATTCCAGACAC
This sequence comes from Nitrospira sp., assembly GCA_030123625.1. Lineage (NCBI taxonomy): Bacteria > Pseudomonadati > Nitrospirota > Nitrospiria > Nitrospirales > Nitrospiraceae > Nitrospira > Nitrospira sp. The sequence goes on from CP126121.1 coordinate 372,369, forward strand.
CGTCGCTGTCGGTTCTGCAGATGGCGTTTGTTTGACCGGCCGGGATGCACGCGACTCCGTCGAGGCATCCGCCTTGGTGGATGCATGGTTGGCGGTTTCTTCCAGCTTTGCCAGTCGGCTCTCAAGTTTTTGAAAGCGTGCCGTCAGGTCATCGAATCGCGGTTTCGCGGAATCCGTCTCCTTGTTCCTCTCTACGGACTCTAATCGGCGCATCACGGCATCCACTCGTTGATGATCCTGGTCCTGTGTTCGCGAGATGGTCGAGAGCTGATTGCGCATTTCAAGAAAATCGGCATGCTTGGCACAACCGACGAGCGCGACCATCCACGCCAATCCTGCAAAACCGGACGCGAGTGTACGGACCCACATGTTGTTACCGCATCTCCTTCAGTTGAGCCAATTTGTCCGACGCCTTTCCTGCCTCGGTCGTTTTCGGGTAGAGTGTGACCACCTGCTTAAAGGCGGACGAGGCTCGCTTTTTATCTTTTAGCGCCAAATACGCATACCCTTTCTTTAAGATTGCAGCAGGTATCTTTTCGCTGCCGGGATAGTCGATCTCCACTTTATCGTAGGCATCGATTGCCCGCTGGAATTCTCTCTTGCCGAAATACGACTCCCCCAGCCAAAAGCGGGCATTCGGCGCGAGGTTCGAGTTGGGATACTCCTCGAGAAATCCGGTAAATCCTTGCCGAGCACCTTCCAAATCCCCGTCCCGAAACAGGCTCAACACCCGCTCATAGCGAACCCGATCAGGGGGATCGGCGTTGGCCTGAGCCAGTTCGAATTTCGGTGATTCTTGAGGAGGAACGATCGTTGTCGCCCCTCCCGTCGCGTCCGGCCCAAGAGGCAACCTTGTCGTTTCTCCGCTCCCTTCCAGTGCGGGTTCATTTGTCCCCGGCGCGAAATGTTGCGTCGGTTTGTGCGCCTGTTGCAGAGAAGCGGGTCTATTTGATACCTGCTCAAGAGTTTTCGCCAAGGCGTCGATTCGGTTGTCCTGCTCATCAAGGCGAGCCGTGACTTTTTTTCCGACCGCTTCAAGAGCCTTCGTGATGGACATCACGCTCCGATTGACGTCCTCCGCATGAGTCGCCGTCGTTTTTGAATCGGCATCGATTCTCGAGGTGAGATGTTTCGCGGTCTGCTCGTATTCACCCACACGATCATTCAGACCGGTCAGCGCCTCCCGAAATCCAGTCAACGCCTGATTGAATTGAGTGAACTTTTGAGAGAGTTGTTCGATCTTATTCTGGTGCTCCGTCAACTCCTTTTGGTGCCCTTCCAGCTTGACATCGACGCGTTTTGCCAACCCTTCGTTCGTACGCTGGACGACGTCAATGACCTCTTTTTTCACAGCCTCCATGGCCTTCGATAATTCGTCGAGCCGGGCCGAGACCTTCGCGTCTTGTGTCTCGAAGCTCTTCTGCATCCACAGATACCGTGTGCTGCTGTCGGTTTCCAGCTTGGCCGCCAGCTGTTCCAGTTTTTTTGTCTGCTGTTCCAACTGGACCGACCGATGCCTAAAATCCTCCTGTTTATTCTGGAGTTCCCGCGCCTGATGCAGCGCTTTTTCAAGCTCCCCTCGCAGCTGCGGCAGTTCATGTTCGCGTAAGGTCGAAATTTCCTGGCTCTGTCTGGCTCTGGTCTGGGACAGCTGTTGCTGAAGATCTTTCTCGGCTTTTTTCAGTTCGTACTGCTGAGCCACACACCCCGGCAGAAGGAGACCGCCCACGGCAATACCGAGGAGCATACCATGCGTGGTTCGTAGCTGAGGCGTCATGTCTTGAATTCCAAGCGACGGTCGATGATCAGGGTTCGTCCAGGCCCAACGCACTACTTCCCTGTTTTGACAACGAGATGCCCACGCCGATTTTGCGAATAACACGACTCCGTATGTTCCGTGCAGAACGGCCGTTCTTTGCCGTAGGAGACGACGGACAAATGAGCAGGGGCCACTCCCAGCTCGACGAGATAATTCCGAACGGCTTTCGCGCGCTTCTCACCCAGTACCAAATTATAGGCTGACGTGCCGCGCTCGTCACAATGTCCTTCGATTTTCAGCTGTGCATACGGGTTCGATCTGGCCCATTCCGCATTGCCGGAAAGGGCATGACGCCCTTCATCGGTGATCGAAAAACTGTCGTACGTGAAAAAGACATCCCGAAGTCCGGCTGCCACCGACGCCACCTGTTCCGCGCGAATTTCGGCCAACTGACGAGCGGCTGCGCCGGAATCGGCTTTGGCAATCATCGCATTGGTGTGGCCGGCACCTCCATTACCGGCATTCCCGCCCAGCCGTTCTTCCGAAGGATTGCGATCCAATCCCCGCAAGCTGTTCGAATCATCACGTCCGGAGAACGATGTATCGGGAAAACTTGAATCCGCCCCTTCTTTGCCTGCTCCGCCCTTGGCCCTCTCTCCTCTGGCCATCTCCTCTTGTAAAGCTTGACTATCTCCACCTGATCGGACCGCCTTCTTCGAGCACGCTGGAATTCCCAGTACGATGACACCAAGAATCAACGGCAAGTAGCTGGCTGGCAACGTTTTCATTGGATTCCTTCCCTCCTGTGAAATATCGTCCCTTTTTCTTACAGCGAAGGACGATTGCCGTCAATGCCTTCCTGGATATTTACGATGCCGGGGACCAGGACGGTGCGCTATTGTGAGTCCCGGTAAACGTAATGCGCTCGAGGTCTTTACCGTCCGCATTGATCATGTAGATTTGGCTCTTCCCATCCACCGCCGAGCTGAAGGCAATATGGCGTCCATCCGGAGACCAGGACGGAGAATCATCCACTCCCAGTCCTGTCGTCAATTGCAGATGTTTCTGACCGTCGGGAGTGATCACACACAGTTTGTACTCTTTTTTGTGAGTTCGGCACACGTAGGCGATCCAATTTCCTCGAGGAGACCAGGCTGGCGCCGCATTGTAGTCTCCATCAAACGTCAAGCGACGCACGTTCGATCCATCCGCGCTCATGAGGAAGATTTGCGGTCCGCCGCTTCGATCGGACGTAAACGCGAGCTCCCGACCCGAGGGGGACCACGAGGGGGATAAATCCCCGGCCGCATTCGTGGTCAGGCGCTGAACGGCTTTCGTGTGAGTATCCAAACGATACAATTCGGCGTTTCCTTCATGGCTTGACGAGTAGGCCAGCGCCTTCCCATCGGGAGATAACGCCGGAGTGATGTTCAACCCTCCTTGCGCGACGAGTGTCCACCGCTTTCCCGTGGCAAGCTCGATCATGTCGATATCCTGCGTGCTCCGATTGCGGTAGGTCGTGAAGACCAAAAATCGGCGATCCGGCGACCAACGAGGCATCAGGTTTAAAAATCCGTCGGCCGTCAACTGACGCGGGTCATAGCCATCGTAATCCATCACGAATAGCTCACGAGCCGTTCCCAGCTCGGAGACATAGGCGATCTTCGTCCGTGCGATCCCCGGTTCTCCCGTGTAGCGAAAGACCAACTCATCCGCAAAACGATGGGCCATCAGACGGGCCACCGATGCCGAACCGACATATCGTTTTCCGCCCACGACTTCATTGTTGCCGGCATCATACACGTACCCATCCATGCTGAGATCGGCGTCCTTGTTCCCGCTCTTGATTCCCGCCTTACCCCACACAATGACCGACACTCCGTTTTCGGCGGCTTGTTTAAAAGAAGCATCAGGCTCGGCGCCGAGATGACTGACTTTGATGCCAAGACTCGGCAAATCGACAAGCGCAAAGACCAACGAGCGTCGCACGTCCGCCTTGAGGACGTCCTCGATACGCGTACCCAGCTTGACGCGTCCCTCGGGTGATTCCGAACCTCCCATGTTTTCGATCCCGGCGATCCCAAGCGGAATTTTTTGAAAATCCGGTCTGGTCGCTTCAAGAAAGACGTCGGCGGCACCGGATTCGATGATCCAAGCGGCGCCGATCGATACACAGAGGCTGACAAACATAACAGCTCGAAACGTCATGGCTTATCCTTGTGGCTCTCCGACTGTAAAAGTGAAGTGAGCATCAAAATACGGATCAGAGATATCAGAAGGAAACACAGGCAGTGGGTTTGCACTGAGAACCGCTCGTTTGCCGGCTAAATCATAATATTCGTTTCCTGAAGATTGCTCGATCGTCACACCGGTGACCGATCCGTTTTTATGAAGTCTGAACTGTACAATCACGACATAGGCTTGGCTGGTCAAATCCAGAGGCGGGGCATTCCAGGAATTACTGATTCGCTGTCGCACGAGCGCAAGATACGCATTGGATCCTTGAGCCATTCCTGGAACCTTCAACGTAGTATCCACCGTCTTGGCGCTCTGGACCTTTGCTTCAACTTGGGGAGCAGGTTTCGGCGGTACGGCCACCGGAGGCGCTGCTTTTGGCACCTCGAATTTCTTGATCTTCTTCAATTCATCATCCAATTCCTTTGCCAAATCTTCCGCCAGGGAGGAGGACTGAGCGGAGGCAACCGGCCTTTTTTGCATTGGTTCCTTGGTTTCCGTGAGGACCGGTACATCGGGCAGCTTGATCACCGGTGATTTCATCGGCTTGTCCTCCGGACTGATGTCGCCGCGCTTGGGAGCATCCGGAGGCAACTCAATATCTTTCATGATATCGCGCATGAGATCATTCGACGATTTGGCCGGAACGATCGGCGGGACAGATGCAGTCTTCATAGGGGGAAGAGACTCAGGCGCCGATTTCACGGAAGGAGCAGGTTTGGGCTGTTCAGCAGGTTTGGGCTGTTCAATGGGTTTGAGTGGCTCAACAGGTTTGGGTCGCTCGATGGGCTTGGGCTGCTCAATGGTTTTGGATTGCTGAACAGGCTTCGTCTGCTGTATCGGCTTGGGTGTATCTATCTCTTTTTTAATCGGCTGACTTTTCGGCGGCTCAACGGCCTTCTCGGGAAGAGTCGGCAGGTTTGCGAGGGAAATTTCAATGGACGCAAGGGGCCGTTCGCCATGTCGGGGCAGTCGAACCCATGTCACCATCGCCAGTATGCCGATATGCAGTGCCAGAGAAACGACGACGGCGAAGCCTAAGCGACGAGTCAGTGTCGCCTGCCATTCATCATCCGCGACCATGCCGGCCGATGCCCAAGCCTGCACTGTGGACCTTATCCTACTGGTTGTGTGGGGATGGTGTACCCTCACTGACATGTTCTGGTCCGGCGGGATCAGTCACCATGCCGAGTTTTTCGATACCGGCCTTTTTGACTCCATCCATCACCTGAACCACAACTCCATATGGCACGTCGCGGTCGGCGCGCAAATACAATGAGACATCGGCATGTTCTTGCTTCATCACGCGCAATTTCCGCTCCAGTTGATCCACGCTGAGCTGATCTTTGTCGAGATACAAGCGTTGATCCTTTTCGATCGTCAGCACCGCTCGGATCTCCGGCTTGATCGTGCTCGACGCGGACGTCGGCAACTTGATGTCCATGCCTCGATAGAGCATCGGTGCCGTGACCATAAAGATCACCAGGAGCACCAGCACAACGTCCACGAGCGGGATCACGTTGATCTCCGCTAAAAATCGACGCTGTCTTGTCTCAAAGATCATCCTTTCGCTCCCACGGGAACCGGAGCGACAGGTCTTGTTTGGGCCGGAATCAACGCCAGGAGCTCCACCACCACCGAATCCATGTGCATGGCGGCACGTCTGATACGTACGAGAAAATAATTATAGGCAACGACAGCGGGGATCGCGGCAAATAATCCGGCTGCAGTCGCAATCAAGGCTTCGGAGACGCCGGGAGCCACAGCCGCAATGCTGGCTGTGCCTTGTGTGCCGATTTCCCGGAATGAGTCGATGATACCCATCACCGTTCCCAAGAGGCCCACGAACGGACAGATATTTCCGGTCGTCGCAAGAAACGGAAGAAACGATTCCAACTTGGCGATTTGACCTTGAGCAAGATGGGCCGCCGTCCGCTCCATCACATGTCGATCGTATGCGATGGAACCGTTTTCATTCACCTCGGTGGGAATGTGGCCGATCCTTTGAATCACGGCATGAAAAATCTTCGCGCAAGGACTGCCAATCGTCTGTTGTGCATGCCGGGTAACTTCCTCCACGTCTCTGGCCCGCGACAAGACGGTCATAAAATGGCGATCTTTTGCATCAGCGGTTCGAAATACGGCCAATTTGTAGAAGATAATGGCCCATGACGTGATCGAAAAACAGACCAGGAGTAAGAGGACGACCTTGGACACGATTCCGAGCGACAGAATAACTCCCAGTGGGCCAGTTTGAAACATACGAGCCTCTACTCTCCCTCCTCAACGCTCATGATGTCTTGGCAAAGTGGAATTGTATCAAACTTTGAAGAAAATGGCGGGGCCGACGGGATTTGAACCCGCGACCTCCAGATTGACAATCTGGCGTCCTAACCAGGCTGAACGACGGCCCCGTAAATTTATCTCTTGCAGAACAGCAACACGACAAGACGAAATCGTTGGTCGCCGATCAATTCCTGTATGTAGGAACAGATCCTCCGCGCGGCAAGCACACTTCCTGTCTCTGCGTACCAAACTAGTCCGAATGGTAGGCGGAACAGGGATTGAACCTGTGACCTCTGCCTTGTAAGGGCAGCGCTCTCCCAACTGAGCTATCCGCCCGATTTCCTTAGCAACCTGCGCGGAGCGTATCAAGTCCATACTTTCTTGTCAACGGTCCGTGCACTGTTGGTCCGGTTTCGCAATAACTCGATTCCTCATTATGACCGCTTCATCGAATTTTCTGCGCGTGTCCGTCGTCGGCCGACTTGCCGCGGAAAATATCGACGATGGATGTGTCTCAACCGGCTGCTTTCCACGTGCGTATAGATTTGAGTCGTCGCGATATCTGCATGCCCCAACATCGATTGAACGGCTCGCAGATCGGCTCCTCCCTCCAGCAGATGCGTGGCAAAGGAATGCCGCAGCATGTGCGGCGAGATCGGTTTGGAAATACCGGCGCGTCGTGCCCGTAACAGAAGCAGCTTCCAAAATGCCTGCCTCGTGAGCCCTCGTCCCCGCCGACTGATGAACACAAGACGGGACGATCGCCCTTTGAGCAGGGTCAGTCGTATATGTCCCAAATAATCACCCAACATCTTACACGCAGTCTGTCCGATCGGGACGACTCGTTCTTTGGCACCTTTCCCCAAGACTCGTACGCAGCCTCGATTGACGTCGATTTGCGAGACGTTGAGGCCGACAAGCTCCGACACTCGAAGACCCGCCGCATACAGCAATTCCAGCATCACGCGGTCGCGTTGATCCTCGGCGCGATCGCGACCCGGCAGCTCCAACAACGCCGTTACTTCCTGTAACGTCAACGTCTTCGGCAATCGGACCGGCCGACGCACCGCCGTCATATCACGGAGAGGATTTGTCTCGATGAGGTTTTCCCGGACCAAAAAACGATACCACCCTCGTATCGCCGAAAGAAGGCGGGCAATCGATGAAGATGCGAGGGCCTCTTGTTTAAGCGATGCGAGAAACGACCGTATCATGTGCGGTGGAACGGAATCTTTTATGCTGAGCTGATGCTGTCTCAGGTATCGTTGCAAACGACAGAGATCGCGCCGGTAGGACTCCAGCGTATTGATCGCCAGCCCGCCTTCAATCCGCAGCTCGCTGAGATACCGTTCAAGAAGAGGGTCCAGCAAGAGTGCCGTTGATTCTGCCATGGCCGTCGGATGATGAACTATAGCCAACTCTTTTCATCAGTACAATGATGCCGCCATAGTTCTCCTTGACAGGTCGCACCCTTTCCGATACTACTGCCTACGGTCGATCGAACGTAATGCTCGCCCACGCTCATACTCCTTCTTCCATCTCTGCATGGCCGCCGTTGAGGGTCGCCATTGCCTTTGTCCTACTACTTGGCATCGGCCTCATGCCGGCTCAATGGGACGAGGCACAGGCGGCAGATCCCGTAAAAATCGTTCCTCCGAATCCGCCGATCTTAAACCAGGCCAAACACCTGATCGAGAAAGGCGATCCGGAATCCGCGGCCACAAGCCTGCGTCGATTCTTGGCGACCACTCCACCACCGGAATATCTCGATGATACCTATCTGTTGCTGGGTGCCGCGCTCTACGGAATGAAGGACTATGGTGAGGCGCTTCGTTATCTGAACCAACTTCAGGGGGAGTTTCCCGAATCCGACCTCCTGGACCGAGGCAAGCTGCTGTCGGCCCGCATCCATGCCGCCATGGGAAATATTGATCTGGCGCTACCGTTGTTGACGCAGGTACGGACGACGGCACCCGACGATGCAACCAAACGTGAGGCACAGCAGCTGACCGCCGAAGCATTGGCCCAAAAAAAAGACTATGTCCGGGCCATCCATACCTTGCTGGAGGGACTAGCCGGCAGCTCCGACGCGCAGATGGCGGAGACACGGGAGCAGATTCGCCAATTCATCATGGAAAAGCTGGACAAAAAAGGGTTGATCCGGGTGCGGGATGCCTATCCTCATTCCTATCCCGGGGATCTCGCCTCGCTTCAACTGATCGACTACTACATCGGACGAGGCGAAGACCATTTGGCAGAACGAGAGACCCGGCATTTTCTCGCTGCGTTTCCAGCACATCCCTCCATCCCGAAGGCAAGCGAATCGCTTGAACTCATTCAATCAAGGTTAAAGGCCAACCAGTATTTTATCGCGGCGGTTCTTCCATTATCGGGACACCTATCCGCCTTCGCCAATGACGTCCTGGAGGGAATTCAGTTGGCGGTGGAACGGACTCGGGAGGAGCCTGGAACCCCTTCCATTGGGTTGATCGTGAAGGATCATGATGCCGACCGGCAGGGTTTTTTGGATGACCTCTCGGCGCTGCTTAATGACGATCGTCCACTCGTTGTCATCGGGCCGATGCTGTCAAAAAATCTTCCGGTCATGGCCGAAATGGCGCAAAAGACCAGGGTTCCGTTGATTACACCGACGGCGACGCTTCCCAATGTCCGCCGGCTGGGCAACTATCTCTTCAGCACGTCGATGACCTATGCCATGCAGGCCGAACGCATCGCGACCTATGCGACGAAAGAACAGGGCTATCGGCGGTTCTGCATTCTTCACCCCGACACCGTCTATGGGCGAGAACTTGCCCGACTCTTCGCGCAGGAAGTGCGCCGGCTGGATGGTGAAATCATCGCCATCGAAATGTTCAAGGAGGGGGAAACCGATTTTGGTCCGCAGATCCAACGGCTCAAGGCCGAAGACCTGAAGAAGTATGGGCTGGCGGTTCCGGTTGACGCGCCACGACAGCCCGGCAAACCCCCTGGCCGAAATGGAAAGCGCATCCTTTATACCCCGGGATTTGACGCGATCTTCATCCCCAGTCGCGCACATGAGGTCGGCCTTCTTGCCGCACAACTGGCGTTTCATGACATCAAAGCTCCGCTGCTGGGCACCAACGGCTGGAACTCTCAGGACTTTGCCCGCACCGCCGATCGGACAGTCGACGGCGCCACATTCGTGGACGGCTTTTTCGTCGACAGCCCGAATCCCGCCGTGCAGGAGTTCGTGCAGCGGTATCACAAGCGCTTTCAATCAACCCCGTCGCTCTTCACCATGCAGGGATATGATGCAGCCAGAGTGGTCATCGAAGGAATCCGCCACGGGGCCACCTCCGGCGAAGCACTCCAAGACTTCCTCATGACGCAGCGCAACCTCCCGACACTCGCCGGACCTGCCGGTTTCGGACCAGATGGTACCTTGCACCGACCGCTCTTTCTTCTGCAGGTGAAACAGGGTAAGTTTGTTCAGTTGGATTGATTGTCCCATGAACTCCTTCTCACACATCCTTCACACGATCTCGTATATGGGTCTCCCCCTGTTGTTTGCGATGGTCCTCCATGAATATGCGCATGGATGGATGGCGGCAAAATGCGGCGATTCGACCGCAAAACGTGAAGGGCGGCTCACTCTCAATCCGCTGGCTCATATTGATCCGTTCGGCACCGTCATCTTGCCGTTGATTTGTTTGGTGTTGCCCGGGAGCTTTCTGTTCGGCTGGGCCAAGCCGGTTCCGATTGATCCTCGGAACATGTCCAAGCCTCGGCGCGATATGGCCCTTGTGGCGGCTGCCGGCCCGGGGATGAATCTGCTGCTCGCCGTCGCGAGCGCCTTGCTCTTGACATTGCTCCTCACGTTCGAACCCACGTTGTCGCTCCGTAAGACCGCAGGAATAGAGGCTTCTTCAGACATTTTCGCGACCATGTTTCTGCGTCCGATCGCCGCCATGGCGCTGTATTCCGTGATGATCAACGTGTTTCTCGCACTGTTCAACCTGCTTCCGATCCCACCGCTCGACGGCGGCCGAATCCTGACGGCGCTGCTGCCGCCGAGCCCCGCTATGGCCTTAGCGCGATTGGAGCCGTATGGCATGCTTATCCTGGTGGGGCTCATCGTGTTCGACAAAGAACTGGGTGTGATCCACACGATCACCGGAACTTTCGCCAACGGTCTATCCGGTACGATCTTGTCGACCGCGCTCAGTCTCCGTCCAGGAGTCGCAGAATGACCACAGCACGCAGACGAGTCCTCAGCGGCATGCAGCCCAGCGGTCTCATGCATCTCGGCAACTATCTCGGTGCCTTAGAAAACTGGAAGGCGTTGCAAGAACAGTATGACTGCTACTTTTTCATCGCCGATTGGCACGCGTTGTCGACGAATTATGCCGATACCAGCCGCATTCGTACGTTCGTTCATGAGATGTTGATCGATTGGCTTGCCGGCGGCATCGATCCTGAGCGTTCCACCATCTTTATCCAGTCCCGAATTCCGGAACATGCTATCCTCCACCTCCTGCTGTCTATGGTGACTCCCGTCTCGTGGCTCGAACGCAATCCGACCTATAAGGAGAAGCAAGAAGAGATCAAAGAGAAAGATCTCACGACCTACGGCTTTCTCGGCTACCCAGTCCTACAGGCCGCCGACATCCTCTTGTACAAGCCCGACTTTGTTCCCGTGGGAAAAGATCAACTACCCCATCTGGAGCTGACGAGAGAGCTGGCCCGCCGATTCAACGACATTTACAAAACAGCCGTATTCCCCGAGCCGAAGGAATACCTGACCCGGTTTCCCAAAGTGGTCGGTACCGACGGCCGGAAAATGAGCAAGAGTTACAATAATACGATCAACCTGTCAGACACTGAGCCAGTGGTCCGACAAAAGCTCAAAACCATGGTCACTGACCCGGCGCGCGTCAGACGCACCGATCCAGGCAATCCGGATCTTTGTCCCGTTTACGAATTCCATAAAATCTATTCTTCACAGGCAATTCAGGACCAGGTCAATCAAGACTGCCGAACCGCCGCGATCGGCTGTATCGATTGCAAAAAGCTCGTGGCCGATCGTATGGTGGAACAGTTGAGGCCGATCTGGGATGCGCGCACGAAATTGACTCAACATCCATCCCGCGTCGAAGACATCGTGGAGGCCGGCAGTAAACGAGCAGCCGCGGTCGCCGGTGCGACCCTGCGCGAAGTGAACGACGCCATGAAGATCTAACCCGATTTCGCTTCACGTGCCCGCCTGCAAGATTTGCGAATCCGCTAGAAGAATAATTCAGTCAGTGAAAAAATGCCTCGCGGGATAACTACCAGCGTGGGGAATCGTACGAAGTTCTGAGGTCAAGCGATGGTGTCTTCAGAAACTCTCCTACGCACCGCACATCCTTAGGGAGAGGCTGCTTGCATATGCGAACACACGGCAATTTGTCGCCCTTCTGTGTCTATACCATCCTGAGATCAGGAGAGTTACGCAAGATTAGCAAGAACGGCGGAAGAGCCGAATTATCACAGAGGAAACCGTGGTCTACCGCGAAGCAACTCCTGGCACGAGCGCAATCAGAAAATCTTTGGATGCCCATTATCTTTGCTGCCTCAGAGCATATCGAAAGCCTCGTTTATTATGCTGAACTCGCAAACATCACACTACGCCACAACACGACCACCTATTCTTTTACCAAACTGACTCCGATAGATGGCCGCTTCCATCACTCGGTTAACGCTCAAATCGACCGGCAGACGCATCCATCCCAACTTTATAAGGCCATATGCGATTTGCCACACGCCCACGTTTCTCAAAAATCTGGTTGCAAATAACCCGCCTGTCTCAATGATCAGACCTGCAAAAATCGACAGAACCTCGCCAGAAGCAGCAGCCTCGGTTTTGAATAAGTTACTGCCAAACCAACAACTTCAGCGATTGATCTTAAAAGAATTGGCACAATCCATCAGCGCTCTGCCCGCAGGGAAAGAGAAGATCCAGTGGGCGCTGACACTGAGGGAAAATTATGTTCGGCTGAATATTGGCCGTATTGAGGCCTTGGCAATTTATAAGGATAAGGTAAGGATGCTCATATCTGATTCCGAGGCGAACCAAAGATTGCGAGAGAAGATCAGCAAGTTTGATCGCGGGTGGTATAGATCAATCCCTGGAGCGTCCTCCGTTAATATGTCCCACCGGGAGTTCCTGGTGTTCGCAGAAGACTTAAGAGGACCTCATACGACTTTTATAAATCTGGTCCTTGCTGAGGGACGAAAAACAAGCTACGCAAGATCACACTCTCCTGGTCTGATTCAGTTTATCAATGAGCAATTCCCCTTAACCCCGTCCAAGCTCAATGAACTATCAGACCTTTCCGGCCTAGAGCGCGAGGATGCCGAAATCATAAAACGAACAGATATCGAGCCAACAGAAAAGCAGCAACTCATCCAAGCTCGACGCGGGCAAGGTGTTTTTAGAGCCAGTGTGAGTCATTACGAGACTGCGTGTAGAGTAACGGGCATATCAATTCCAGAGCACCTCATTGCAAGCCACATCAAGCCGTGGCGCGAATCGACGGATGAGGAACGAATAAGTGGGCATAACGGTCTCTTGCTCGCTCCCCACATTGATCATTTGTTCGATGATGGATGGATATCTTTTGATGACGATGGCTCTCTCCTAATATCGCAATCGCTGAACCAAAATATCCTAACCGCTTGGGGCATTCCAGATAAAATAATTCGGAGGGTTTTTAAGCCAGAACAATCAGAATTCCTCAAATACCACAGGAAGCATGTCTTCAAAAAGTAATCGTCCTACCGTCATAGCGAGCGCTTTGGAAGGGATTTCGGAGTCAGGTCTTGAAATAGAGTCTGCTAAATCAGCTGGAAGCTTGTGAAGGTCTCCGCGATATCGTGACTTATGGTATGGTGGCTCGGCAAACGATCGGTCATTCTGGGGGAGACGTATGAAACATTCCAGTTGGAGGTTAGCAACGCTGATCATCAGCTTGGCCGCCTCTGGTCCGGTTGCTTCGGCTGCCGATCCGCCCTGCGACAGGTATCCACCAGCTAAGCAATCACGCTGTGCCGAGATTTGGGCTGAGCTTAACAAGGAAGACGGATCGATCATCGCGCAGTTTGGACTCGATCAACAAAAACGACGCGACGAAGGAACGATCAATGCCCAGCAACATCTCGCCGAGAACATGATCTTCATCAAACAATCGACCGAAAAGCGGATTGAGCGTCTGAAAGAGCGGATGGTTAAGGAATAGCCTCTACAACTCCACGTCTTTTTCTTTTTCAGGAACCTTCCCAGCTGTTTCCAGCAAGTCACGCCCCACGAGAATCGGCGCCTTAAAGTGCACGGCCAAGGCGATGGAGTCGGACGATCGGCTGTCAAACACCTTGACCTGATCCTTGAATGCCACGGTCAATGCCCCATAATATGTCCCGTCTTTCAGTGTGATGACCGCCTGCGTCACCTTTCCACCGTAGGCATCCAGGATCGTGTGCATGAGATCATGCGACATCGGACGAGGCAGCTTTTCCCCATTCAGGGCGCCCTGAATCGAGAGGGCCACTGTGAGATCGACAAAAATCGGAATCGTCCGGCCTTCGGCCTGTAGGAGCACCACCGGACCATGGTCCGACATACGGACCGTCACCTCTGCGATTTGTACCGGGTCAGAATGAGAGCGGAAGGGTTCTTTGCCCTGGGCGATAGAGTAAACCGGGACAAGGCAGAGCAGCGCAACGACTGCCGACAGCTTGTATGAAGCCATGGTCTCCTCCCCATGCCATCACACACGGACAAACTGATTCGATTCCTTTTCAAGGCCGATTTCGGTGTCCGGCCCGTGACCGGTCACCACAGTGGTGGCCTCATCGAGGGTGTAGAGTCGCTCACGAATCGATTCCTCGATGGTCTCAAAGTTGCCGCCCCATAGGTCGGTTCGACCGATGCTGCCCCGGAAGAGCGTGTCCCCCGCCAACAGGAGTTTGTCGTTCGGCACATGGAAGCTCAGTGATCCAGGCGTATGCCCGGGGGTATGAAGCGCCACGATCGACACCTGTCCTAACATCACCTTCTCTTCATCGGCAAGCCAATGGTCCGGAGGCAGAGCCGGCACATACGAAACCCCGAACACCCGACATTGGAGTTCAAGGTTCTTCCAAAGTTGAAGATCGTCTTGATGCAAGCAAATTGCCGCACCGGTCGCCCTTTTGATCTCGCTGGAAGCCAGGAAGTGATCGAGATGGGCATGCGTATGCAGGATGCGGCCGACGGTGAAACCCAGCTGCTGCACTTCCTGGAGTATTCGCTCCGGTGCACCGCCAGGATCGATGACGACTGCCTGCTTCGTGACAGGATCGCCGATGATCGAGCAGTTACAACCAAGGGGCGGAACTGAGAAGGTCTTCCGAATCAAGGCAGTCATGATACAGGCATGCTACAGTCCAACGAGCTGGAAGCGCAAGCTAGCGCCTTCATCATCTCATCCTTTACAGCACAGCGTGACTGCGTGTTGCGACTGGATCGTACCGGCCCTAGCCCCTGACTGAAAAGATGCAGCAAGATACGGCCGAATACCACGTGGACAAGTTGACCTGAACCATAGATAATCGCACAACTCTACCGGGAGGATTATCGCGTGCGCAACGAAACGATCGTTGATCCGTGGTCACTAGGCATCTGGGCCATATTGGTACTGGGCATCGCCGGCTGCGTTATTCCCGACGACAATTCCATTCGCGTGGAAAATGAGGCCCTTAAGAAACAAATCGCGAAGCAAGAAGCTCTCCTAAGCTCCTTACTGGACGGAAATAAGGTGATGCAGCAGCAGATCGATCTGCTCAATCAAGAACTCCGGGACGCCAAAAGCACCACCGAAGCCACGAAGGCGGAAGCCAAACATCAGACCGAACAACTGGAACTGCAGCTGGCTGAGACTAAACGAATGATCGCCACGCAGATGACCGAGTCCCTCAAAGTCGAGGAGAAGGGCGCGCAATCCGATACCCTCCCGCGGCCTATGCCGACCGTAGCCAAGGTTGTTGAAGACGCATTGGCACGCAACGGCTATCAGCTGAAGGTCAGCGTCAAGACCGATCAGCGGGCGGTTTATGTAACGGAGCGCAAGGTCTCCAATCCAGCATCACTCGAAGTAACAGGCTCTCGAAATCAATACCTCATTTTCCTTCAAGCCCTTCCGGACAATTTGACGAAACTCGGCGTGAAAGCCGAATTCGAACGGGTCGCACAGGGGGGCCGCATCTTAAGCGTCAGCCACGAAGAAACGAACGAAATCGAGCACCGCCTGATCAACGAAATCAATAAAGCGCTCGCCAATCCGGCCAAGACATAAATCTTCTGCAGCGGCGGTCACAATCACCGGTTTTCTTGGTCCCGTCGAGGCCTCGTGCTAGCATTTCCCTCCGATGGCTCTCTCGACCAGCGTGCATGATCTCCGCACTCTGATCCGCTCCTCCCATCCTCTCGTCGTCATAGAGACGGTGGAGGAAGAGCGAGTTCTGGCCTTACTACAGTCGGTGACCGCACAGGAGCGCATGCCGCTCTTCGAGTGGTCCGTCACCAGAGGGCTCACGCGCGCCGACGAAGGCTCAACACTCAGTAAGATGACCGCCACCCCTTTGGCTGTCCTTCAGCATCTTCATGGCCTGACGGTGGAAGCGGTGTTTTGGCTCAAGGATCTTGGGCCGCATCTGCAAGATCCCGCTGTCTGCCGACAACTTCGTGAGGTTGCGGCAATCCATAGTCGATCACGGGCCACTTGCCTGTTGACCGGTCAACCGGTCACGTTGCCCCTGGACCTTGACACAATTGCGGTGCGATTCGATCTGAAACTTCCGGATCGAGATGAACTGCGGTCGATGCTGCGCGGCTTGCTCCAATCGTTGGGACCTCGAACAAGCCGCCCACGGCCCACCACCCTCGCGCAAAGCATTCTCGGTTCGATCAGCGACATCAAGACAGGCGAGAACGGTCTCTCATCCAAAGAGGCCGACGCAATCCTGCGCGCACTACAAGGCTTGACGCTCCATCAGGCCCGCCAGGTTATCGCACAATGTATCGTGGAACGTGGCACGCTTTCCGCCGAAGATGTCCAAACAATCCTCCAGCGCAAAGTGCAGGCGATCAAGGACGGCGGCCTCTTGGAATATTATCCCTTGGAGGACAATCGGTTTGAGTTGGGAGGTTTCACCAATCTCAAGTCCTGGTTGGAGCGCGCACAAGTCGGGTTTACCGCCGAAGCCAAATCGCTCAATCTCACCCCGCCTCGCGGCATCATGTTGGTCGGCGTGCCGGGTTGCGGCAAATCGCTCGCCGCAAAAGCGATCGCGCGCGAATGGAAGCTCCCGCTCCTGAAGCTCGACGCCGGCCGGTTATTCGATAAGTTCGTCGGCGAATCGGAAAAGAATTTTCGCAAGGCGATTGAAACGGCGGAATCCTTGTCTCCGATCGTCCTCTGGATCGATGAGATCGAGAAAGCAATGGTCGCAGGCGGGGGAAGCGGCGAGGCCGACGCAGGATTGAGTCGACGACTCTTTGGTGCCTTTCTTACGTGGCTACAGGAAAAGCAGCAGGACGTGTTTGTAGTCGCCACAGCCAACGATCTGTCGTCACTGCCTCCCGAACTGCTGCGCAAAGGGCGATTCGATGAAATTTTTTTCGTCGATTTGCCGGACGATGCGGAACGAGAAGCCATTTGGAACATTCACTTGAGCCTCCGGAAGCAGGACAGCAAGCAGTTCGACCTCGGCAAGATCATCAGCGCGAGCGACGGCTTCAGCGGATCCGAAATTGAACAAGCGGTGGTAGCGGCCCTCTATCGGGCGCTGCACCGAAAAACTCCGCTCACGACCGACCTGCTCATCGAAGAATTGACCCACACGGTTCCGCTCTCCGTCACCAGGCATGAAGATATCGATGCGCTTCGACAGACAGCTGAAGGCCGATTTGTGAACGTGCGGTAACTACCGATGCCCTCTCTTCCAATCATGGCCTTTCTGGCCATTGTGGCATTCGTGGGCTGCACCAAGCCGGTGCAGAAATTGAATAGGGAAACCATGGCTTCATCAATCTCAGCGGAGAAGACGAAGCCTCCGAAATCACCCGCACTGCGGCAGCCGTCTCCTACATCAGCCACAATGGATCACCCCACTTCGCTCCTGGTGTCGCTTCCCAGTCGATCATCCATCGTTGAATCCGCAGCCAGATTGGTCGGAGCCCGGGTGATTACAAGACAGGGCAAACGTATCGCTTATGACTGTGCAGGGGTCACCCGTGCCATCTTCCTGGAGCATGGCATTGATTTGTATCGGGGAGCGTTCAATGATCCGAAAGGGAATGGCGTCCGGCTCATCTACAACCATGTGCGTCAGCATGGCATCCTTCAGCAGGGATCGAACGTCAGTCCGGGCGATCTTGTATTTTTCGATAACACATGGGATTTCAACGGAGATGGTAAGCTGAACGATCCTCTGACCCATGTGGGAGTCGTCGAACGATTGGAACCGGACGGCACCGTGATCTTCATCAGCCGCGTCGCCAATGCCGTCGAGCGATACCACATGAATTTGGACCAGCCTCATGTCCATAAGACCGCCGAAGGCCGTGTGCTCAATGATTACATACGGCGAAAACATCCGGCCGATCCCCATCACATGGCCCGTTTGACGGGTGAGCTGTTTTCCTTTTATGGAAACCTTCTAGACTCTCAGAGAAGCATTTCCTCGAACGACACATTCGACCCCGGATCAGAGCCGACAGGAGCTTCCGTCTTTTCATCCTCAGCTGTACATGAACGATGACGCGACTTCGGTTCTTCCCATGGCGGTTCAACCCTGAGCAAAGCGGAAAGTCTGGAATTGGCAACTGAACCTCACATCACCATGATCTCTGCCGCCACTACAGAACAAGCCCAGGATATCCGATAAAGAATATATCGTGGCGTGAACATATCGAGGATCAGCACTGAGTCCCAATTTTTCCATTGACCTGGTAAGATTATCTCTATGGCTATCTCATCGAGACAAACGCCTGTTCGAGAAACCAATCCGCTCCGTCGAACCCTCACGGATGTCCGGCACGGGCTCTTAGGATTGCATAAGGCCCTGATCGTCGCCGAACAGCTGACCTATGAGCGGATTTACGGACGAGTGGACTCTACGGGTCAATTACTACAGTTGGTGATGAACGATCCATGGTTTACCTGGCTGCACCCGCTTTCCAACATGGTGGTCCGCATCGACGAACTACTCGATGGGAATGACCAACTGATCGTCGACGATGTGGCGGTCCTGTTGACCGAGGTACGGGCGCTCATTCGGCCCTCGGAGCTCGGCGACGGATATGAGCGGAGTTACTATGAAGCACTGCAGCGCGCTCCCGACGTCGTCCTCGCGCATTGCGAAATGAAGAAGCTACTGACGTTGCCCTCTGTGTAGATCCTGCCGACTCTTCCATTGATGACGGCTCTTGGGGAATGCACAGAGCCTTCGCTAATTCGCACGGATTGAGTTCCCGTTATTGGTGAGAACCATCGTTCGTGATGGGATTATCCTGCGTCGCAGAATCCTGGCGACTCAACCAGAGATCGGCGACTACCACACATTCGAGACCGAACGGTAGATACCCGGCATAGCCAAGCAACGGCATCTCGAATACCTGAAACCGATGCACGAACGGAATGGCGTACTCCCAATGGGCAAGGCTTTTCCAGTTCCAGAGCTCCCAAAAGAATCCGCAGGTGAAGGCCGCCAGTGCCGGTATCCACACATCCCGCCAATCGCCCTGCGCGAGTGATGAGAGGACAGTCGCTCCCCCGGCCAATTCCTGAAGCGAGACCGTTAGCAACAGCGGTCCTATCCAGACAAGTGGAAACAGGTAATTGGGCCAACGGCCAATGGTGACCAATCCGAGACATGCCAACATAAGAAGCGACCAGCTGACTTGCTTTTTATTGTAGAGGCGTATTGGTCTGAACTGATCCATACCAGCACTGACGGCAGGATACGAGGTCAGCAGCTCCGCCGTGCCGAGAACGGCCGGCAGCACCGTGGAGAACGGCAGCATGGCTCGAACGATGTACTCGAGCGGCGACACTTCAACGACACCCACGTAATACCAGTTCTGCACAAAACGATTCAGGTACTCGAACATCCACCAGAAGGCAGCGCTCAGCGGGAACAGCGAGAGACAGTAGCGAGGGCGATGGAGCATCATGCATCGGCCGGTGCGGGCGAATGTCGCGGCGTTCACGGTCACAATGTAGCCGAGCCATAGCGGCGTGAATGTATGTTCCTGAACGGCTGCTAGCCAAGGAAAGCGTGACCAAGCGACCACCCACCAGAGTCCCGTCCATCCGATGCCGAGCCAGCCCCACCAGGGGAACGAGCGACAGGATTGAGTGTTGGGTCCTGAGTGCTGAGTTAAGGGAGGTGACGGACGAAGGTTTGTCCTCGCTATCCGCAGAAGAACCGGTCCAACGATCAAAGCGATCAAGAATGCCAGGGCGATGAATACCGGCCAGGAGAACGGTTCATGTTGCACATAATTGGTACGCGGAGGAAATTCAAGATAGCGCCCAAGCGGCTCACCGGTCAACAACAGCACGCCGAGAAGCGGAAGACCAAGCACCAGCGCAAGTGAAACGCAGATGACAACGGCCCGCCTCATGCCCCTGATCTTTACAGTCGACCTTCCTCAAGGTCAATCACATCAGCCCAGGTTGTAACAGACGGCAGGGAATTCACGGCCACGCCTCGTTGGCTGGCGATGTCCTGAAGACGACCTTGAAACCGCTGACGACCCGCCTCATCTTTTGGACCTGAGACAAGTCGATAAACCGGCCTAGGTGAGCGATGCCGCCGAGTAAAACTTCGGAACTCCGAGGATAGGTTGACTGTGACACGGCTCAGTTATCCTCTATGAAGATTCAACACACGATAAACAGGGAACCAGCAAAGTTTAGAGGAGCCGAAGAGAGAAAGCGGTTCAATAAACAAGCTCTCGACACTATTCTTTTCCCAACGACCACTTTATTGTCAAATCGCCTCACACACCTACTTGTTCCTGTGTCGATTCCACCAGCGCTCCTGCGGTACGAAATTGTCCTAATCTATGGGAAAAGACTACATGTTCTATCATCGTGAAAATATTGAATTTAGCTCGCAATCAGTATGAGACTCTGCCCTCCTCGTACACATCACCAGTCATTCCCTTCTCGGCACTGATGATATTCCGGGGTTTTTCTCTACTCATTTTCCTAGTGCGGCGGCCCATATCTTGCGTAGCTGCCACGGTAACGTAATGAGGGATTCTGCTCTTCGGCATCTTCTTGGGTGAGCAGTCAGTTGAGCCATTCACCCATGGGCCTTCACATGAGATGTGCGCATCTCGCGTTGGACCGTTATGCCCATAACACTAATTAGTTTATTCTAAGTAATTGTGCAATATGGGAGGACTATTTGCATGAGCTGGGTAACTGCAATTGCCACTGTTCTTGTGCTGTGGTCTGGTACAGCGTGGGGGGCCACCTTGAAGTGGAACGCTAGCAGCGGGCCGGACTTAGCAGGATATCGCGTCTATCAATGCAGCCAGCTGCCATGCTTCCAATCAGCCGACACGGCGACGCTGCTCAGTACACTGGGAACCACCACTACTTTCAATATTGGAACACCAGCCGTGGTTCAGTACTATGTGGTCACAGCGTACAACTCTGCCAATGTCGAATCGGGCCCGAGCAACGTTGCCACCTATACCCCAGCCGGGACATCCCCTCCGCCAGCCGGGACTTCAACGCCCCCTCCCACGGTGACGCTGACCATTCTTGGATCGCCGACTTCGGGTCAGCCCTGGACTGTTCAGGCGTACCCCGCCAATGTGGCGGGGACCGTTTCTGTGGAGTACTGGATCAACAACACCCTTGATCACATGGAGAATGTCGCTCCCTATTGCCCATTCGACGGCGATGATGATGGCACGCATTGCGTGACGAGATTGAGGCCCTTCGGGTCCTATACCATTGAGGCGCGTGTGCGGAGCAATGGGACCGAAGTCGCTCGTCAGGCCATTATGGTTCAAGCATCCGCAACTCCTCCGCCAACTCCTTTGCCAACTCCCTCGGCAATTCCTCCGCCAACTCCTCCGGCCACTTCCGGTCCCACGGTGACGCTGACCGTTCTTGGATCGCCGACTTCGGGTCAACCCTGGACTGTTCAGGCGTACCCCGCCAATGTGGCGGGGACCGTTTCTGTGGAGTACTGGATCAACAACACCCTTGATCACATGGAGAATGTCGCTCCCTATTGTCCGTTCGACGGCGATGATGATGGCACGCATTGCGTGACGAGATTGAGGCCCTTCGGGTCCTATACCATTGAGGCGCGTGTGCGGAGCAACGGGACCGAAGTCGCTCGCGAGGCCATTATAGTTCAAGCATCCGCAACTCCCCCGGCAACCTCCGGTCCCACGGTGACGCTGACCGTTCTTGGATCGCCGACGTCGGGTCAACCCTGGACCATTCAGGCATACCCCGCCAGCATGGCTGGGAGTGTTTCCGTGCAATTCCGGATCAACAACACCGTGAATCGCATTGAAGGTTTTGCCCCCTATTGCCCGTTCGATGGCGCTGACGATGGCACGCATTGTCTTACGAAATTGAGGCCTTTCGGGTTCTACACTATTGAGGCGCGTGTGGTGAACAATGGGACCGAAGTCACTCGTCAGGTCATTGTCGTCAAAGCAAGTAGTCAGTAATCCTGAAATTGGCCTTTCGACCAAAACAAAATACAGGGTCGCCTATTGTGGTCTTCTTCCGCTCGCTGTGTAATCCTGGGGATTGACTGGTGTGGCCCGGCTGGGGGCCGACATCAATGCGGAGGACAAGTGGGATATGAGGGAGATGTACGTCTTGACCAGAGGAAAAACCATGGTATGCATACACCTGTCTGCAGCCAAGAAGTGCGCGTGAGGCATTGCCTCTTGACCGGAGTCTTCTGGATGAGCGACCCCCTTCATAAATAGTCCGAGCTCTCACACCTACTTGTTCCTGTATCGATTCCACTACCGCCCATTCTGTGCGATCTGTAGAATCTATAGGCAAATGACTACATCGCCTATCCTATAGAAAACATTGCATTTAACTTGTAATCGTCTACAGGACTCAGTGTTCCGCCTACACATGGTCAGTGATTCTCTTCTCGGCACGGCTGGATATTCTAAGCTTTTTCTCTACTCTCTTTGCTAGCGCAACGGCCCACATCTTGCTCATTCGCCACAGGAATGGGATGGATGCTTCTACTCTTCGGTCTCTTCTTGGCTGACCAAGTCGGTTGAGAATTTATCCATAGATTCCCGAGATTCCCCAGATGAGATGCGCGTATCTCAAACGCAATTGTATACGCACACAACATACTAATGTATTTTATTTAAGTAAGTTGATTGGAAAGGATATATGCATGGGTTGGATAACTGCAATTGTTACAGGGCTTGTGCTGTGGTCTGGTACAGCGTGGGGAGCCACATTGACGTGGAACGCTAGCAACGGACCGGACTTAGCAGGATATCGCGTCTATAAATGCAGCCAGCTCCCATGCTCGCAATCAGCTGACACGGCGATGCTGCTCAGTACACTGGGAACCACTACTAGTTTCAATATTGGAACACCAGCCGTGGTTCAGTATTATGTGGTTACAGCGTACAATTCTGCCAACATCGAATCGAGCGCGAGCAACGTTGCCACCTATACCCCAGCCGGGACTTCACTATCCTCTCCACCAGCCGGGTCTTCAACACCCGCTCCAACGGTGACGCTGACCATTCTTGGATCGCCGACTTCAGGTCAGTCTTGGACCGTTCAGGCGTACCCCGCCAATGTGGCGGGGACCGTTTCTGTGGAGTACTGGATCAACAACACCCTTGATCACATGGAGAATGCCGCCCCCTATTGCCCATTCGACGGCGCTGACGATGGTACCCATTGCGTGACGAGATTGAGACCTTTCGGGTTTTACACTATTGAGGCGCGTGTGCGGAGCAATGGGACCGAAGTCGCTCGTCAGGCCATTATGGTTCAAGCATCCGCAACTCCCCCGGCAACCTCCGCTCCAAAAGTGACGCTGAGCGTTCTCGGATCGCCGACGTCGGGTCAGCCCTGGACCGTTCAGGCGTATCCCGCCAACGTGGCGGGGACCGTTTCCGTGCAATTTTTAATCAACAACACCGTGAATCGCATCGAAGCTTTTGCTCCCTATTGCCCGTTCGACGGCGCTGACGATGGCGCACATTGTCTTACGAAATTGAAACCATTTGGGTTCTACACTCTTGAGGCGCGTGTGCTGAGCAATGGGACCGAAGTCACTCGTCAGGTCATTGTCGTCAAAGCAAGTAGCCAGTGATCCTAAAATTGGTCGATTAGAAAAAATGCAATCATATCAAATTCGTTGAGGAAATCATATTTCTTATGGCTTATCTACTCCGCAGCACACTTCATAATCTCACTGCGTCCAGCGAATAACTGCGATTCATTTCGCCCGTCCTCTGCGTCAAGTTGGTTCAAGGCACCAAGCTGGAAGGAGAGCTGGCTACTTTGAATGGATGCCAGATCGGAAAAACGAACGCATTCTCGTTTTCCGATCAACCACTCCTGAGCATGGAGGCTACAAGGCGATCGCAGTTCGATGAGCCCCATCGCGTCCCATTCTTCCTGTGTCATTATCCGTCTCGCTTTCAAGGCTCCGGTTGCAAAGGAAAGCGGCAACGCCTTCAACAATTGCCGAGACATCGGGCGCTTTGAAAGGATTACAGGAGAACGCGAATGGCAGGAAAAAGGGAAGGAAGGAAGATAAATTACAGGATCGCTGTCTTTACCCCGTAGCCAACCGACGTCTGATTCTCGTTCAGACTTCTACTTGAGCAGCGCTTTCATCCGTGGGAGAAGGCTCAACCAGCGGCGATCTATAGGCAGCATCCATTTCTAAATTTTTATTTCTGATGGAGTATACCGTATCTCATCAGCGATAACGTGGTTCACTCTGTGCCAGCAATCTCGATAAGCTCTCCCTTCTTTCTTCGTCATTTCACCGTCGCCTTCGTCGACTTGTCGACTTGCAGATACTTATCGATCCCGGCCGCCATTTTACGCCCTTCGGCGATAGCCCAGACGATGAGCGAGGCGCCGCGTTTGGTGTCGCCACCGGCAAAGACTCCATCACGGTTGGTCATGAAGTTTTCGTCTACAGCTACCGCTCCACGCGCATCATACGTCACGCCCAGGCCGTCGAGCAGGCCGTTCTTCACCGGTCCGGTAAAGCCCATGGCCAGCAGCACCAGATCGACGTTCATTTCGAAGTCGGTGTTGGGAACAGGTGTGAACTTGCCCTTATTGAACTGTACGCGATGCGCATGCAGTTTGGTGACATGGCCATCATGGCCGGTAAACTTCGTGGTAGACAAACTCCATTGGCGGTCACAGCCTTCTTCATGGGCGTGCGACGTGCGAAGTTGCATCGGCCAGAGCGGCCAGGGAGTCGATTCTGCCCGCTGGGGAGGCGGTTCCGGCAGCAATTCAAATTGGTGCGCTTCGACGCAGCCTTGGCGGTGCGCGGTGCCGAGACAGTCCGACCCCGTATCGCCTCCGCCGATAATGACAACGCGCTTCCCCTTCGCGGTGATCGGCTCATCGCTGAAAGGAATGCCGGCCGTACGTTTGTTCTGCTGTGTCAGATATTCCATCGCGAGGTGCACGCCCTTCAGCTCTCGTCCCGGAATCGGCAGCTCGCGGGCCTGCTCGGCGCCCATTGTGAGGCCCACCGCATCGAACTGTCGCCGCAACTGTTCGCCGGTGATGTCCTTGCCGACAGCGACGCCGGTTTGAAACTTCACCCCTTCGGCCTTCATCTGTTCCAGCCGTCTGTCGATCACCCACTTCTCCATTTTGAAGTCGGGAATGCCATAGCGAAGCAGGCCGCCGATCCGATCGGATTTTTCGAAGACAGTCACCTCGTGTCCGAACCGAGCCAGTTGCTGCGCAGCAGCCAAACCTGCCGGACCGGAACCCACGATCGCTACGGTCTTCCCCGTCTTGACCACCGGCAGGATAGGGGTCACCAGTCCATCGTTGAACCCGCGATCGACGATATTCCATTCGATGATACGGATGGAGACCGGATCTTCATTGATTCCCAGCACACAGGCGCCTTCGCAGGGCGCCGGACAGAGCCGACCGGTGAACTCGGGAAAGTTGTTTGTCGTATGCAGAGCTTTAAGCGCGTCTTTCCAGCGACCGCGATAGACAAGATCGTTCCATTCGGGAATCAAATTCACGACCGGACAACCGGTGTGGCCTTGGCAAAACGGCACACCACAATCCATGCAGCGCGCGCCCTGAGTCTTCAGCTTATCCTCGGAGATCGGCTCGTACATCTCCTTCCAATCAAGCACACGCAACTCGATCGGCTTGCGTTTCGGGCCCTCTCGGGGGTATTTCATGAAACCCTTTGGATCACCCATCTCTTCTAGTCCTGAGTGCTGAGTTCTGAGTGCTCAGTGAAAACCCGACACCCAGCACTTAGCACTTTCTTGCTCAGCACTTCCCTAGTGCACCGCGCTCGCTTTGCGTTTCCGTTCCTCTAGGACGCGCTTGTAATCGACCGGCATGACTTTTACAAACTTCTGCAAGGTGACTTCGAACGCATCGAGCACTTGCTTGGCCTTACGGCTACCCGTATACATGAAATGCTTGGTGATCAATCCGTGGAGCAGCTGCTTGTCTACCTTCGTCACCGGTTCCAGTTCGACCATCCCGGTGTTACAACGGCTCTGGAAGGTGCCCGCGTCGTCCAGTACGAACGCCACTCCCCCGGACATACCGGCGGCAAAGTTGCGGCCTGTCCGACCGAGCACCACGACGACGCCACCCGTCATGTACTCACATCCGTGATCGCCCGTCCCTTCGACGACGGCATGCGCCCCGCTGTTTCGGACGGCAAACCGTTCACCGGCCATCCCATAGAAATAGGCTTCGCCCTGTGTTGCTCCGTAGAGCGACGTATTGCCGATCAAAATCGTCTCTTCCGGATTATACAGAATGTCCTTCGGTGGGAAGACGACGATCTTGCCCCCGGATAATCCCTTGCCGATATAGTCGTTGGACTCCCCTTCCAGCGTCAGCGTGATGCCTTTCGCGAGGAAAGCCCCGAACGATTGTCCGGCGGAACCGGAAAACTTGATCGAGATCGTGTCTTCCGGCAACCCGTCCGGCCCATACCTCTTCGCGATCTTGCTCGAGAGCACCGTGCCGGTCGTCCGGTTAATGTTCCTGATCGGGAGATCGAGCTTGATCTTCTCGCCCTTCTCGATCGCGGCCTTGCAGAGATCAACCAGCTTGTTGTCGAGGATGTCGGCGAGACCATGGTCCTGCATCTGCACGCAATAGCGCGGCACATCCACAGGAACATCAGGAGCCGTCAGCAGCGGCGTGAGGTCCAACCCCTTGGCTTTCCAGTGGTCAATGGCTCTGGTGATCTTGAGTTTGTCGACGCGGCCGACCATCTCATTGATCGTCCGGAAGCCAAGTCTCGCCATCAATTGCCGCGCTTCTTCGGCCACGAAGAACAGGTAGTTGACAATGTGCTCCGGCTTGCCGTTGAATTTCTTGCGCAATTCAGGGTCCTGTGTCGCGATCCCGACCGGGCAGGTGTTCAGATGACACTTGCGCATCATGATGCAGCCTTCGACGATGAGGGGAGCCGTCGCGAACCCGTATTCTTCTGCGCCAAGCAGTGTGGCGATGACCACGTCGCGGCCGGTCTTCATCTGGCCGTCCGTTTCAACACGGATACGCCCGCGCAGATCGTTGAGAACCAGCGTCTGATGGGTTTCCGCCAATCCTAACTCCCACGGGATGCCGGCGTACTTGATCGATGACAATGGCGACGCACCCGTACCGCCGGAATCGCCGCTGATGAGCACCTTATCCGCATGGGCCTTGGCGACACCGGCTGCGATGGTGCCGACACCGACCTCCGCCACCAGTTTCACGGAGACACCGGCATCGGGATTGGAATTTTTCAGGTCGAAAATGAGCTGGGCCAAATCCTCGATCGAATAGATGTCGTGATGCGGCGGGGGCGAGATCAGTTGCACACCCGGTGTTGCATAACGAAAGCGCGCGATGTTTTCGTCCACCTTGTGGCCGGGCAGTTGGCCGCCTTCTCCGGGCTTGGCCCCCTGCGCCATCTTGATCTGCAATTCCCGCGCGTTCACGAGGTAATGCGCCGTGACCCCGAATCGGGCCGACGCCACCTGCTTGATGTAGCTGTTCTTCGAATCTCCGTTCGGCAAGGGTGTGAACCGCTCGGGATCTTCACCGCCTTCGCCCGTATTGCTCTTGCCGCCAAGCCGGTTCATCGCGATGGCCAACGTCTCGTGCGCTTCCTTGCTGATCGACCCGAACGACATGGCTCCGGTGTTGAAGCGTTTCACGATTTCCTTGGCCGGCTCCACTTCTTCGATGGGAATCGGCTGGGGATCGAACTTGAAATCCAGTAGACCCCGCAAATTCGACCGTCGCTGACTCTCGTCGTTCACGATCCGCGCGAATTCGGCATAGGTCTTCGGGTCGTTCGAACGGCTGGCGTGCTGCAGTTTGTAGATCGTCTCAGGATTCCAGTTATGATGTTCACCCTGGATGCGATAGTGGACCTCACCCCCGAAATCGAGTTGGCGAATCGCCACCGGCTCATACGCCACGCGGTGACGGCGCAAGGTTTCTTCGCCGATGTCGCGGATCCCGACTCCTGCCACGCGCGAAGGGGTCCCGGTGAAGTAGCGGTCGATGAGTTCGCAATTCAATCCGATCGCCTCAAAGATCTGCGCGCCGCAGTAGGACTGCACCGTGGAAATCCCCATTTTTGAGAAGATCTTGAGCAGACCCTTGTTAATGGCCTTGATGAATTTACCCTCCGCCGTCTGCGCGTCGAGGCCTTCCGGCAAATAGTTATCGCGCTCCATGTCGACAAGCGATTCGAAGACCAGATAAGGGTTGATCGTTCCGGCACCATAGCCGATCAGACAGGCGAACTGATGTACATCGCGCGGCTCGCCGGTTTCCACGATCAAGCCTACTTCGGTTCTCGTACACTCACGAACCAGGTGGTGATGGACCGCCGAGATGCCGAGCAAGCTCGGGATCGGAGCCCATTGTTCATCGACACCGCGATCGCTCAAGATGAGAAATTTGTAGCCTTCCTTGATGGCCAGGGAGGCCTGTCGGCACAAGTCGTCCACCGCTTCTCCGAGGCCGTCCGGCCCTTCGGCGACGCGGAACAACATGCGAAGGGTCTTGCTCTTGAAGTGCGGATCGGAGATGCCGCGGATCTTTTGCAAATCGGCATTCGTGAGAATCGGTTGCTGCACCTTGATGCGGCGGCAAGACTCCGGCGATTCGTCCATTAAGTTCGGCTTTGGGCCGATGTTCGTCACGAGCGACATCACGAGCTGTTCGCGGATCGGGTCGATGGGAGGATTCGTCACCTGCGCGAAGAGTTGTTTAAAATACTTGAACAGGAGCTGCGGCCGATCGGACAACACCGCCAATGGGGTATCGGTGCCCATCGAGGAGATCGCTTCTTCGCCCGTCACGATCATCGGCGTGATGACCATCTTCAGTTCTTCGACCGTGTAGCCGAAGGCTTGTTGCCGCTGGCGGATCGTCGGGTGATCCGGCTGCGGGACGTTCAACGGCTCCGGCAACTCGTCCAGCGACACCCCGTACTGCGTGACCCAACTACGATAGGGTTTGCGTCCGACGATGTCGGCCTTAATTTCTTCATCATCGATGATCCGACCCTGCACCGTATCGACAAGAAACATCCGACCCGGTTGGAGACGGCCTTTCATGCGAATATCTTTCGCTTCAGTCGGCAAGACGCCCGCTTCGGATGCCAGGACCACGAGACCGTCCGTCGTCACCTGATAGCGGCAGGGGCGCAGCCCGTTCCGGTCCAACGTCGCGCCGATCATCTTGCCGTCGGTGAAACAGACCGCGGCAGGCCCGTCCCACGGCTCCATCATCGCCGCGTGATATTGATAGAAGCCCCGACGATCCAAATCCATCTGGGCATTTGCCACCCACGGTTCGGGAATCAACATCATCATGGCATGCGGCAGCGAACGGCCACCGAGCAGCAGAAATTCGAGGGTATTGTCCAAACAAGCCGAATCACTTTGATTCTCGGAGACGATCGGAAACAGCTTCTCCATGTCTTTTCCGAAAAGCTCCGAATGGAGACGGCCTTGGCGAGCCTTCATCCAATTGACGTTGCCCTTCAGCGTGTTGATTTCCCCATTGTGACACACATACCGATAGGGATGAGCCCGCGGCCAGGTGGGAAAAGTGTTCGTGCTGAAACGCGAGTGCACCAAGGCCAGCGCGCTCACCATTCGTTCATCGGTGAGGTCCTGATAGTAGGCCGCCATTTGATGCGGCAACAGCAGCCCCTTATAGACGATGGTGTTGGCCGACAAACTGGATACATAGAAGTGTTCCCGTCCTTGAATGGCCGACTCCGCCACGGCCTTTTCGACCCGCTTGCGGACCACATATAGCTTTCTCTCGAACTGCGCCTCGTTCAAGGCGTCGCGCGCGATGAAGATCTGCCGCATGAACGGCTCCGTCGTTCGCGCTTGGTCGCCGATCCGGTCACTCTTGACCGGCACGTCTCGCCAACCGAGCAAACGCAGGCCTTCTTCCACAAGAATTTCGACGAACAGCTTTTCACACAGTCGTCGGGAATCCGCGTCGGGCGGAAGAAACAGCTGTCCCACTCCATACTCGCCGACATCCGGCAACGATACGCCGACATCCCCCGCGACCCGTTTGAAGAACGTGTGCGAGATTTGCAAAAGAATTCCGGCCCCATCTCCCGTGTAGGGATCACTGCCCTGCGCTCCACGATGGGTAAGATTCTCCAATACTTGAAGTCCTTTACGGACTATGTCATGTGATTTCTTCCCTTTGATGTTGACCACGAAGCCGATCCCGCAGGAATCCGTTTCATATTGGGGATCGTAAAGTCCTTGGCGGCGGGGAAACCCGGGAATGTTCATATGTCTATCTCGTTCAAAGAAAGAGAGTTTCCTTATTGGATGGAGAACGGGCAAGCGAGAAACGTTGGAGTGGATTTGCCCCCATAGCACTCAGGGTGAACCCCACCCGCTTGTTAGGATGGGAACTTACTGGATGGGTCATTCTTCTGTCAAGGTTACTAAGTTTATACCGCTTTCAATTGCTTGACTTTATTTCCTCGGCTGCCATACCATCCGCCGCATGGCACAAGGTCCAGCGATCGCAACCCTACACAGCATGTCGGACGTGTGGGATGCCTACCGTAGTGAACTGGACGGAGTGGAGGATCGAGTCAAGAAGAACCTTGACTCCAGCGTGACCTTGGTCAATACGGTCGCCGCTCACATCTTGAGCGGTGGCGGCAAACGCATCAGGCCCCTACTCCTCCTCTTGGCGGCTCGCCTCTGTGGCTATCCCGGAACCGAGCACCATCAGCTCGGCAGCATCGTGGAATTCATCCATACCGCTACCCTCTTACACGACGATGTCGTTGATGACGCCGATCTTCGGAGAGGCAGAAGAACCGCTCGCAAGGTCTGGGGAAACCAGATCAGCATTCTGGTCGGCGACTATCTCTATACGAAGGCCATGTGCAAAGTCGTAGAATTCCAAAGCCAGGGAATCAATGAAGTCCTTGCCGAAGCCTGCAAGAAAATGGCGGAAGGTGAAGTCCTTCAATTGTACTATAACGGGAACCCCTCGATGCCGGAGATCGATTATATCAAGATCGTCGAGCACAAGACCGCTGGTTTGATTGCCGCGGCCTGCCGCATGGGGGCCATTTTGGCCGAGGTTTCGGAAACACAACAGACGGCGCTGTTCCGCTTCGGCCAGTATCTCGGCATCGCCTTTCAAGTCGCCGACGATACCTTGGATTACATCGCAAACGGCGAGTCGCTCGGGAAAACAATCGGCCAAGACCTCCGGCAGGGAAAAGCGACGCTGCCCCTGCTGCATCTGTTGCAGCATTGCTCAGAGCAGGACCGCCAGATGATCAAGGATCGAATGGAAACACGGACTCTCAGCACCGCCGATCTTGAACGTATCCTGTTCCTGATGGCCGATTTCGGCTCGATTACCTATGCTATGGACCGCGCGAGCGCCTATATCGCCGCCGCCAAACATGAGCTCGAACGCTTCGACGATAGCACTGCACGGCGCGCGCTGTCCGTCACCGCTGATTATATGATTACCCGCGACCGGTAGCTGCTTCCCGCCAGCTGGAAGGACGCTGGGCCGTAGGAACGGCACGGCGTAGGGCGAAAGGATCCTACTCTCTCCTGTAACCATCAAACCGTCGTCGCCGTCACGACATTGCCGAGAGGTTGTTCATGTCACAGATCATTCCGTTTCAGGGCATGCTGTACGACCAGACGCTCGTAGGTTCCATCAGCGATGTGGTCGCCCCGCCGTACGATATCATTGATGCGGAGGAACAGAAACGGCTCCACGACCGCCACCCTCACAACATTATCCGAATGGAATTAGGGCTTGACCAGACCGGTGACAACCCTGCTCACAACCGGTATACCCGCGCTGCGACCACGCTGCAGACCTGGCTCAATGAAGGTATTCTCAAGCGTGACGCACGACCGGCCGTCTACTATCACACGATTGAGTACACTCCTCCCTACTCACCCGCCGACGCTCCGAAGAAGATGCTTCGGGGATTCCTCGCGCTGGCAAAACTGGAGTCGCTCGACTCCGGACATATTTATCCTCACGAGAACACACGCACCGCGGCAAAAACTGACCGCCTGAATCTGATCGAAGCCTGTTGCTCAAACTTCAGCCCGATCTGGTCCCTCTACTCCGATCCACTCGGTGCCATCATCCAACTCCTGGAAACCGCGGTAAAAGGCAAGCCGGTGCGTTACGACTTTCAAGACGATGCAGGCTGTCGCGAATGCCTGTGGGCCGTAACCGATGAAACCGTGCTGAAACAGGTGACCGCTGCGATGCACAGCAAACCGCTCTTCATCGCCGACGGTCACCATCGCTATGAAACGGCGTTGAACTATCAGAAGCTCCGGCGGCAGCAGACCGGCCTTCAAACCGAGTGGCAACCCTACGACTCCGTGCTCATGCTGCTCACCCCGCTTGAAGATCCAGGATTGACGGTATTACCGACGCACCGAGTGACGACTACTCCCTTGCCTTCCTCAGAGCGGATCAAGACGGTACTCGGAGACACGTTCGAGTTTCAAGAATTCCCCTTCAGCTCATCCACACAACAGCAGGCGAGGTCACAGTTCCTGACCAGCTTGCGGACGGAAGGAAAAAATGCCCCGGTGTTCGGGCTGACGCGACAAGGCGACGACCGATACGTCACCCTCACGCTGAGGCCGGCCCATCGACCTTCCACGCAAGCCTCACCTCGAGCCAAACTCGACGTCTCCCTTCTGCAACAACTGATCGTGACCAGGCTCTGTCCGACGCAGCAGGAACAAGAGGCCATTCTCTACACCAAAGACGACCACGAAGCCCTGGACTGGGTGGCTAAGGGAACAGGAACGGGCGCATTCCTGCTCAACGCCACAAAGGTGAGTGAAGTCCAAGCGGTCGCCGCTGCAGGCGAACGAATGCCGCATAAATCAACGTATTTTTACCCGAAGCCGTTGACGGGATTGGTTATTAATGTGATGGAGAACCCGTGAGGGGTAAGGGGTGATGCGTCAGGTGATGGAATTACGATGGTCTCCTGATCATGCAGTGAGCCCCTCGCCTCACGTTTAACGCCTCACAAGCTGAAGTATGAACGCCAAGATTCTTATTGTCGACGATGATCTTGACATCGTCATGATGCTCGAGGACCGGCTCCAAGCCTCCGGATACGAGACCGTCGTGGCTACCGAGGGACAACAGGCGATCGACCAAATCGTTCACGAGTCTCCGCAGCTTATCCTCTTGGACCTCACACTGCCCAAAGTATCGGGGCTTGATGTCCTCAAACGTCTGTCCCAAATGAAGCCGTCGGACACTATTCCCGTTATCGTCATGACCGCGCATGCATCCATTGAAGCTGCGGTGGAGGCCATGAAGGAAGGTGCGTATGACTTCCTGACCAAACCCCTCGACAGAGACCATCTCTTGATCGTGATTCGCAAAGCCTTGGAACGGGATGCGCTCCGGCGACAAGTCGCCTATCTGCGTTCCGAGGTCGACGGACGGTACGCCTCCATCGTCGGCAACAGTTCGTCCGTGAGATCCGTCGTGGAAGCGGCACAACGGGCCGCCAAATCCGATGCGAGTGTGTTGCTCCTCGGTGAAAGCGGGACCGGCAAGGAACTCTTCGCCCGATCGATCCATCATTGGAGCCATCGTTGTGCCATGCCGCTCATCGTCATCAACTGCGTCGCCTTGACGGAGACGTTGCTGGAGAATGAACTGTTCGGACACGAGCGAGGGGCGTTCACCGGAGCCGATCGGCAGCAGAAGGGCAAGCTGGAAATGGCCGACGGGGGAACCGTCTTCCTCGACGAGATCGGAGATATGTCCCTTCCTTTGCAAGCTAAGCTGTTACGCGTCTTGCAAGACCGGGAGTTTCACCGCGTCGGCGGCTCCAAAACCGTCTCTGTGAATATTCGCATCATTGCGGCCACGAACAAGGATCTTCGGCAAGCTGTGAGAGCAGGCCAATTCCGTGAAGATCTCTATTTTCGACTCAATGTCGTGAGTCTGACCCTGCCGCCGCTTCGCGAACGAGTAGGGGATGTCGCGGCCCTGGCCCAGTTCTTTTTGGATCGACATATGAGAGATGCGAAACGACCGGGCATGACTCTGAGTGCCGCCGCACTCGATGCCTTGATCCGCTACCCCTGGCCGGGAAACATTCGGGAATTGGATAATGTGATCGCGCGCGCCGTCGTCTTGAGCCAGAAGGACATCATCGAACCTGAGACGTTGGCACTATTGGCGGATGACACCATCCTCCGCCGAAGAGACGATGCTTCCCTGCCGTATCTGAATCTGCCCTACCATGAATCGATGGAGCAACACAGCCGCTACATCATCACGCGGGCCATGGAACAGGCCGAAGGCAATCAGACGAAAGCCGCCGAATCGCTCAAGCTTCAGCGAACCTACCTGGCTCGATTGCTCAAACAACAAAAGGAATAGGGACAATGGGAAGATGACCGGCCGGCAATCGGTGGCGCGCCGTGGGCGGTGCACTTGCTTCTTTTATTGGAGCAAAACGCGCGGCTCAAGAAGCTGCCGGTCTTCCAAACGAATCAGTCCCGCTCGGACATCTCGTTCTGCCTGCGCATAGCGCTCGGTCGTGCCGATGTCGGACCAATATCCTTTCAGGTCATACCCATGCACCGGTTCTCCCCGTTCGATGGCCCTGACATAGGGATCGATGATTGAGGACGGCGTTCCTTTCGGCACCTCCCTGAGCAGCCGAGGATGCAAGATGTGAATCCCGGCGAACATGCGCGAAGCCGCTGAAACGGAACCCACGAGCCCTTTTCCGGTAATCCGCAGAATCTGTCCCCCGTCTCCCACTTCAACTAAGCCCCAACGGGCAGCGTCCGGGTCTTCCCGGAGCACTAAGGTTGCCGCCGCATTGCGCAAGCGGTGAAAATCGCAGAGCGCCTCAAGATCCAATTCCACCAATGTATCTCCGTTGAGAATCAGAACCGGCTCTCCCGAAAAATACGGCTCGGCCTGTTTAATCCCACCGCCGGTCCCCAGGATGACCGGCTCATGAGAGTAAACGATCCGAATTCCGAATTTCGACCCCGTGCCCAACGCCTGTTCAATCATGGGGCCCAGATGATGCAGGTTGATGACGACTTGACGGAACCCATGCCGCTTCAACAGCAACAAGCTCCAGACGATGAGCGGCGCTCCGCCGACCGGCAGCAAGGGTTTGGGAATGGTATTCGTCAGCGGTCTCAAGCGGGTGCCGAGACCAGCCGCCAGAATCATGGCTCTCATGGGCAAATCCTCAGTGCCGAGTCCTGAGTGCTGAGAGAGTAAGCAAGCCCGATCATCTGCTCAGCACTCAGCACTTTAAGCTCAGTACTTCTTATTGTCTTATTGCAGTTCCGGCACATGCGGGCTGAGGTGCTTCCGAAGCGTATCCAATTCCGGATATTTTTTAAGGTTGCGTTTGACGTAGCTCAAGACGCGCGGGATATCGGCTAAGAATTTTGGGTTACCTTTCACTCGATCAATGTAGACAAACCGGCCGGCCGCCTTCAGATTGCGTTGAATACTCGTCAAATCAAACAGTCGTCGGAACGCGGCGCGATTGGTCCATACGAAACGTCGTTCGGCCAGCTGATCGAGGTAGTACCCAACCAAATCATCGACGAGGGCTTCGTCGAGCCGAATGTAGGCGTCCCGAAGCAGCGAGGCAAGATCGTAGGTGGCCGGTCCCATTAAGGCATCCTGAAAGTCGATCACGCCGAGCCGCAACCCGTCGACCATCAAATTGCGGGAGTGATAATCACGATGCGTGAAGACGCGCGGCTGCCCGGCTAGTAGTTCCGCAATCTCTTCGAACTCTCCCCTTATTGCCGTAGCGTCCTCATCCGACAACGGTGTGCCGCTGCGTGCCACGATTCCATACTCCAGAAAATGATCGAACTCCCACATCAACAGCGGCACGTCAAAGCTACGGTGAAACGCGACGCACCCGGGATCCGCCGGTGTCGTGGCATTGACCTGCATCTGGACCAAGACATTGACGGCCTGTTTGTACCGAGACTCCAAGCTCGGCGCATCCGCTTGGCTGACCGCCTCCGCCAACGTCACATCTCCGAAATCTTCTAGGTAGAGCAATCCTGCGGATTGATCATAGTAGTGGAGTGTAGGCACCGGTATATTTGTTTTGGCCAAATGCGACATGATGTTGATGAACGGCAGTTCGGAGATCTGATGGATAGCCCCGCTCACCGCCTCTTCAGACTGTTTGAATCCTTCCGGCTCAGCCAGCTGCATCACGATCACTGAGTGCGGTGGTCCGCCCCCAACGGCGGCTCGATAGTAGCGCCGATTGGAGGCATCTCCTGCCAATGGCGTCAGAGCCCTCACAAAAAGGCCTGAAGAAAGACGAGTCTCAATGGTTTGAGCGATGAGTGCTTGATCGGAAGGAGACAGCGGAGCTTTGGAAGGAGTTGAGTTGGCTGATAACATAACTCAATGAATTATAGCGAGCGTCCCGCCACTTGTCACGAACACCACGTATTCGATCGGTGCTGGAAGCCTTGTCCGACATTGCCGTTCGTGACAAGGCGAAGCAGGCGCTCGCAGATGCAAGGCCACAGGCCTCGAAAAACCGGAGACGTATTCACTGGAATACGTTGAGGATTTTTCGGGGCCGGGAACGACGCAGATGCCGGTGCATCCTTCGCCGCAGTAGAAGGTCAATGTCGGACAGGTTCCTAGGGCAGCGCCTCCGGAATCGAGTCGACCGGTCTGAGACTCATCACCCGATGCATGGCCGTCACTCCGAGCGCGGCTCCAACGGTATCTGCCAGCCAATCAAGCCAATTCGAATCTCGAAAAGGGACGAACGCTTGGTGAACCTCGTCGCTCATACCATACACCGAAGCCAGTAGAATGGCCGCTGGAATCGCGTGTTGTCTCCATACAGCATTTCCGCTTCCACGAATAGCCCGGTAGCACAACGCTCCGAATACCGCATATTCGACGGCATGCAAAAACTTATCGCTGAAATACGTGACGAACGGCACATGGGTTTCCGGATGAGGCTGCGCGGATAAATAAAAAATGAGCCCGGCATATCCGCACACCGGCCCCCAGTATCGAAGAAATATCGTCATCTCAGCTCCTCATGCGAGGTTCAATCATAAATCCATCCGCAGATTGCATGCTCATACCCCCTATGACATACTCGCCGAAAGAAAGGAAATCGCATCGATGAAGCATATCCACGTGTGTTTCCTGTGGCATATGCACCAACCTTATTACACCGATCCAGTGGCCGGATCGGCCAGTATGCCGTGGGTACGCTTGCATGCGACCAAGGCCTATTATGATATGGCTTATTTGGTGGAACAATTTCCCGGGGTTCGCGCCACATTTAATTTTACGCCCTCTCTTCTCTTGCAGTTGCAGGAAATCGGCACCGGTAAGATTCTCGATCTTTTTCTGGAACATGCACAACGCCCAGCGGCCAATCTGGCCCTTGAAGAAAAGGCCTTTTTAGTCCGTCATTTCTTTTCGGCCAACTGGGCGACAATGGTACGGCCTTATCCACGATACCATGAGTTGCTGGTGAAACGGGGGTTGGACATAGCGAGTCATGATCTCCACTGCATTGCCCGTCAGTTTTCCACACAAGAACTGCTGGATCTGCAAGTTTGGCACAATCTCGCCTGGTTCGGATACGGCACCGTTCAACAATATCCTCGTCTGGCCGCGCTGCGCCAGAAAAATCGCGGCTTCACCGAGGACGATAAGCGCGAAGTATTGGAACTGCAACGAATGGGGATACGAGCAATCATTCCCCTGTACCGACGACTCATGGAACGGGGGCAAATCGAACTGACCACGACTCCCTTCTATCATCCAATTCTGCCGCTGGTCATCGATACCGATATCAACCGGCGGGCCAGGCCGGACCTTCCCTTGCCCGCCCGCTTCCATGCCCCGGATGATGCCGCAGCCCAACTTCAACAAGCCGTCGATTTTCACCATCAAACATTCGGCCGGCCTCCGACAGGGTTATGGCCGTCAGAAGGATCGGTTTGCCCGGAGATGCTTCCTCTTATCCATCAGGCCGGACTTCGCTGGTTTGCCACGGACGAAGGTATCCTCGCACGCTCTCTGGGCATGTGCGGCAGTCCATGGCACCGACAGTCCGCGCTCTATCAACCCTATCGCATCGGTGACGCCGAGCATCCGTTGACCGTCTTGTTCCGCGACCGTGACATCTCCGACGCATTCGGATTCGTTTACCACAAGACCACGCCCGAATCCGCGGCCGAAGATGTCCTGCGGCGTTTGCGGGGCATTCTCTACGATGCGCCACAAGAGAAGATCGTCATCGCCATCGTGTTGGACGGGGAAAACCCGTGGGAACACTATCACGACGGCGGCGAACGATTTCTATCTCTCCTGTACGAAGCCTTCACAAGCCATGAACTGGATCAAGCCGGACAGATCGTGGCCCAAACATCGACGATTTCCGATGCGATCGCCTCCGTTCAACCCACGCAGCATCTGCCCTGTCTTCATTCAGGCTCCTGGATCAATTCCGATTACAAGATTTGGATCGGGCACCAGGAAGACAATCGCGGATGGGATCTCCTCGGTCACACCCGCGCACGACTTATGGAGGTCACGCCGACTCTTCCATCTGATCGTGCGCGGGCGGCCTGGCACGAATTGTACGCCGCCGAAGGCAGCGACTGGTTCTGGTGGTACGGCGATGATTTCGATACCGATTTCAAGCCGGAATTCGACCGCCTCTTTCGTACGCATCTCCGCAATGTCTGGACTCATATGGGCCTTCCGCCTCCTGATCGACTGAACAATCCGATCTGCACCAACACCATCGCCTCCGAGTCCGATTCGGTCCAACCGCCGCTTGTCCTGTTGAATCCCACAATCGACGGTATGGTGACCGATTTTTTCGAATGGCGCGGCGCCGGGATCATCAATACCCGACCTCCGCTTGGCGCCATGTGGAAAGCTGACGAACTCTTCACCACGATCCGATTCGGTTGGAGCCATGATCATCTCGTGATGAGATTCGACCCCGACGAGGCGAGCACGACACGACAGAGCCTGGACATCGACATCATCGTGCAAGGACCTCAATTCACGTTTCGGCTGACGTTTCCGCTTTCCGTCCCGGGCCCGGAGACATTTCTCTTGTTTCGTCAGACCGAGGCGGATGCCTGGCAGAAGATCGGTTCCTATGGGTCGATCAATGCCCGCACCATTCTGGAATTGGCCGTTCCCTGGAAAGATCTGTGCCTGGAACCGGGGAATGCGGTTCAGCTGTCCATCATCGTGCGGGAACACGGCCTTGAAGTATCCCGCTATCCCGACCATTTTCCGGCCGTCCTCACCGTGCCAGGACCGGAATTTGAGGCCGGACTGTGGAGAGTGTAAGAGGAGCAGTGCTGAGTGTTGAGTTGTGAGATTCTTCTCCTCTGGCACACTACGCACTCAAGGCTCAACACTCAGAACTTTTCAACAGAGTGGAGCATATATGCCCGATCTAAGACGCGATCCCGTTGTGGGCCGCTGGGTGATCATTTCCACTGAGCGGAGAGGCCGCCCACATGACTTCGTCAAATTCCAGCAGACCCAACCCGTGTCGACGGCCCTCTGCCCGTTTTGCCCGGGACAAGAACGGCTCACGCCAAAAGAAATCATGGCCTATCGACCGCAGCCCAGCGGGCCCAATTCCCCCAACTGGACCGTGCGTGTCGTGCCGAATAAATTTCCCGCGCTGCAAGTCGAAGGTGACATGGGTCGCGAGGGGGTCGGACTCTACGACCGCATGAACGGCGTGGGCGCACACGAAGTCATCATCGAAACGCCCAACCATGCCGAAGGCCTCGCCGAACTCCCGAGCAAAAAAATCGAAGACGTGCTGTGGGCCTATCGGGATCGGATTCTCGACCTGAGAAAGGATCTTCGGCTCCGTTACATTTTAATTTTCAAGAACCACGGCGCGTCCGCTGGGGCCACCTTGGAACACAGCCATTCGCAGCTGATCGCGCTCCCCATCGTCCCGACCAACGTGCAAGAGGAGCTTGACGGATGCCGCAATCACTACCGGCTGAAGGAGCGCTGCATCTACTGCGACATCCTCCGTCAGGATCTCTCGGATGGAGACCG
This sequence comes from Nitrospira sp., assembly GCA_030123625.1. NCBI lineage: Bacteria > Pseudomonadati > Nitrospirota > Nitrospiria > Nitrospirales > Nitrospiraceae > Nitrospira > Nitrospira sp. Next base: position 412,617 of record CP126121.1, read on the forward strand.
CATCGTCGCCGAGAATCCGGAATTCCTGTGCGTGACGCCTTTCGCGCCACGGTTTCCATTCGAGATGTGGATCCTTCCCAAGCGCCATGCGGCGTATTTTGAGGAAAGTCAGAAGTCTCAGTTCGAATTTCTGGCCCCCATCCTTTCAGAATCGTTGCACCGCATGGACAAGGTGCTGTCCCGCCCCCCGTACAACTTCATTCTCCACAGCTCTCCCCTGCATGAAAAGACCGGCGATTACTACCATTGGCACCTGGAAATCATCCCCAAACTGACGCAGGTCGCCGGCTTCGAATGGGGCACGGGTTTCTACATCAATCCGGTGTCACCGGAAGAAGCTGCGACATTCCTCCGCGAAGCGGGGATCTAAGTGCCGACCCGCTTTCGTCTTGACGATCCCGACCTCCGGGAAATTCTTCGACGTATCGAACACACCATTCGCCGTGGGGGAGGAAGAGTCTGGCTGGTTGGCGGCTCTGTCCGCGATCTCGCGCTCGGTCGACAACCTCGGGATCTGGACATTGAAGTCGTCGGACTGTCGCCCGGCCACGTCCACGCTCTGCTGGCCGAGCACTTCTCCGTCCAATTCGTCGGAAAAGCCTTCCAGGTCTTCAAGTTGCAAGGTCTGCCAGTCGATCTTTCCATTCCCTCCCGCAGGCCCGCCGACGACACATCCCTTCCGGGCTCGCAGAGACAAGCCGATCCCAGCATGCCGATCGACGAGGCGCTTGCCCGGCGGGATTTTACGATAAACGCGATGGCCTGGGATCCCGACACCATGGAGCTTCGCGATCCCTTCAACGGCCGCGGCGACTTGGATGCTCGGATATTGCGCCACGTATCTCATCGGTTCGCCGAAGACCCTCTCCGGGTCTTGCGGGGCATGCAGCTGTCCGCCCGTTTTGAGCTCACGGTCGCGCCTGAGACGGTGGCCCTGTGCCGGACATTGTCACAAGAGGGCCAGCCGAGCGAGCGATTGTGGGAGGAATGGAAGAAGCTGCTCCTTCAAGGACGCAAGCCGTCGCTGGGTTTACAATTCTTGCGTCACTGCGGCTGGCTCCGTTTCTATCCCGAGCTCGCCGCCCTCCAAGGCTGCCCGCAAGATCCCGTCTGGCACCCGGAAGGCGATGTCTGGATCCATACGCTGCACTGTCTGGACTGGTTCGCTGCGGAGAGAACCGGTGACGAGACGGACGACCTTGTCGTCGGATTGGGGGTCCTTTGTCATGACTTCGGTAAACCGGCCACGACCAAAGAGGAATATGGGCACGTCACCTCACGGGGACACGAAGCGGAAGGGGTGGACCCGACGAGACGGTTTCTCGAACGAGTGACCAACCAGCACGATCTCATCGATGAGGTGGTTCCCCTGGTGTGTTGCCATCTCCGCCCTCGCGCGCTCTATGACGCCAACGCTTCGGACAGCGCCGTCCGCCGATTGGCAAAGCACGTCCGCCGCATCGACCGATTGGTGCGTGTGGCGCGGGCCGACCATGCGGGCCGTCCGCCGAAACAGTTTGATGGATTTCCCGCGGGCGAGTGGCTATTGACCAGAGCACAGCGGCTGGCAGTGGACCGCCGTGCTCCTCTTCCCATCGTCATGGGCCGTCACCTATTGAAATTGGGAGTCCAGCCAGGTCCTGACATGGGCCGACTCCTTGATGATTGTTATGAGGCTCAGCTTGATGGAGATGTGAGAACGCTTGAGGATGGCCTCGCCTATGTAAAAAATCGACTTTCCGGTCCGAGCTAATCAGCTTATCTGCGGTTTTTAAACTCCGTACTCATCGCTTTGACCCCCTTGCCCCTTAGTCGCTGAAATGTTTATCATTGGCCATGCATGTACAATTGAACCACCCGTCGCGATTGATAGAAATCAAGGGGCCGAAGCGAGCAAAAGAACTGCTACGTGAATTGAACCTTCTGGCTGAAGCACACTTGGTGATTCGGGGCAACGAATTAGTTACCGAAGACGAGATACTCTCCGACAAGGATCAGATCGAAATTCGCCCGGTGATTTCGGGTGGGTGATGCCGGCCCGATTTAAAAGGCCTATCAAGCCATCCGAATTTCTTACCCGAGCCCTGATCGTTGCGTCATCTGAAATTCTTACCAGGTTGCGGCACTGGCGGAGAGCCCACATTCCCCCCTACCGCCAACTTGCCCATCGCGCCGATCGTGGTTCCTGCGCCAACTGTGTGCGTCGAATTTCTGTGGGACATGGCCCGTGCCTGGGAGGCTCGTGGACTGAAGGTCCAGTCGCGCCACCGGATGCCTGGCCGGGAAGCGGGGTGTGCTGCCCGACTCCGCAGGAGAGCCAGGCGCTCCAGGTGTTGCTCAATGCGCTGTGCGAGGACAAAGGGATCAGTACGCCGGAAGAGGCGCTTGAGGACAGCCACCTTGGCGGCATCGACGTCGGCACAGGCCCGCACCCGTTCCAAGGGCGTCTGCGGACAGTCGTAGCGGCGTAGGAGTCGGGAGCCGCGCCGTTCTTTGCGCAGCAGCTTCATCGAGGGCTGAAAGAGATTCTGGAAGAGCCGCAGCTCGGCATAGAGCGCGTTGAGCGCGGCCTGCGCCTTCGGCGTGTCATACCGATCCCAGCCCACGAGCTTGCGCACGTGGGTCCAGTTCTTTTGCTCCACATGGGCGTTGTCATCCTTCTTATACGGGCGCGAGCGGGTGAACTGAACGCGGCGTCGCTCGCAGAATGCGACCAGATGATGGTTAATGAACTCGCTCCCATTGTCCGAATCCAGACCACGCAGGGCAAAGGGGAGCTGCTGCTCGATCGTGGTCAGGGCCTGCAGGATGCCGTGCTGACCTTTGCCCATGACCGCTTGCCGCTCGACCCAGCCGGTGTGAATGTCCACCACATCTAGCGTGTGCAGGAACTCGCCCGCCGCCGAGGCTCCCGAGTGCGAGACCAGATCAATCTCCAAAAAGCCCGGCTGGGTCACGTCCCAATGGTCCGTCTTCAAGGGCACCAGGTGTTTGAGCAACGTGCCCGGCCGCGTGGTCCCATAGAGCCGCCGCTTCAGCCGAAGTTTGTGTGCCTGCAGTCGCCGATCGATCTGTCGGGCACTGATGGTGCGGAGCGCACGTTCCACCGCTGGACCCATGGGCCTCCGCTGCCGAACCCATGGGAGCCAAATCGGCACCGCCGCCTTCAACCGCGTCGCACACAGATAGCCGGCCTGTTCCCAGATCCAGGCCAGCACGCTGATGACCTCCGCGCTGTAGGTCGGCCGCCGGTGCGCCACACGCCGTGGGCAAGGCCGCCGCGGATGCCGCTGATTCAACACCCCAATGGCGTACTTGCGGTGATACCCACACATCCGCGTCACTTCATCCAAGAGGGCCGAGCGCTCGGCTCGGTCTGCGTGCTGATACCGCTGCCACATGATTTGGAGATACTCATGCTTCGATCGTCGCGCCATGCCACTTGCCTCCATCCGCACCCTCCTTCGGCCCCGCACCATGCAGGGATGGAGGGTAAGATTTGCAAATGACGCAACGATCTGTCCCTGGGTAAGATTTTACACGGCGCAATACGAAAGGTAGAATCGAATACCTACATCGCGATACACTCGCAGATCTTGCATAGCGTCCCAGAACTATCTCCTGTCCTTGAACTTCTCCGCTTGACCTTCTGAATAGAATTAGCAGCACGGAGGGTATTCGTGATCAACCGTGTTAAGTACTGGAATGAGGCAGTTTAGTCGTCTCCTTACCATTCTGCTACAACACCCTGTATGAAGAATCATGCGCAGTTTCATGAGAAAAATTTCATAACTTACTGATTAATCAATAGTCTGTGTCTTATCTTACGAATAGGGCAGAACGGCACTACCTTTGCTGAACATCCGAGTAAGTGCCCAGCGAGTGGCACACATTTTTAATAATTTTTATTTATAAGGGGGTTCTTATAATGAAGAGCATGTTGATGGCAATCATGGCAGTGGCAGTAGCAGTGACCTTCAGCGCACCAGCCTTCGCCGGCGAGAAGAAGGAAGAGAAGAAGAGCGGCCATGTTGTAATGGCCGAAGAAAAGAAGAAGGACGGTCATAAGGCCGATGACACCTTCGGCGAAGAAAAGAAAGAGAAGAAGGGTGGGCATGTCGACACCTTCGGCGAAGACAAGAAGGACAAGGGCGGCAAGTAAAATTCAGCTGAGTGAGCTGGTTCGGGGGGCTTCCTACTGCGTAGAAAGCCCCCCGGCTATTTATTATTGCTTGAGCATGTGAGCCGCTCCCTCCCCCAGTCCCTCTTACAACGACAAAAGTAACAAATTCCGGCGAAGCTGCATGATTCTGCCTTCACTCCCCGAGAGGTCCGCCCTGCTGATCACTCTAACGATCGCTATTGTTCCTTGTACTTCCAAAGACTTCTGTAAGGAATGAACGCGGGGTACCTCCGGTACAAGCCTTGCTCAAGCGTAGGCCACCAAACAAACTGTCACGCCGTAGGAGTGAGATATGGGCTTCGTGAGATCGATAGTGAACCATTATCATTGGCTTCTGATCTGCTTCTTTCAGTTCGCCATTATTGCGTGCGCTTCACCAGACTCCGCGCCAACCAGTGAAACGGCTGCAGCAACCAGCGAAACAGCCACTCTATCGTGGGATGCCAATAGCGAACCGGACCTTCAGGGGTACAAGATCTATCTGGCAACGATCCCAGGAGGGTATGGTGCACCGATTACCACGTTGCCCATGGATGTCACCAGTTACACCGTGACAGGTCTCGAAACCGGCACCACCTATTTCTTCTCGGTCACCGCGTATAATTCCAGTGGCGCCGAAAGTTCCTTCTCGAACGAAGTGACCAAGACCATCCTCTAACCGACCTTCGCCGACGCCGGATCTCGGCTCCAGGCTTTTCCCGGTCGTCTCTTGACCCTTTCTCTCCGAGAACTGTATAACCTCTGACTCTGGGCAGTGCTGAGTTAACGGTGCCGAGTGCTGAGGCGACATGCAGTCTTGAGCAATCTCACCAAGCTTATCGTTTAACGCAGAATTCAGCACTCCCGACTCAGCACTTCTTCGGAAGGCGCCCGTAGCTCAATGGATAGAGCACCAGACTACGGATCTGGGGGTTACAGGTTCAAGTCCTGTCGGGCGCACCAACCCCATCTCTAACACTAACCCACTGAAATATCGAAAAAAGCCAACAAAAATAGTAGATACGCCAGTCAAGGCCTACCTACTCCTCCCGCCAATGTTTGGCGTAGTGCTTGCTTCTACCTGGTCATTTGTCGTGGTTTTCGACCCCAGTAGTTAGCAAAATATTAGCACCTGTAACCGTCTAATCTCGGTTTAGACTTTACGAATAATCAGTAATCCTTACGCAAACTAAGCTGCGTGCCCGTCGTGCTCAAATTCGTATTCGTACTTCCTAAAAAATGCCTCCGCCTCGTCCCGAGAGTACTCGGGAAAGAAGCTACGCGCGTTGCGCTTGGCTACTTCTGATAGCTCGTCATAGGTGTACAGCGTGATTATGGTTTGTCGTGACATCATCCACCTTCATCGAAATGATTGATCGAGATGCGCAATGGCAACGGATACCGCGCGATCAAGACCGGCGCGCACAGTAGACTGCAATTCAATGTCATTCACATACCGTTCACTCTTACCCAAGGGGGGAGCCGGAATGATCCGCACGATGTCGTAATAGAGGATTTCTCCTGTCTCCACTGCAATGATCTTGATCGAAACCACCACTGGAGCCATCCGTTCATAATCGCGAGCTAACAACCGGTCCCGCCATCGTGGTTGGTCGATCTGAAACACCGCCAGACTATCCGCACCAAGCCACTTCCCAATATGCATGGCACTGTCGTCCGCCACTCTTCCAGAGATCTGGAGTCGTTGCTCATCTCTCACAGTTTCAAGATACCGCCGTTCCACAATCCTAATCCCCGACCGGCGTTTCTTGAGGTGGAAGATCGCCTGCTCCAGCTTCTTGTACCCATACGAGGTGTCATGATCCTCTGTGCTGGGGTACCAGACGGCTAATCGCGCAATGTGGGACGGGACCGGGTCAGATTCTGGCACGAAATGGTCTGATGAGTCTCCGGCGCTGCCGCTTGGGCTCAGCCGACAGGCCGTCAGCGACCAAGCGAAGAGGGCAGCCACAGCCGTCGCCACACGGACCACATGTCTGGTTCGAGCAAAAGCCGCCATAACGTCAGGCTAGATCAGCCGCTGAAGACCGGCTATCCTACGATTAGGAGGTAACATGCCCTGAAAGCATGCTGGAGCACGGCGGTGATGGCGTAAAAGAAATCTAGACTGGCGACTCATCCGGGCACAGCCGTTCATCCTTGCGCCGCCGGATAAATACCAACTGTGTTTCTTCTCAACGGATCTAGGCTATCACATTCAGTCCTGTCGGACGCAGTAGACCGTACATCGTGTGTACGACGTGTGTACGACCATCTCTCTCTTTCTCTTTAAAATTTGTGAAATTGCCGGCGTCAATAAGCACACCTCCAGCGGCCATGTTCTCATGGTATCTCAAGGGTATTCCCTCGTTGTGCGGTTGAGACGGATATGGACCAATTAGGCACTATGAAAAAGAATATCAGTGGAACTCAATCGATTTGGATGAGCTCATCGGTGGAGTCAGCCTTACGCCCACTCGATCGCTCTTTGGAAACGGATGTGTGTGTTGTTGGAGCCGGAATCGCCGGTTTATCCACCGCCTATTCTCTATCGTGTGAGGGCAAATCGGTGGTCGTTCTCGACGACGGCCCGATCGGCGGAGGCATGACAGAACGTACCACGGCGCATCTGTCGAACGCCATTGACGACGGCTATGTGGCAATCGAACGGCTTCACGGCAAACATGGTGCCCGGATGGCTGCCGCCAGCCATACTGCGGCGATCAATCGAATCGAAACCGTCATTGTAACCGAACGTTTCGACTGCGATTTCGAGCGGGTCGATGGCTTTCTCTTTCCGGCACCGGATCAACCTCCGGAACGACTCGAAGAAGAACGATTGGCTGCTCTCCGTGCCGGCCTCGTGGGTGTGGAACGGATTGAACGGCCTGCAGGTCCTGTCCTTGAAACGGGAGGGTGCCTCAGGTTTCCCCGCCAGGCGCAATTTCATCCATTAAAGTTTGTGACCGGTCTTGCGCAGGCGATTGAACGATGTGGCGGACGCATCTTCACGGACACCCATGTGAACACGGTGAAGGGTGGGCAACAAGCTCGCATCGAAACTCAACAGGGCCATGTCATCCACGCACAATCCGTTGTTGTTACTACGAATACACCTATTAACGACATGGTCGCCATACACACCAAGCAGGCGCCCTATACCACGTATGTGTTGGGAGCCGGCGTGCCGAAGGACTCCGTACCCGTCGCGTTGTATTGGGACCAAGCAGATCCATATCACTACGTAAGAATCCAAAAAGACGCAGCCGCGAATGGCCATGATCTATTGATCGTCGGCGGTGAAGACTACAAAACAGGTCAGGCGAACGATGGAGCTCAGCGCTATCAACGATTGGAACGTTGGGCTCGCAAACGGTTTCCCATGATGGAACACATTGAATATCGATGGTCGGGTCAGGTCATGGAGCCGACGGATGGTCTGGCGTTAATCGGTCGGAATCCCGATGATACATCAAATGTCTATATCGCCACCGGCGATTCGGGCATGGGAATGACGCATGGCATGATCGCCGGCATGCTCATTACCGATCTCATTCAGGAGCGCGCCAATGACTGGGCCGCGTTATACGATCCGTCCCGTAAGTCCTTGAAGTCGATCGGCACGTTTGTTCAAGAAAATCTGAATGTGGCGGCGCAGTATGCGGACTGGGTTTCGTCGGGTGACATCGGATCCGAAGGTCAAATTCCCAAAGAGAGTGGAGCGGTACTTCGAAGCGGCGTGCAGAAGGTGGCCGTGTATCGCGATGAGGACGGGACATTACATCGCCGCTCAGCCGTGTGTCCTCACCTGAAGTGTATTGTTGCATGGGATTCCATAGAACGCACCTGGAATTGCCCATGCCACGGATCCCGCTTCAATGCGTACGGCAAAGTGCTAAATGGTCCAGCGAACAGCGATCTTTCTCCGATCGAGACGTAGGTTGTTCTCGTGGTGTTGCATTCCGTTTTACACCGACTGAACATCTTTCCTTCGTTGAACCATCCCGTTCAGTCAGACTTCCGTATCAGCATCCATCCCAGCATATAGTCCAGATAAATCAATTAAGCACTTCCCAGATTAAGTGCGGCCGCGTCTGATTCCTTCCAACCTAAGTAACCTCTCTTCAGACCAGTTTACTAGGGAACGAGCTAGTCGATGGCGACCTTGTCATACCTTAAAAAGATACTGAAAATATTAATGCCCCAGGGCTGATATGGACGCAAAGGAGAATGGGGCAGTTTACCGATGACGATTTGACGTAGATCGAAGGGAACAACTATGACAAGTTCAGAGGCAAAGTCCAAGAATGTTATGGCGACCGGAAAGACGAACTCAACACTAGGGCTGACAAATGGCATGCGGATTTAAACGGCACGACGAAATAGGGCAAGAAACCGCAATAATGCAATAATAAAGAGGAGCGGAATACTATGCGCGCTATGCACTGGTTGACGAGGGGCAAACCATTGCCCATTACAGCTACACTGGCTTTCCTGGTCTTCTTCCCGATCGGAGTGTCCCATGCGGTAGATAGGACGACCAATTGGTTAGGCATGCCGCAAATGGACATCGGCTTTTTCTCCGTTGGCGGCCGCGCCACCTATTTCGACCCGAAAGAGGGAGAGGCGAAATGGTTTGGCGGCGCGCAGCTACGTTTCTATCCATTGCGCTATCTGGCCATAGAGGGGTCTGCCGACTATCGCCGAGAGGATTTCGGGGGCGGAACGAAATCCCATACCTATCCCGTGCAAGGGTCCTTGCTCGTCTACCCCCTCGGCACGACTCGTTTGGCTCCGTTCATTCTCGGCGGCGGTGGTTGGTACTATTCCACCATCGATGGGCCCGGCGGCTTCTCCGACACGCAACATCGGTTCGGAGGGCATGTCGGCGGCGGTTTACAGTTCTTCATCACGGACCATTTCTCTATTGACAGCACATATCGCCACATCTGGCTGGAACGTCTGGAGTCTAAAAATCAGAATCTTGAAGACAAGAAATTCAATGACAATGGCCACATGGTCACGATCGGCTTGAACGTTCACTTTTAGCGGTTATGCCGTCCTCCGCAGAAACCCGAGGCCGACGGAAATCCCGCACGGGACCATCCGCCGGCACAGGCTTTCCAACAGGACCTGTATTTCATGTCGTCAAGCCATTCCTAATATGTCTGATAATTCTTTCGTGTTTCTTTCTAGTCAATGCACACCCGGCATGGTCGCAAGTCGCCACCGACGAATATATTGCCGGTTTTGCCACGGCGGTCTTACGACATGAGTTCAAAGCGACCGATTCGACGCTGCAGGTACACAATGGCGTGGTCCGCGCCAATGTGCGATCGCTCGGCGGACTCGACCGAGAAAAGGTCAAACGCGCATTAGCGGGCATTGCTGGCGTGAAAGACGTTGTGCTGGTGGAGGACGAAGACATCGCCTCCGCGCCGCCGCCCGCTCGCAGTATCCGGGTGGACATTCCCGAGACGGAGTCCAGCTTTCTGCCACGCGGCCTTCTGTTTGCTCCGCTTCACGCAGACCCTCGATGGCCCCATTTCTCCGCGGCCTATCGCGGGTACCGCACAAATAATCTCACGGCGACTTTTGGAGGCAATTTCGGCGAAACATTTTCGATCTATCGCAATCGCGCTCCGTTGAACGGTCAGTGGGAATTCGTGATCCAGGCGGGTCTCTTCAGCCTGTTCAATCTCAACTCCACATCGTTCAACCTCATCAATGCCGACTATACCGTGGGAGCGCTGGCGACCTATCGCTCCGGTCACTTTTCAAGTTTTTTGCGCCTGCACCATCAAAGCTCCCATTTGGGCGATGAATTCCTCCTCACAAATCCAGGGGTCCGGCGGATCAATCTAAGTTATGAAGAAGTCGACCTCAAACTTTCCTATGAATTATCCGAGTGGGTGCGTATGTACGGGGGCGGAGGATATTTAGTCCATCGTGATCCGGCCGACGTGAAGCCTGTCTCGACGGAATGGGGTCTTGAGTTGGCCAGTCCCCTCTCATTTTTTGACGGCTCGATCAGGCCCGTCTGCTATGCGGACTTTCAGGTCAATGAGCGCGCACATTGGTCCGTCGCTCAATCCGTCATGGCGGGCCTGAGGTTCGAAAATGCACGAATCGGAAATCGTCAATTACAACTCTTGGCTGAATATTTCGCAGGCCCCTCGCCCAACGGCCAGTTCTATGTCCGACATGAGCACTGGTTCGGCATCGGTCTCCACTTCTATTTCTGACGCCGTCTTATCAAGGGGACTTCCGAGTATCGGAAGTAAGCCCGGAACGATAAGTTATCGATATGAAACTTGTCATGATATTAGCCTCGATACTCATCGCACTACTTCTGTTCTTCGACCGCATGCCGAGCAGAGCGCAGGTCACGTTGTGGGAAACGTATCAGTCGGCAGGACACCAGGCCATAGAAGATCGGCGTGTGGCCGATGCCGAACGGTTACTGCTCGCCGCAGCCAAGCACATTGAGACCATCAGTCGTGACGATCCCCGCCTCGCCAATACTCTCAACGACCTGGGCGTGTTGTACGGCATGCAAAATCGAGACATTGAAGCCGAGCCGCTCTTTGAACGGGCATTGGCCATTAATGAAAAAGCCTTCGGACGACAACATCCTTCCGTCGTCTTGGCGTTGCAAAATCTCAGCGTGATTTACGCCTCGCAGAATAAATTCTCCGAGGCGGACAAAGCGGCGCGCGAAGGTTTGGAGATCGGTCTTCAGCTGTTTGGAGCCTACCATCCTCGTATTGGGTCCATTTGTAGGACGGTGGCGACGGTCTATACGCTGCAAGGTAAATATGAGGAAGCTGAGGGCTTCGCGGAACGATCGATCGTCATCCTTGAAAATACCTTGGGCGAACGCCACCCGGAGACGGCTCAGAGCCTCGAAATGATGATCAAGCTCATGTGGAAGACTCATCGAGAACGCGAAGCCCAGAGATTAGAGGCCCGCCTTCATACTATTCGCCGGAGCCCAAGTTCTGCCTCTGAATCGGCTGATGAAGTCGATCACAATGACGACAAGAACCCAGCACATTGAGGGAGAACTGCATTCCGTCCGCAGTCAGTCGTGCAGTCATCGTTTGATCCTAAGGAGGTGTCACCATGCTGAGCTGGGCGATAACATTTCTGATCATCGCAATCATTGCAGGTATTTTTGGCCTGTCGGGAGTTGCAGGTACCGCGACCAACATCGCCTATATCCTCTCTGTCATCTTCCTCATCGTCGCTATCGTCGGTCTGGTCTTGGGTCGACGACCGCCGGTTACGTAACGATTTCCTCGATTTTTACCCGGGGTGACTGAACACCCCGGGTGGCCATACGGCGTTCTGGCCCGATCCGCATTCCTCGTCAGAGTTATTCATCCGTAAAGATAAGGCCTGAGGAATCGTAGTGCGTGAGTTTTCCCTTGTGGCATGAGAGCTTATTGCACCGCAGATGGGGGACTCGGAAGTTCGCCCGGCGGAATTTCCATGACCTTAACAGCCTGACCCTGTTCATTCATTCCGATTGTCACACGCTGCCCCACCGACAACCGTCTGAATAACTCAGGCCGGACCATCTCAAAGAATACCGGTTTACCGAGATCGGTTTTCAGCAACCCCTTGCCTGTGTCGAAATCAAGTTGGCCCAAAGTACCGGTGACGACGTGGTGGGATTGATCTTCGCCGGGGGAACTATCGGCGGATTCCGTCGTTTGTACGGCATATCCCGGATCGCCAATATGCCATGCCAGCAGCGCGAGACCAAGACGGACGATTTTATTCGACACATTCCATCCCATCTCGTCTCCTTATCAATCTCATTGTCGCTCGATACATACCTTAATGGCTTCGTGACGTTCTGATACTCGGAAGGCCTCTAGCAGGGACGCCGAAAAAGTCCGCCGGCGCTCACACGCGTGCCGCGCTTATCCGACGCGGCGAATATCAGGGGCTCAGCAGCCTGCTAGGAGAATCATCGGACAATCCATACATTCCTGTCACTCGCGTCTGAGTGCGTGGGGTTTGCCTAGTGGCCGTGGATCGGCATACTTCATACGATGACGCCCATGGGGGTCGCCGACTATTTCAACTTTACCTTATATTGACCGGGCTCTTTTCCTCAGCATCATCGAGCAGTGATATCACGCGCTCCGAGTTCAGTTTTTCTGGATGGTATGTGATCCGATGGAAGTCACCTCTACCTCTTTAGACGATCGCCGACGCCTCTACACATCATGTCTGCTCCGCGGCGGGTCGGATTTCGTCGCCATCGCCGTCCCATCCGACATCCCAGCCAACGGTGCTGCTCATATGGTTTTGAGCTCACCACGCTTGACTGCCTGGTCGGAGAAGTCGGCCTGATTCGTAAGGCGGTGTACCGGAATACATTGTTGACCTCGGCGGTAGCCGAAATGAAGTGGTGGATCACTCTCGAAGAACGACTTGTAAAGAAGCTTTGTCGATGGGCGACCCCATTGGCGCTGTGGATGGAAGGCTCATCTTCCTGAGGCAGCGCCACATGGCTCGATGTGTATTGCCGCAAACCAGCGACACCGTTTCGCACTTCGGATCCGGCACCAGGGGTATTTCCAGTAGGCGCCCATTGCGTTTTGGATCACACTGTTGCTTAAAACTATGCATAACATATCCGATCGAGACAATTTGTGCTCATGGCTGAAGCCGGTGTACTGGTCGCCTGGTGCCGTCACCGCCCCACCGGGCACAAGACAGTGATGACGGTGAATGACACCTGGCTCCACGCTGGATTACGTGCATTCTGACGTATCGACGAATAAGCACGCTTGTCACCGCGCGACAGTTGCTTGTCGCCTTCGTGAATGATTCGTCCTTCGTCCGGCGCTTGCTTGACTGGAATCAATGGGTTGAATATTGGTAATTGCTCCACAATTCACACAGCGAGAACCCAAACATTGCCACGCAAAATAATCCGTGGCGCCGTAGAAATAATCATGAATTTTAAATCCACCGCATCGTTCGCAAACCATGGCAGTGCTCCTTTCGTTCATTGTGAAATGACATGCCTCCCATTTGAGTGGAACATGTATCTGCTGCCATGGATTAAGCACGAACACTGCCAGACAGATGCGTTGAGCGAAGTCATTGAGAAACCAGCGTTCCCAGCATGCCGCTTGACTACAAGTCCCCTCCGACGAATGGGACAATCTGTTCCTGCTTATCGACGACATGTCATGAGCCGTCTTGGTCGGCACAACGATGACGCTGTGTGCAGCCTTCGTCGGCTGTGCCTGTACAATGCCCATAGATCGACCGTACGCGAAGAGCGCAACAATGGCACGCCATTGCCGTAATGGAGTGAACTATGCACCGTCCCACTATTTTGATCGTAGATGATGACGCCGAAACGCAGACATTGCTCCGAGATGCTTTATTGAAGGAGGAGTACGATGTCGACACGGCGGCCGATGGAAAGATCGCCCTGGATAGGATCACTCGGCAGGCGCCGGACCTCGTGATATCCGACATCAATATGCCGGGGCTCGACGGCCTCGGCCTCCTCGGGGAGTTACGTTCTCTCGGACACGACATGCCCGTGATTCTCATGACGGCCTATGGAAGCCTGAAGACGGCGGTGGACGGCATCCGAGCAGGGGCGTTCGACTACCTGAGTAAACCGTTCATCATGGATGATGTACGGTTGGTGGTCCATCGGGCGCTCGAACATACTCAGCTATCCCGGCAGAACCAGCAGCTCAAAGAGCAACTTCGCGATCGTTATCGGTTTGACAATCTCGTCGGCAGCAGCCCGGCCGTCGTGTCCGTTTACAAATCCATCGCTCGGGTGGCTCAGACGGACAGCACGGTGTTGCTGGAGGGCGAAAGCGGAACCGGCAAAGAACTCATCGCCCGTGCCATTCATGTCAACAGTGCGCGTAGTACCGGCCCTTTCGTGACGGTCGATGGCGGGGCATTGACCGAAACGTTGCTCGAATCGGAACTGTTCGGGCATGAACGAGGCGCGTTCACCGGCGCAGTGGGCTCCAAGAAGGGTTTATTGGAGAAGGCCCATCTCGGCACCTGTTTCCTCGACGAAGTGGCCGATCTGTCGCCGGCGCTGCAGGGGAAATTGCTTCGGGTTATTCAAGAAAAGGAATTCCGGCGCGTCGGCAGTACCATGACCACGACCGTCGACGTACGCATTATTGCCGCATCAAAAAAAGACTTGAGCTCGCTCGTGCAGGCGGGAACGTTTCGCGAAGACCTGTATTATCGGTTGAATGTGGTGACGATACGGATCCCGCCGTTACGGGAGCGCATGGAAGACGTGCCGCTCTTGGCACAACATTTCGTGCAGATCTATGGTTCCTCCAAACCGAAGCCGGTCACGGGAATGTCGGCCGAAGCCATCTCGGTTTTGACCCGATACTGGTGGCCGGGAAACGTGCGGGAACTCGAACATGCCATTGAGCGAGCGGTTGCCCTCACTCCGCATCCCATTATTTATCCCGAAGACCTTCCACATGCCGTGCATACGGCGACGGTGCAGACGGCGGCTCAAGCGCAAGGATGGGTCACCTTGGAGGAATTAGAACGAGAGCATATCGTACGGGTCTTGAAGCATCATCATCAGGATCTGGGTCGGTCTGCTGCGATTTTGGGAATTCATCGAAAAACATTGTTACGCAAACTGCGGCAATACGGTCTTGCCAATGGGCAGCGGACAAAATATCTGCCTCCGGACATCTTGTCTACGCCGCCTATCCACAACGAGCCGTCTCCCGCAATTCCCAATCCGCAGGAATTGGACTCATCACGCTTCTAAGTCGGTGGACTGTTCTTTGCTTGTATTCTGAGGCGAGGTATGAGTTTCGACGAGAAGAACGACACAGCCGCCATACGCGGGAGGGTGTGAAATGGATGGGTATGGTAAACGTGCACTGATCATAGATGACAATGAGGACATCCTGCATTTGACGGGGGTAACTCTGATGGATCGCGGCTATAACGTGTACACGGCTTCCGACGGCTTCGGAGGGTCGGAACAGATGAGAAAAAGACGTTATGACGTCGTGCTGGTGGACTACCACATGCCTCGGCTTAACGGCCTGCAATTTATCGAGATATGCCGCAGGATGTGGCCTCAGACCCCTATTATTCTGATGTCGGTCGATACCTCTGTGACCGATCATTCCGATCTTGCCAAGGGAATCTTCGGGTGTATCGCCAAACCGTTTGAACTTCCTCGGTTAATTGAACTCGTGAATCAGGCTTGTCGCAACCTTCCGCAAAGAGAGTCTTGTAACGGCAATACAACCGGTCCACGATCCTTTCCATCACAAGGGCATGGCACCGGCCTTCAAGCGACGAGGTGGTTCCACTGACCAATTAAGAAAGACCGGTCTTCGCACTCATGCATAAGACGGCTGTCTTACGCCTTGATCAAGCATAAGATCCATTGGAGAACATTCATGGAGAGAACATCATGATGGCCTATCACCGGCACGCTTTGTTGGCGTACCTCCTGGTGAAGCGCTTTTCCGTCCGATTTCCCGAATATCCGTTCCATCACCGCAGCCGTTTTCCTCAACTCCGTGGATGCCGATCAATCACACATCTCGTTCTTCGATTCCGTACTGCGTCCTTCGTCAGGTCATAAGTCGGTATGGCGTCCTCTCCTGTACGAATCGGCGATCTTGACCTCAACCAAGACCTCGACCTACAGCGAAAAACCTGGACCGTACAGCGCATCGGTTGGAGCGGCATGGCACTGATCATCCTGGCGGCGTTGGCCGGTGTGTTCGGAAGCGGACCTTTGGCTCGCACGGAGGTGACGGACCATCCGCAAACCGTTCGGCTGTCGTACGATCGTTTCGGGCGCTATGAAGGCGAATTGGTCTTGCAGCTCGTCCTGACGCCTGAGGCGACGAAGACAAACCGAGTCACCGTCGAGATCGACCGGACATACTGGATCAGCCATGCCGTCGAACATATTACTCCGGGACCTCTCATCTCAAGCATCGGCATCGACGGATTTCTGTATACGTTTGAAACCAACACACCGTCTACCCCGGCGGTCATCGTCTTCCGTCTACGACCAAAGTACATCGGCGCGATGGACGGTCGCATTCGCGTCAACGATTCCGGCCCGCTCCAATTCCATCAATTCATGTTTCCCTAGGGCCGGGTCTTCATGCATTAAATCAGGGAGGTTCCGTATGGAAACGGTTCTGCGGGCGCTGACCATTTATCTCGTGCTGTTGTTGGTTTTTCGGCTGGCCGGTCGCCGCACCCTCATGCAGATGACGAGCTTTGATTTCGTCTTGCTCCTGATCATCAGCGAAGCCTGCCAAAATGCCATGCTGGGCGACGACTACTCCATCACGGCCGGTGTATTGGCCATCGTGACCCTGGTCGGGGCGGACATTCTGCTCTCCTATTGGAAACATCGCTCAGCGGCGACGGAGCGATGGTTGGATGGCCTGCCGATGATTGTCGTGGAAAACGGCATTCCTCTAAAGCCGCTGATGGACCGGGCGCGAATCGACGAGGACGATGTGCTGGCGGCCGCCAGGCAAGGCCCCGGGCTCGAGCGTATGGATCAAATCAAATATGCCGTCTTGGAGGTGGGAGGCGGCATCTCCATCATACCAAAATAGAATCACCGGAATGTTTCCGCCTGTTCCTCTGACTCAAGCAGCGTATGAATCAAAAGCCCATCGCAGCGCCAGTAGAACGGGATGCTGGTCGGGAACGAGTCTCGGTAGGCCAGTTGCGGCGATACTCCCGCGAAAGAAGCCACCGTCCTCTCCGGTCGAACGACCGACCGCGAAACGTCTTGCCCATCACACACCGGTGGCGGGAACCGTGTACCGTTCCTCAATGGCGGAACGTATCATCTGTCGGCTGCGTTCGGCGCTGACGGACGGCTGTTGTTCAATCCGCCGAACGGCATCGGCCAAATGGGAGTCTTTAATACCCTCCGACATCCATTTACTGTAATCCCCCTGTCGAAGGTGGTGTAACCACGTCTTCTCGTCGACGCCCTCCGCGAGTTGCATGAAGAGAATGAGATTGTGCGCGCGCAAGTTCAACAGATTGTCCGGACCACGAAAAAAAAAGCTTCGATCCTCCGGCAACTCGCCTTCGGCATATTTCCGGCGATGGCGCCGACGGTCTGCTTCACAGGGGGCTATGCGCAATGTGCAGGGCAAATCGGTAGACCGTCGATCCCAAAAGACCGCTTCACCATGATCCAGCGATGTAGATTCTACCTTCGGCAAAGGCAGGCCAAGCGTGCGACAAAATCCCGTGATCGTACCAGCCGGATCATCGCCTAAGGCCACCACCACATCCACCGGAAGAAGCACCGATTTCGCGACATGGTCCGGGTGCACGGTGACATACACCATGCCGGTCAAATCTTTTGCCAGCACAGCTTGCACCGGTTGCCAGTCCCGAGGCAGTAAATGGTGCGTTTCATCGACGAGAATCCAATGGGGCCGACCGGATTTGGCCCGACGCTCCTGAAGGGCGGGCAAGAGAGCAAGGAAAAAGGCGGGACGATCTTGTAACGGCAAGCCCACGAGATTGATGATCACATTCGTGTCCGGACTTTCCAGCGCGGTCAAAATCTCCGTCATCCCCGGCCCCCGTTGCGGAGTCCCAAACATGACCGCTCCCGCAAACCCTTCGTAGTCTCCTTCAGGGTCGATGACACAAATCTGATACCCTTGCGCTATCACACGCTCAAGAATCCCGGTGGCCAATGTCGATTTGCCGCTTCCCGAGGAGCCCGCCAACAACACGTTAAGTCCTGCGGCAGGTATCGACACCTCCTCACCGGTCCGGCGCATACCGATCAGGACATTGCGGCGACTCGCGCTGAACGGAGACACAGTAAGATCATGCGACACCAGTTCATCAATGACTTCGGCGACTCCCTGTCCAGCCGCACCAATGGTGACCCAATCGGCGATGTCTTTGAGTGTCTGGACGGCGTTCGCTACAGCCACTGCATATTCACACTGATTGAGCAGGGCATGATCATTTTCCGCATCCCCGATCGCCACGACGTTGCGCGGCGATAAGCCTATCTCTTGCAATGCGGCCACAAGACCGCTGGCTTTGTTGATGCCGGATGGGACGACCATGACGGAGTCGCGATTGAAAATAACTTGCAGTTCAAGACCCAGATCTCGAATGACCTCGAGCAGCGTCACCTCATGCGGACGAACCGTCCCGACAATGGAGTTTCCGAACGAAAGCTCGGGAACCCGCCGGCGGCGCAGCTCGTCGATGAACGCCGGAGGAATCGGAGGGGCCAACATCGTATGTTCGCGTGTCGCGGGACGATAGAGCACACCGCCGTTGTCGGCAACGACTCGTTCGCACAGCCCGATTTCGGGAAAGACGTCCAGAATATCCGGCAGCTGCCGTCCGGTCACCAGAATGATTTTCCGCCCCGATTGGATGAGGCGCTCAAGGGCGGCGATCGTCTTGCGTTCCACTCGGCCATCGACGGCCAGCGTGTTGTCGTAATCCGTCGCGACGGCAACATATCTCATAGATGTTCGGCCATATGACGCAGAGTCGTCTTCGGTAGAGCGATATCCCTACGGACTGTTCACCGACGACGGACTACTCCTCTCCTTGTCCCACTGGGGACCGAGCATACGGCATTCCTACGGGGCTAACTTCCCTGCACTCGAGTCCCTTCCCAGAAGGTATATGGCCGAAAGCCATAGTACCCATACCCATAGTACGGATGGTACGGATAAAAGTTGCTTGTATGCTTGCTCCACAATGTCATATCCCGGATGGCCACAATGGGCAGCTCAGATGATACCGGGTCAGACGATTTTGAGGATTCTCCCTCAATCTCACCGATGATGGTGACTTTCGATCCCTTTTCGAAGATGGCAGGATCGATGATCTCCTGCCGAGTATCCCA
The DNA here is from genome assembly GCA_030123625.1 of Nitrospira sp. Taxonomy (NCBI): domain Bacteria; kingdom Pseudomonadati; phylum Nitrospirota; class Nitrospiria; order Nitrospirales; family Nitrospiraceae; genus Nitrospira; species Nitrospira sp. Next base: position 431,714 of record CP126121.1, read on the forward strand.
CGCCAAAAATCTCCCCTGCGACGCTGCCTTGTTGTCCACCTCAGGCATATGATCCTTATTCAACGGCAGTTGCAGCACTTCGAGTTTCGTCCGATCGCCTTGGCGAACGGCACTCAGTACTTCCCCTCCCCATACCACGGTCTGCCCTCGATAGGTTTCCGGAGAGTGTCTCACTTGATCATACGATAGCTGTTCATTGACTTGCTTCACCAGATGATCCGGAATGACCTGATATCGGTTACACCCGCTCACGACAACCGCGAGGAGCGCGCATCCGATCCAGAACCCAACATTGACTCTCATAGAGCACCTCTTCTCGTAGAGCAGCAATCAGCGAGGCGTCGTATAGACGCCTCGCCCACTCTTTTACCGCTTGCTGCTCGGATGGTCGCCTTCATAACCCGGAGCCGGACCCGGCGGAGGTCCCGATGATCCAAAGCCACCCACGGATTCAAACGGAAGGCCTGGGGCGCCTGGACCTTCGCCCTTTGGCTTCGGTTGCTCGCGAAGCTTATTGATCTCACCCATGTACTGGGAGACTTCCGGTGACATATCTTTGGAGTAGACGGAACTCGCGATCGGATACAAATCTTTTTTGGAGGCATTCAACGTCAGATGGCCCTTTTCCTGTTTGAACTGGCTCCACTGGATAGGCAGCTGATCTTTTGTCTCTTCCAACTCAAGGACGGCATATTGAATCTTTCCCGTCTTGGTGTCCTTCAGGACCTTCTCGATGGTGCCTAAGGTTTCACCCTTCTTATTTTTAACGGTTTGATCCAACGGTCCTCCCTTGTCGTCGACCAACTTACCGCGAAGAACCGGTACAACGTCATATTTCCCGACAATCCCCTCTCGGCCTCCGGTCATATCGGTCGCTTGTTTCTCGAAGGACGATTCCGACTGATTCATGTTTTGATCGACCATCGCGTCACCGGGTCGCTCACTGCGGGTACCCTCGGCGAGGCCCCAAACCGGTGTCAGCACTATCGCGGCGGCAATGAGCATCATACGGCCCAATCCATTACTCTCCTTCTTCATGGCTACCTCCAATCTATCATTTATGAACAGTATAGAATCCTGGACGTTCAATTGGTGGACGTTTTGCCGGTTGCAACCCCTTCAGGAATTTGAAGCCCGGCGGACTGGGAAAGCTTCATAATGGCGTGCATCATATGTTCGGTCGCATCCGTGGTCTGCTGTTTTTCTCCATGCTCGATCGCTTCGCCCAATGCATAGACGCCTTCGTTGAGCCGCTCATTATGGCCGCTCCGTTGCGCACGCTTGGCCGAATCGAGCGATTGCTTGGCATGTGTCACCAACGCCTCGGTTTTTCCTTGCTTTCCCGACGACTCCGCTTCCATGGCATGCTTCAATGCTTCCTGCACCGTGTTCTTAAAATCCACGCTTGCCTCTTCCTTCATCGTCTGGGATACTTCGGCGGACAAGGAATGGGATGCACCCTTCGAGCTATTCGGAACCAAATCGTAGAACTGATAGACCACCACGGCCCACTCGGGACGCGACATGTCGGGCCACTTATCTTTGTCGAATCCCGGCGCATTTTTCAGTCGCTCTTCCTTCACATTCAAAATGAAATGTTCCTTGTCGCTGCTCAGCACTAAAAGCTCCCACGGAACCGCAAAGTACTTGTCGCCCACACCAAGAAACCCACCGAAGGAAAGGACGGCATATTCGATATAGCCTCCGCTTCGCCAGTTGATGACCAAGTCCTTGATCTCCCCCAGGTTTTTCCCCTCCAAATTCGTCACTTCCTTACCGATCAGGTTCGTCGCTTTTGTCACTCCCACTAATTGATCTGCATAGACGATTTCTCCTTGTGACGCGACGATCACCGCCACTGCTGCGATGCCGAATGCAAGCAGCACAATTCGTATCCTCCCCATGTCGATGCCTCCTTATTGACTATTCCCTCTTCTGCGCGATTCACAACAGTCGTTCTTGGACTGGTGTCCTCTGCATCGTCACGACATTCACCTCGTGTTTATCGTCGGTGGACCTTCGCTTCCATGGGCATATGGCATATCGAGCGACCGCGCGACCGAAACATTCAGATCAGACCCGCTGTCGCCCTTCATCACACGGGCGGATGAAACGACAGCCGATCCACCGTCTCGGTAGGCGACAGCCGAGGAGCGATCGTAAAAGTGATACACCACGAACCCGGGAGCGCTTCTGAGATGTTCTTCCTTCACATTCAGCACGAAATGTTCCCTGTTATGACTCGGCGTCAATGCTCCCCAGGGCACCGCAATGGAGTATTCGTCTTCCAATCCCCAAAACCCGCCGGAGGACAATACGGCATATTCGATATACCCGTCGCTCCGCCAATGATAATCAGATCTTTAATCTTCCCGAGGCTCTTCCCGTCGAGATTTTTTACGAGTTTGCCGACCATATCCATGGAATGCGACATTCCCACCGGCTGTTCCTCGGCGTGAGTGAAGGTCCCCATCCAGACAAACCCGACAAGCGTCAATATGACGATTCCTCCCCCTCATTCACTCACTCGCTCCCGCGTTGATTTAGAGGATGGTCGCTGTCAATCACCCGACAGTAAAACACATCTGCAAAACATAGGCCGCTTCCGGCCATCCATGTTCCTTCCTCTCCTTCCGACTAATGGTCACGCCCTTCAATCTATCGTTCTATCGTTGAATGCCTTGCTCATACACGTGAGAGAAAAAATGGATGGACGGAACAGAAGAAATCACCAGGACAGACTTGGACAAGATGTCTGTCCTGAGACAAGTCTTCCATGAACGCTCGATTCAAAGATGCAGTTGGTGGGACCCTGTCAGCACAAGCGCCTACACGGACCAGGCACCTCGCTTGCATGATTCTTTGAGCCGGGAGGTGTCGCTATGGAAAGTATCGGACGCAGACGATGGGCCATTGCAGAAGGCTATATTCCTGCAAGCAGCCATGGTCCCTCGCCGCAGATGACGAGTCATGAAACAGTGTGCCTGTTGAACACATCCGATCGAGAGGCTCATGTACACATCACCATCTTTTATAGCGACCGTGAACCGGTTGGGCCGTACCGACTTATGGTGCCGGGACGACGAACGAGGCATATTCGCTTCAACGATCTCCATGATCCGGAGCCGATCCCGCACGATACCGACTTTGCCAGTCTTGTCGAATCGGATGTACCGATCGTCGTACAACACACCCGGCTTGATTCGCGGCAGGCCGAAAACGCCTTGCTCAGCACCATTGCATTCGCGGGTGACATGTGATCCGCGTAACCCCTCCTTGTTATCGTCCTTATCATCGTTGTAGTTGTAACGGCTCTGGTGTCGGCCGTTCCCGAGGGCATAAGGGATACGGTCCGGCCGCGCTTGAATATGCCGTGATTCGATGAGTTCGCTTCGTCCTACGCCGGGGCCCTCGCCACCAGAAGAACCTGTGCATAACAAGCCGGGAATCGACCGGCATCTGTGGGAAATCCGCCCTATTCGCGATCTGTTCATCTTCGGCGCCTTCGCCGGGTTGCTCTGGTTCCTCTTCGAATTACACAGTGTCTTTTTGCCTGTGTTTATCGCGCTCCTATTTGCCTATCTGGTCAATCCATTTGTCGATCATTCGCTCACACGCTGGTCGATTCCGCGTCCCGTCACGGTAGGAATTCTTATGTTTATCCTGGCTCTCGCCGGCATCGGTATTGGGCTGTGGCTCGTGCCACTCTTGGTGGAGCAAGCCCAGTCGCTCATACAGAAGATGCCGGTCTACGTGCGCAATATCTCAGAACGGTATCAGACCCTATTCAGCGGCTGGTCGTTGAGTTTGGGAGATCTCCTCGGTCGTCTGACTGACGATCCGCTCGCGACGCTCCAACCTCTTCTCTTGGGGACGGGTCATGCCTTCGGCCTGCTGGGGCAATTGTTGGGGATTACGGTCAATGCCGCCCTCTATGTAATCCTGATTCCGATCTACTTTTTCTTCTTTGCTTGGCATTTTGAAAGCATGAGTCGTACCGTCGTTCCCCTGATACCTATTGCACATCGACCGCATACTCTGCATGTTTTGCGTCGAATGGATACAGCCGTGCGGGGCTTTTTCTTCGAACGTTTCCTCATCGCGGTGATTACCGGTGTGCTGTATGCGGTAGGCTGGGCATTAACCGACGTCCCCTATTGGTTTCTCCTGGGAGTGGCTACCGGCCTCGCGTGCCTGGTGCCCTATCTCTCCGCCGTCGGGTGGCCGTTGGCCCTCATACTAAAGTATGCCGACGCCGTGACCGCCGGCCAGTTCGTAGAGACCGGATGGATGGCCATTGTATTGTGGCCGAGCGTCTCCTATCTCATAGTGCAATTCATCGAAAGCTGGGTTCTGACTCCGTGGTTGCAACGCCATTCCACGGATATGAGTGCAGTGACCATTCTTATCGTGGTCTTCATCGGCGGCGCGGTCGGGGGATTGTTCGGATTGATCTTTGCCATTCCGGTGGCGGCCTGTCTCAAAATTCTGGTCGAGGAATTTATCAAGCCGCGATGGCTCCAATGGGTACGAGAGGCCTAGGAAGAGCCGTCCGGTACCGGGAGCATCATGGGGAATAGGAATGCCCTTCGCAATGGCCCACATTCAGCGGTGATCTAGGGTATGACCGAGTACAGCCTTCTAAAGAGCCTGCGTACAGTAGGGGCAGGTCAAGATATCGGCGCGAGCAGCGGTATGGGAAGAAAGGAGCCTGCCATGGCACCAGAGGGAAAGTATCTTTCCTTTTTACTCGTATTTCTGTTGGGAGCTGCGGGATGCGACGCGACCAAAGAACTGGTCAAAGCGCCCTTTGAGGCGACAACGGCGCTGTCCAATGGGACGACGCAGGCGACAAGTGAACTTCTCGAACCGCTCAAGGAGTTTACTTCCAGCACCACTCCCGGTGCAATGTATAACGATCCCCTGAAAGCCAAACATCGATTCCAGGCATTTGTCGCCTACACCTTCGATAACGTCCAGCGAGACATCGCCCAAGGGCAAGGGGAATATTTGACGTCGCTCGCAACACTTGCAGGCATCCCTCAAGAACGGCGCCCCCAATTTTTTGCCATGCTGCAAGATCGCTATGCCACCATCTATTCCGCAGACACGGCGCCGATCGAATCCTTGCATCGGTTAACAACCGTGGCGTGGCCTGAGAGGAACTGAGCGCAAATTTCAACCCAGTAGTCCCTCACAGCATCTTGTGAGCAGACCGCACAGTGAAGGATAGATTATGTCACAACCGAAACATATAGACGCCGATCGCCTTATCCGTCGGTACTATGAAGGAGAAGACGCCGCCCAAGAGGGGGCTTTTCGTGAAGATACCATGGAACCTGTCTCGAGCGTCTCTCCGCCCTCTTCCGATACGACCGCGCCGGACGCCACGCTGTCCGGCGGCGATATCGATGCGACCTGGAGCGGGACGGACGACGGTGAAGAGGCGGTAGGCGGTTCGACTCCAACCCCGGATCAGGACGTGGTCGACGAATTGGGAAAGGCGGTCGGCATCACATACGATGACGCCGAGCCTTTACGGTTCGGCGATAAAGTGGCCGATCGCGATGCGCAGCGATGGGAACTGAACCCCGCTTCTTCAGAGGGATATCAGGAACGATTGCGGGAACTCACCGAGCCCGGCACACCGACACCGACAAGTCCGCCGCGGGCGAAACAACCGGGACGAGCCGCCAAAACCAAAAGGTCCGGCGGCAGAAAGGCGCCACGGAAAAAGCACTGATATGTATTTTATAAATGAGTCGATGCCGGACGTTGACCTTCACCGAAAGGAGCCGATTATGATGAAGACTCTATCGCAACAGCATCAGAATTGCCTGAACGCGTGTTTCTCATGCGCGCAAATCTGCGAAGCCTGCGCGAATGATATGATCGGCATGGAACATCACGACCACCATCATAATGACTTGATGACACGTTGTATCAGACTCTGCCGCGATTGCGCCGACATCTGTATCCTTGCGGCACAATTCATCAGCCGCTCCTCGCAGCGAGCCGAGTCGCTGTGCCGGCTCTGCGCGGAGATTTGCGACGAGTGTGCCGAGGTGTGCGAGCGCCATGCGCCGCAACATGCTATGTGCGGTCCATGCGCGGAAGAGTGTCGTCGGTGCGCGGATCTCTGTCGCGAAATGGTCGGGACTGCGGCTCACTCTGCATGATTTGTACGGGAGCCGGAACCGGGGACTTTTCTGAGGGAGAGGCGCATGCGGAGTGTTGTTGTCGTCAATCTGCTGTTTGTGGCCTGCTTAATAACCGCCCCGATGGAGGCAGCGATCATAGTCGACCTGCAGGAAGCCGGTCCGCCTACCGATCCCAGTCCGGGACCGACCGACCCGACTCCCAAACCGTCCGGGCCGATTCCGCCTCCTCAGCCTGTTCCAAAGCCCAATCCATCGCACTCGCCGCCTTCACCGGCCCTTGGCTCGGCGTGAAGAGGTTGAGCAGGCTTCAAATGGCATGAAATGTCTCCGTACGATGTCGCATCCTGGATGTGCCTACGGCCCTCCATGAGGCCTCATCTTCTCAGGCGTGAGTCGTCTCATCTATGCAGGAACATAATCAGTAGCTTGAACAGGAACCACTTTAGGGAGTAACACGATGCACACCGAAACGATGCAACGAACGTATGAACCGCGATCCTATGATCTCCACGGCCTTCAGGGCATTTCGGACCGGACGCTTGCCATGCATTTCAAACTCTACGAAGGATACGTCAAAGAGACGAACAATCTCACGGCGCGCATTCATCAACTCGTGGAGGACGGAACAGTCGATCAGGAAGAGATGCCGGTCTACTCGGAGCTCAAACGGCGATACGGGTTCGAATACAACGGTATGGTCTTGCACGAATACTATTTCGACAATCTCATGACCAATGGATCGGCCGATCCCGGGGCGCATTCCGCGTTCCGACAAGCGGCTGAAAGCAGCTTTGGCACGTATGAAGTCTGGAAAGGCGATTTCATCGGCGTGGGGAAGATGCGAGGGGTCGGGTGGGCCGTCTGTTACCTCAATCCTTATAACGGCAGACTCACCAATCATTGGATTACGCTGCATGAAACCGGCAATGTGGCCGGCTTCGCCCCTGTGCTGGTCATGGATGTGTGGGAACATGCCTTCATCCTCGATTACAAGCCTTCGGAACGCGTCTCCTACATCGAGGCTTTTTTTTCCAATATCAACTGGAAGGCCGTGGAGCATCGGCTGGAGCGAACGATGATGCCGACCTCCATTCCGTCACTGAAGTGATATCGATATTCGTGGGTTACAAGCGGGCTACAATTGCGGGCTACAATTGGATGACCGCTCTCACAGGCAGATGATCTGAAGCCACACGCGAGAGGGTTGTCTTATGAGTTCGGATGTCGATGACGCTGCCGGGAGGCCGAATCCAGATACGGTCGAGGGCAAAAATAGGCCGGGGAGAGGGAAATGATCGGAGTGAAGGCGTATGCCCGAAAATCCTCGTAATCCACCGAAGAGGCCGTCCCCATAAAAACCATTCGTTGATGTCCCCCATGAGAATGCAATGGCGCGTGCCGAACCGTTTGAGGAGTTCGCGCACTTGCCAGCGTCGCTCCCTGGGTCGTAAACCAAGATGTGTCGCAATGACCTGCAGCCGCTCCTTCCCGCACATCACATCGACATCGATGGCGCCGCGAGGCTCATGTCCGCGGAAGCTGAGATCAACCAGCCGGAGTTCTCCCAGCTTGCACGTCGTCAATACGCCGTTGCCGTATGCGCCGTGGCGACGTAAATTCGGTCCGGCGATCTGGGTCATGCTCAAATGAACGGCCAACCACTGCAAGGTGTCTTCCTCATCCACTTCTTGAAGTGCAATGAGATCTGCCTGCAATTCTTGAAGCACCGCAAGGATACGTTCGCGGCTATACCGTCCATCCCATCCGATGCAGCGATGGACATTATATGTGGCCACCGTGAGGCGCATGGTTGCGACACCGTCACTAGAAAATTTACGGTGATCCAGCAGGACTGCAATCGTGATGCCTGTGGCGTCTCGACTAACTCACAGAAGAGGTCGGTACCTTGCCCACTTTGAGCGCATCCAGGAATTATGCGCGTGAGAGGACAACTTGTCCCCTCTTTATGCATGAAGCGCGAGAGAAAGAAATGCATCAGCGGCCCGCCCTTGAAAAAACCGATGCATTGTGGAGATTGATTTCTAAAATTTTTTATTGGGGAAGCAATGCAAAGGAGACGGGTGCGGTCTCATTTTTGCACATCAGGAAAAAGTACTGTCACCGATCCACACTTCAACACGAAGGAGCTGATCATGGCTAAGACACTCATTGAATCTACTTTCACATCAACGGACGAGCTTCGGGCCATGCTGCTCGAAAGGCGCTCAGCGGTTCAACAACAGATCCATGATCTCTTGGCGCAATATCGAGAGCACCACTCGGCGAACCACAATGACTCCGTTCTTGACCTTGAAGATATGTCCCTACGTGACAGCACCGGCGAACAACAATTGTCGTTGCTGGAGGCGCGTAACCGCACTCGCATGATGCTCGATACCGCACTCCGCCGACTAGACGATGGAGAATACGGATTGTGCGAGGATTGCGGTGCCAAAATAGGCGCGGGGCGTTTAAAGGCCCTCCCTTTCGCAAAACGTTGTTTGTCGTGCCAACATCAGGCCGAAGTGCTGGAGAAGATTGCGCGGCAAGAGGACCGGCGGGACGACGCGTAGCAAGGCACGGTGGTCTGCTCTTCCGCTGATTTCCTCTCTTGAGTCATCGGCAGCTATGGAGCATGCCGCCCGTTGCGCATGCTCCTTCCGATTGCGTTGGTCTAGTGGCCCAACCGTGGTGTGTCCCTACTCCCTCACATCGGACCTGCACATGAATTAATCCATCGATCGACTAGGGGTTCGACCAGTCCTGCCCGTAATTCACTCTATGAGATAATCCTAGCTTTTATAAGTTTTCCCGCTTAGTGTATGGTGCAGCACATCGCACCGGGGGCACTATCACACGAGCGGGATTCCATAGTCGCAGCTTCTGTGCTCTTGCCATCACCACCGTCTTGTCTTGCCTAGGGCTGTTCGCTGCATGGCCTGCCTGGGGATTGACGGCAGGCGATCTGTACCGTTCCGGCAAAGGAGCGACGGCGCTCGTCATCGGAATCGATGATGAAACACACGCCCTGTCTTTCGGCAGCGGCGTGTTCGTCTCTCAAGACGGCTTGCTGATTACCAACGCCCATGTCATCCATGAAGCCACACGCATCATGGTCTATGGAGCGGCCGATGGCCGGACATCGACTCCAGAGATTCTGGCGGTGGATCCCGATCTCGACCTCGCGGCGCTACGCCTCACCTACCCTCATCCCGTTCCGTACTTGTCGTTGGCCACGGAGCCGGCTGAAGACGGCATGTCTGCGGTGACCATTGGATATCCTCGCTTGCCGGACGTCCTTCAGACGGGATTAACGATCCATCCGACTGTGTTCCCCGTGACGGTGAGCGGGGAAGCGATGGGGCAATCCCGCATCGCCCACAGGCCTCTGCCTTTTGTTCACATTACCGGGCTCATGAATGCGGGAAGCAGCGGTGGTCCCCTCATCGACGCCGCGTCCGGGCATATCGCAGGACTCATGGTGCATACTGTTCCGTATCTGGAGACCGCTAAAAATATGCAGGGCGAATCGGTCGGACGGGTGATGTTACGAGCAGGTTTGAGTTATTGCATTCCCTCGACGAGGATCCGCGAATGGCTTGACGCCAATCACCTCTCGGCGGACGAGTCTGATGATCCTCCCGGTCGAACACCGCGCGCCATTGCGAAGCCGACTGCGTTCGATGCACATGTTGCGACGGCTCACTTACTACAATTGATGGCCGACGTCATACGGAAAGATCCCGACCTCCTGGATATGGCGATCCGACACTATGAGTCGGCCTTGATGGTGGAATCGAATCGGCCCGATATTTTACATGATCTCGGCCGGGCATTGGCTTCCAAGGGCCACACCGATGATGCATGGGCGAGATATGAACTGGCTTTGACCCTCATGCCCGATGATTTCAAACTCTTGACCGACGCCGGCGATCTTCATCGTCATCAGCAACAATTCGACAAGGCGGAGGTGTTCTACCGAAGGGCCTTGCAACAAGACCCCTGCTATTCCCCCGCCCTGCTAAGTCTGGGGACTATGAAATCCGAACAGGGTGACTCTCGCGAAGCCAGGCGGATGTTTCAAGTCGCGGCCCGTTGTCCATCCCCTTCCTCACTAGCGGCCTATCAACTCGGCATTGAGCTCGAACGCCGCGGCGAGTCGACCGGGGCATTGGCCGTATGGGAACAAGCACTAGGGCGGCTTTCACAGCGGGATCCGATTGAACAAGACCTACTCACGCGCATACGTCATCGCGCGAGCCAATTGAAGAGCCGTCTCCAGACACCGTCCGCACAAACCGATGATTTCCGTTTAAGTATAGCCGGAATCGGTAGCGCCAAGGATAGTACGGCGATCAATACCAGCCGGAGCGATCATGTTCAATAGAAACATGAGGTGAGAACTGCCTGGCATGAGGCTGCAGAGATACGCTGCGGCCAGATGAATGTGCCCCTATTGGTGCACCACTTTCTTGAGAGGAGGCACCTCAGACTCGACATCCTGGTCCTTCCATGAAGCCCCGCGATCGACGCTCAATCGTCCCGATCCGTATATGGCCACATACAACAGTCCACCCATCATTGCGAGATTCTTCATGAAGTGAATAGTCTGATTCTGATCGCCGAAGTTCGTATGGAATATCAGCGTGGTCGGTATCATGAAGGCGATGAGCGCTGTAGCGCCCCATCTCGACCACACCCCAAGCAACAATGATAATCCGCCGGCCAGTTCTATAAAAACAGCTCCCGCATAAAGAAATGTCGTCGCGGTCGTGATGCCCATCGCGGCCATATACTGTTGTGTTCCCTGGGGATCGGCAATCTTACCGACACCTGACATCACAAAAATCAAACCGATCAATACCCGTCCGATGAGAGTGCCATACGCCTTCTCTGTCATCGTCGTCGCCTTTCTCCCGTCTATCGGAGCACACCGGAGCGCCTCTTTACGCAAAACTTGCGCCTGTCACGATAGTATTCCGGCATCGCGACGTTTACGCCGCTGGCTCCGACACCTCCGGATGCCTATCATGCGGTGCGCCGTCTTGCTCCTCTTGAAACCGCTCAGTCACCAATTTGGTCTCACCGGCCGTGAGCGATCCGCGCGGACAGTGGCGAGCATCTTTATACTCTCCACATGCGATGTGATCGAGATATTGTCTCCACGACAGCAGGGTTCCCTGGCACACATCGCGATCCGACGACAGGGTCTGCATTTCCATATCGAGTCGATGAATGAGTTCGCGCATCAGCCAGTGGGGGATTTGCAAGCGGCGTCCAGGATAGACGAAGCCGAACAACACGAGATGGCTGAACAAGACGCGCCACTGACGATCAAATCGCCACAACAACCGTCCCCAATCCAGCTTTTCGGACCGTGCATGCAACAGATGCGCGATGTCCGCCCCGTCGTACCGCTCACGTTCCATGATAAACGCTTTGGACCAAATCATTTCCTCGGCGGGCACCAATCGGACTCGTTCCCCCATGATCGTCGCAGTCGGCGCTGCGTCGAACCATTTCTGATCGACGGCGCAAATCCCGTTACCCGACCCGAAAATGATGTCGATAACATGGCCGCCTTTATGCGCTTTACTGATCCAATGAGGAAACCGGACTTCCGTCTCATACCCCGCAGCGGCGAGGAATCGCATGAGGCCGTCCACATTCTCCCGCAATGCGAAGACATCGAGATCCTTGGTGCGCCGAACCACGCCCGTATAGCTCTCCAACGCAAATGCACCGCCTACCAAAAAAGGAACTCCCGATCGCTGGATATCCTGCAATCCGAGACGGTACGGATTCGGCCCGGATTGATTGACCGACATCGCGCGAGGGCTCATGTCACCTGTACCTGTTGTTGAATCGGAACGTGAAGTATCGGCACGGGCGCTTGAGCCGGCGCCGCGCGACGAAGCAACGGAAGCGCGACGTTGTACACGGGGATGCCGTCGCGGGTTCGTCCCTCCAACGCACCGTGATGCGCATGCCCATGAAACACCGCCGTGGCACCGTAGCGGTTGATGGGCTCCTCCAAGCGACTGGTACCCAAAAACGGGATAATTTCCGGGGCTTCCCCCAGCACGGTGTCCACGATAGGCGCATAATGCAGGAGCACCACCCGCGTCGATGTCGTGAGTTTTGCCAATGCCGATTCGAGCTTGATGGCCTCCTCCGCCGCTTCATGCACGAACTGTTTGAGCACCGGTTCTCCCCAAGGCTGCAACAACCGATCGCCGAATCCTCCGGCAAATCCTTTGACGCCGGCAAATCCGACGCCATGCACTTCCACCGCCGTGCCGTCAAGCACCCGTACACCGTACCGCTCCAAGATCTCGGTCACGCGGTCGGCTTGCCCGCCTTCATAATCGTGATTGCCTAATACGGCCAAAATGGGAATTCCCTTCAGAACGGCGAGATGCGCGGCATACTGAAGCGCTTCTTCCGGTTTGCCGTAGTCAGTAATGTCCCCACACAGCAGAACGACATCCGACTGCTCTCCCAACTGAGTGAACAACCCGCGCAGCTCCGCTTCTCCAATCCGGGGCCAATGCAAATCACCCACAGCGCCGATTCTCAATTTGCCGTTATCCCCATGTCCCCATCGTAAAGAACTGATGGCTCTCTGCATCTGGCTATTCCGTGATTTGCCCGAATGCGCTTACTGCTGCTTGGCGGCCTGCACCTGGAGATTGTTGGTGACGCGCTTGACGCCGTTGACCTCTCGGACCAGCTGTTCCGCGCGAGCTTTCTGCTCTGCCGTTTGGACCACCCCACTGAGAGTCACATCCCCTCGTTCTGTCTGCACATCGATCCGGACCAAGGTCTTCGAACTCATGTGATTGATATTATCGGCCGCCAGTTTCCCTTTTACGGCAGATGTGATTGAACCGTCGTTCAAGCTTTCTAAGGCGGTTTTGTCGGTGGCGGCCTCCCCGGCCATAGCGCCGCCGACTCCGCTCAGGACGAGAATGAGAAGTACGGGAACAAGCGACAACATTCTCATACGAAGCATTCCCTATAAAATATAAAGACGGTATCTTCTATGTTCCAATTCTCAACTTCCCGCCTTCATGGAGAAGGTGGTTTCGGTCGGCATCGAGTCGTCTGTAATCATGCCGGATGCGCTCACCGATGCTTGACCGTTTGGACTTGAAGATTGTTGGTGACACCATTGACGCCATTCACCTGTCTAGCAAGCTGTTCTGCGCGAGCTTTCTGCTCCGAGGTTCCCACCACGCCGTTGAGAATTACGGTCCCTCGTTCCGTCTGCACTTCGACCTGCGCAAAAGCCACCACGTTCATATTTTGAAGATTATCGGCCGCCAGTTTTCCCTCTACGGCCGCCGTGATTGAATCATCATTCAATTTTTCTAAGGCGGTTTTGCTCGTCGTGGCTTGATCGGCCATGAGCTCGCTCACCTGAAGGTTATTGTGAACGCGCCTGACACCAGCGACTTGTTTCGCAAGATCCTCCGCCCGTGCCCTTTGTTCGGATGTTTGTACCGCTCCGCTGAGTTGCACAATACCCTGATTCGTATCGACATCGACTCGCGTAAAATTAGCCGCTCGCTCGGAGGTGAGCTTCTTTTGCACAGCCACCGTAACCGAGGCGTCATCCATGGTCTGGGAAGCCGATTTTCCTGTCGTAGCTTGGCACGCAGCAAGACTTCCCATGGTCAGCGCCAAGGCAATCAATAATCGCCCCATGCAGCCTCCTCCTGCTAACACCCGTCCTTATTTACAGGGCTGAACGTCCCGGCTCGCGGGCCACGTCTTGGGCTTGTTTGGCAAAGTCCTTTGCCGACCGTCCGGCATCCTTCACTGCCTCCTGTCCCTGCTTTGCAAATTCCCTCGCTGATCGTCCGGCATCTCGAATGACTTCTTCTCCCTTCTCATAGTATTCTCTTCCTCGCTCCACCGCGCTATCCCATGCCTCTTGGCCCTTATCGATCAAATCATCCTTCGCGCGGTTGGCGTAATTACGCAGCATGCCGCGCAGCTCTGAGCCGGGCTGAGGAGCAAACAGGAGTGCGACGCCCGCACCAATCAACGCTCCAGCCATAAACGCGGACCAACCCGTCGCATCCTCAATCCCTTCATCGTAATAGCGTCCGTTACGCATAAGATCATCCTCCTTTTGGTCTAAAACACACTGTGACTACACTCGAATTTGCCGTTCCGCTTCAAACCAATGGGCCCAGTCGTTGCCATGTTCACAACCATTCTCTTGAAACAGCATGAATGCCCGCTCCGCGACTCGACGATGCCTCTCCGAATCATCCTCACGACCTTGATGTCCATTCTCAGCAGAAGCAGTTGAAAGAATGTCCTCGGACAATATGTTCATTTCGTCTACATCAGCAGACGGCTCCTGTAGACGCTGCTGCTCTTGCCGCTCTGTGGCTGGTTCCAATGAATGGTGTTGAGCGAAATCTTCGCCTCTGACCGGTCCGAGAGATTCCGCGTTCGAGTCATCCGCCTGACCGGCCTTCATCTTCTTTTTCTTATCCACCGACTTGTCCAACGGTTTGCTTTTACTTTTGCCCGATCGTCCTCGTGCCATCTCCTCTCCCGGCGCGTATCTGTTTTTATTGTGAACGAAGCCCTTCCCCTTAGAATGCTCGATTATTCTCCGCTTCGCGACGACAACAACTGCTTGATCGACGTCGCGGTACCCATGTCGGAAGCCTCGACTCGGACGTGGTCACCTTCTTTGAATGCACATTGGCCGACCTGGAATCCGGAACCGCGGGCCACATCTTCGTTCGCACGCGGATCCGTGGAACCTACCGTCCCCTTCATTGTGGATGGATCACGGGAAGGCGGCGCGGTGGCATGTTGCTGCAAGTGCCGTTGATCGGACACCTCTGCT
Source organism: Nitrospira sp. (assembly GCA_030123625.1). Taxonomy (NCBI): domain Bacteria; kingdom Pseudomonadati; phylum Nitrospirota; class Nitrospiria; order Nitrospirales; family Nitrospiraceae; genus Nitrospira; species Nitrospira sp. The sequence goes on from CP126121.1 coordinate 446,750, forward strand.
CGTTGAGAATGGCCTTTTTTCTCTCGGGATTGCTGTTGCATGTGTGGAGTCGGAGGAATTTCCGCGCGCTCCCGAACGCCTTCCTGTCCGGATGAGACTTTGGCCTGATCGCTGGACGGACACACCTTGTTCGTATCGGTCGTGACCCGAATGCGTACATTTTGTCCGCGATCTCCTTCGATCGTATATTCTTCGCCTTCGATCTTTGTGATGGAACCGACGATGATTTCAGGGCCTGCAAGGACCGGTGACGACGAACCGGCGTCAACGCCCAACCCCTGCTGGCCGGCTTGCTGACTCGCTTCACCCTTCGCAACGCCTTTCGCAGCGCCTTGTTTGTTTTCCGCTCCTATCCCTACCGTGGTGCCATACCCTGACCAACCGATGAGGAGCACGGTGGCACAGATGAGAATTTTGTTTCGCGGTTTCATCATCTCCTTCATTATGGCTCGTGTCGATTCCATGACATTTTTATCCCTTCTCTTTTCTTTATGGCACATTCCTCAACTTATGCGATTCCTTTGTCGGGCGACCATGGATCACGACAATCGAAGAGGCGCATGCTACGAGGAGGCGCTCGGCGACTGTGTCTTCGATGAATGTAGAACACGCGGTGATCGGACGTCAGAGCCCAACACCCTGGAGCCAGCCATCGCACAAACATGATTCCCTCCCCATTTGATGAAGCGCTTATTGCATATCCCGCTTCCACACGCGTGTCATCGACCATGCTTCACCTTATCCGACGTGCCTTCGATCATTAACTAGGAGACCGCCTAGGTTTGTCTAAGTCGGCAGGCTCGGTATGTTCTGAGTGAGCCTTCGGAGGCCTCCATGCGAGAATATCTGCCCATCCCGGTAATGGGATGGCCGCCGATGAACGGGTACGGCACCGCACTCGCATCGATTGTTCTCACGTTCGTCGCCTGCCAAAGCTTGCCGCACTTCTCGCCAACGGCGAAGTAAGGGATGTCGCCATCAACGATCCGTTGTCGGCCGCTGCCATTCAGGTCAAATGGTGGAGATGAAATCCGCTGGACGAATAGGCTCATGACTCCGGTGCGGATCACTTTTGTGGATTATGTGCCGGGCAAGCTATCGTGCCGCAACAACTTTAGCGGACACTTTTTTATAGTGGAGCGGAATCCATCCTCTCACCCAACGAAAGCGCCGGCTTGTGTTTTGACAAACCCCGGGACGATTCGCTATATCATCAGAATGCAGTCGGATCTCCGTAATGGGGACATCGCCCGGTCCGGGCTGGTTTAGGTCCGAGCGTCTTCAAGACCACTTACGCAGAACGAATCTATCGCCGTTGCCCGCTATCGCCGTTGCCCCACCGTAACAGGGAGGACCCATGCATGGATGCACAGACCAAGACGGCCGTGGCGGTACAGGAACCCCTGTAAGAGTCAGTATGGGCCCGGAGTTCATTTGCTAAGTTGTCAACCACAACAGTCTGCCTCCTCACCTCTCTTTTCCAACGACATGATCATGCGATGTGTTTTCTGCATGAGCCTGGCGTGGCTGCTTGCAGGGTGCAGCGACAATCCAACGTCCGGCTCAGACGACGCACATGCTCCCGACACGAAACAGCAAGCCGGCATCGTCCGCCTGACAGCCGAGGAGATCCAGAGCGGAGAGATCGTCGTCCGCTCGGTGACCAGCGGCGATTTCAGAGTGCATCGTGAATTTCCGGCGACCGTGACTCCAAATCACCACGCCACGGCACAAATCACCGCTCTTGTCAGGGGACGCGTCCTCGAGGTGTACGCCGATTTCGGACAGGAAGTGAAAAGAGGAGAAGTGCTGGCCGTACTGTATAGCGGCGAACTCGGCATGGCCCAGTCCTCTTACTTAAAGTCCGGCGCGAGGCTTTACGTGACGGAACAGGCTTTTGAGCGCGGCAAAATGCTTCTGCGGGAAAAAGTCATCGCTCTGGCGGAGCTCCAGCGCCGCAAGGGTGAAATGTTGAGCGCGCGGGCCGAACGCCGGGAAGCGCAAGACCGCCTCCGCCTCCTCGGCATGGCGGATGACCAGATCGATCAACTGGATCAAGATCAAATAATCCGATCGAACATTCCGATCATGGCGCCGTTCAACGGCCGCATCATCTTCCGCAATTTGACCAAAGGCGAAGTCGTGGAAGTGACGCACCATCTGTTTACGATCGCCGACCTCTCGGAAGTCTGGGTCTTGGCAAACATTCCCGAAAAAGACATTCCGTTCATCCGCAATGCCGAACGCACCGACGGAGATCGCAGCGTCGAGGTGCGTATCAACGCCTACCCCGATGAGGTATTCCACGGCAAGGTGACGTACGTCGGCGATGTCCTGGACGTGGCCACGCGGACGATGAACCTCCGCATCGAGCTGCCGAATCGGGACCACTTGTTGAAGCCCGAGATGTACGCGACCGTTCGAGTATACTCGCAGCCCACCCGCGGCGTGTTGGCGGTGCCGGAGAACGCGATTCAACGTGACCGGGACCGATACTTCGTGTTCGTGCAGCGCGATCCACACACCTTCGAAGCCCGCGACGTCAGATTGGGAGACTCCAACGGGAAACAGGTCGCGATCGTCGAGGGCCTTCGTGAAGGAGAACAGGTCGTGACGAACGGAGGATTCATTCTAAAGTCTGAGTTGATGGGCGAAGAACTATAGTTCATGCTGACTTCCCTGCTCGAATTTTCCCTCCGGCAACGGATTCTCGTTCTTATTTTTTCCGCCGGTATGGCCGCCGGAGGGCTGTACGCATTCAAGGCGATCCCGATCGACGCTTTTCCTGACGTCACGACGATTCTGATACAAGTCGTCACCAAGGCCGAGGGACTGTCGCCCGCGGAAATCGAACGGTTCGTCACCTTCCCGATCGAATTGCAGTTGCGGGGCGCCCCAGGTCTGACGGACATCCGCTCCTTTTCCAAAGTCGGCGCTTCCATCATCACGGTGGTCTTCCGTGACGATATCGATATTTATTTGGCCCGTCAGATCGTCCTGGAGCGGGTTCTCGAGGTTCAAGGCCTGTTGCCGGCCGGCGCCACTTCTCAACTTGTGCCCAACTACACCGGCCTGGGAGAGGTGTATCAATTTTACCTGGAGGGACCGCACGACAACGAACCGGGGTACCAGCCGACCGTCGAGGAATTGACCGAACGGCGAACGTTGGTGGATTGGGTGATCCGTCCCATGCTCAAGGGGCTGCCGGACGTCGTGGATGTCAACTCGATGGGCGGCTATGTGAAACAATATCAGGTCATCGTGAACCCCGGTCTCCTCCTCAAATATGATCTTGCGCTGCATGACGTCTTCCAAGCGGTCGCGAAGAACAACGCCAATGCCGGAGGGAACATCCTTGAAAAGGACGAAGAAAAGTATATCGTCCGCGGCATCGGACTGATCCATACCTTGCAGGACATCGGCAACATCATCTTGCGGGAAGTCCATGGCACGCCCGTATACATCCGCGACGTGGCGGAGGTGCGGTTCGGCCATGCCGTGCGACACGGTGCCAGTGTGCTCAACGGCTCTCGCGAGGTCGTGTCCGGCCTGGTGCTCATGCTGCGTGGCGGCAACGCGCGGGAGGTCGTCCAAGCGGTCAAGGACAAAATCGACGAGATCCACCAGAAACATATTCTTCCGGGCGGTCTTCGCATTGTGCCGTTTTACGATCGCATGGAATTGGTCAATGCCGCGTTACACACGGTGTACAAAGCGCTCATCGAAGGCATCATCTTCGTCGTCATCGTCCTGTACTTGTATCTCGGCGATATCCGCAGCGCCCTGGCCGTGACGATCGTGCTGATCGTCGCGCCGCTGGGCACGTTCATCGTGATGAACTACTATGATCTGTCGGCCAATTTGATGTCGCTCGGGGGGTTGGCCATATCCTTGGGCATGATTACAGACGCCGCAATCATTCAAGTCGAGAACGTCTCACGCCATCTTTCGGAAGCCTCGGAAGAAGATCGACGGTCCATCGAACGCCGGCTCCCGATCGTGTTGAAGGGTGTCGCCGAGGTCCGTGGCCCCAGTCTATTTGGAGAATTGATCATTGCATTGACCTTCTTCCCGATCCTGGGACTCGTGGGGATGGAGGGCAAAATGTTCGGCCCGCTGGCTCTCACCATCATGATGGCGCTGTTCGTTTCGCTGCTGTTATCGTTTACGCTGTCTCCGGCGCTTTGCCTGTTGCTCCTACGAGGAGAAGAACACGGCGATCCCTTTGTGGTGCGATGGGCCAAGCAGGGGTACCGTCCCATTTTGGAATGGGCCATGGCGCATCCCAAAATTCTCCTCAGCGGCGCCGGCGCTTTATTGATCGGCAGCCTGGCGCTCTTTCCATTTCTCGGCGGAGAATTCATCCCCATCCTCAATGAGGTCGCCATCACTCCGCAAACCATTCGCCACCCGAGCATCTCCCTGGAGGAGTCGATACAAATCGAAATGGACATGCAGCGGGCCGTCATGGAATTTCCGGAGGTCACCAAGGTGGTCTCGAAGATCGGCCGCTCCGAGATCGGCAACGATCCGCAGGAACCGAACGCGAGCGATCCCGTCGTGTCGCTCAAGCCGATGGAAGAATGGACCACGGCGAAGAGCAAGACGGAATTGGATCAAGCCGTGCGCAAACGGCTCGAAAAAGTTCCCGGGGCCACGTTCTTGCTGAGCCAACCCATTCAACAGCGAGTCGATGAACTCTTATCCGGCGTCCGATCGGAGGCCACCGTCAAAGTCTTGGGGGACGATCTCAACGTGCTGCGCAAAACCGGCGAGCAGATCAGCGCCATCATGAGCGACATTCGAGGGGTCGCCGATGTCCGCATCGAGCAGCTCTTCGGGCAGGTCTATTTGGCGATCGATATCGACCGGGGGAAAATCGCCCGATACGGCGTCAATGTCGCCCAGATCCAGGAAATCATCTCGACGGCGATCGGGATGGAGGCGGCCACACAGGTCTACGAAGGCGAAAAACGTTTCGATTTGACGTTGCGCTATCCCGAGTCCGCCCGCAACAGCGTCGAGACCATCCGCAATATTCTGCTGCGCACCACGACGGGCTCTCTCGTCCCATTGGGCGACCTCGCGCGAGTGGAACTCCGTGAAGGCCCCGCCTTGATCAGCCGGGAACAATTACAGCGGCGCATCTACATCGGCTTCAATACGTATGGTCGCGACATCGAAAGCATCGTCACGGAGGCGCAGAGCAAGATCGCCAAACTCAAACTGCCGCCCAGCTATCAAATCGTATGGGGAGGGTCGTTTGACAACATGCGGCGGGCGATGTCCCGCTTGAAGATCATCGTTCCCATCACGATAGGAATCATCTTTCTATTTCTTTACGTCACATTCGACTCATTCCGATACGCGACGATGATCCTGCTCAACCTTCCATTGGCGCTCATCGGCGGCATCGTCGGGCTTTGGGTGACCGGAGAATATCTCAGTGTGCCGGCTTCGGTCGGATTCATTAACTTGTTCGGCGTTGCCGTGCTCAACGGCGTCGTGCTGGTGTCGTATATCGATCAACTGAGAAACGACGCCCCCTCGTTGAAGGAGGCGATCGTCCGCGGCTGTATGTTGAGGCTCCGGCCCGTGCTGATGACCGCCACGGTGGCGTTGCTCGCGTTGACGCCTCTCGCTTTGGCCACGGGCGTCGGATCGGAGGTGCAGCGTCCGCTCGCCGTCGTCGTCATCAGCGGCCTTTTGACATCGACCACATTGACGCTGCTCGTGCTTCCCGTCTTGTTTCCGTGGTTCGAACGCAAACGGACCTCACCCGCATCCGGCCCTCAGGACTAGGGAATCCCCTCGTTTCTTTGTCTCGACAATCCACATAGTCTCACACGGGTTGCCGAACGCATTGTTGCGGTCGATCAGCTCACACATCGCCAACCTACAGAGGAAAGGATTGAGATGAAGATTGCTCAAGTCGCGCCGTTGCGGGAAAGCGTTCCTCCTCAACGTCATGGAGGCACAGAACGTGTCGTTTCTTATTTGACGGAAGAACTCGTGCGCCTCGGTCATGAGGTGACGCTGTTCGCAGCCGGTGATTCTTCCACCTCGGCCGCTCTGTCCGCCGCCTGCCCGTCCTCCTTACGCTCCACTCCGAAGATATTGTACCCGGACGCTCCCTGGTCTCTCCTCCTTGAGCGTGCGTTCGGGACCTACGCCGAGGACTTCGATCTCATCCATTCACACATCGATCTCTTGGGTTTTCCTCTCGCCCGTCGGTGCCGCACGCCGGTGTTGACGACATTATATTGTCGGCTCGATTTGCCGGAGCTGATTCCGGTGTTTGAGCGATTTTCCGAGTTACCTGTCGTCTCCGTATCGGAGACTCAGCGCGGGCCGATGCCTGGGATCAATTGGCAGAACACCATCCATCCGGGACTGCCTCGCCATCTGTATTCTATGCATCCAAATCTCGGCAGGTACCTCGCATTCTTGGGCCGAATCTCTCCCGACAGAGGCGTGGAGCAGGCGATCGAGCTGGCCAAACGCACTGATATGCCGATTCGGATCGCGGCCAGGGTGGACCCGGCGGATCGGAATTATTTTGAACATATCGCACCATTATTCGAACATCCGTTAGTGGAATATGTCGGTGAAGTCACCGACGGCGAGAAAGAGGATTTTCTCGGTGAGGCGTATGCGTTGATCTGCCCTGTCGAGCGGCCGGACCCCTTCGGCTTGGTCTTGATCGAAGCGCTCGCGTGCGGGACGCCTGTGCTGGCCTATCGACGGGAAGGCGTTTCAGAAATAGTGGATCACGGATCGACGGGATATTTCAGCGACACCTTGGAGGAGATGGTCCACACAGTGGCGTGGGTACCCAATATCGATCGCCGCCGCTGCCGATCAGCCTTCGAAGATCGGTTTACCGCCGAACGCATGGTGCAGGAGTATCTCTTGTTGTATCAACGATCGATGCACAAAGAAAAAGACCAGTCGGCTGATCAAGGTTCCTACCGCGTCATGCGGCAGTTTCCGCATTCAGCGGCCGCTGAGGAGGCCCGAGTCGAGGCAGCGGCCTGATACAGGACAATCGGTCATCCAGCCAAGTACCTGTGTAGTCCTCTCCAGTCGGATGAAATCGGCGGTGACCATAAGAAGAATCTTCTCCGGCCGTTAGTAGACTGGGCAAGCAGCCGTGTGCCGTTTTGATAATACGGCTTGTTCAATGGCGTGACACAACGCGTCAACGGCGCTCTCTTTCGTCAAATAGGCGAATGCGCCGGCCGCTTTCATTTTTTGTTCCGTATCGGCCGATTGATTCACCGACAGGCCGATGACGACGGTAGCCGGATGATTCGCCTTGATCTGCTGCGTCGCTTCAATCCCATCCATCTTCGGCATATCGATGTCCATCACCACCACATCCGGATCGAGCCGCTTCGCGAGTTCGACCGCTTCCATCCCGTCGCCCGCTTCCCCGACAACTTCGAGATGATCATACGCCGTCACGATGCTTCGCAAGCCTTGCCGCATCATCGGGTGGTCGTCCACCAGCAGCACACGGATTTTCGAGTGCTGCCGGAGTGCTGAGTCCTGAGACTTGAGTGCTGAGTTTTTTCCGGACAACTCGGCACTCAGCACTTTATTCTCGGCACTACTTCGGATCGGCAACGCCAACGTCGCCGTGGTGCCTCGTCCGGGAGCGGACTGCACGTCGAATGTGCCCCCTAGCGCGCGCATGCGTTCTTGGATGCTGAACAGCCCGAACTTGGACGAAATGCCTCCACTAGGTGTCCCAGCAGCAGCAGCAGCAGCAGCAGCAAGATCAAAGCCTACTCCTTGATCGCTCACCTCGATTCGCAACTGTCCGTCATACCGTTCCAGCCGAACGTCGGCTTCCCTGGTCCCCGCATGTTTGGAAGAATTGATCAGGAGTTCTCGAACCGATTGAAACAATAAGACGACCTGATCTTCCGGCAGTTTGAGATCGTCCGTTTCGGGCACGGTCACCGTCACGGTGATCTGATGCTTTTTCATGTACTCGCCCAGCCATTTCAACCCGGCCATCAACCCGTGATCGCGCAACACCGGGGGGCTGAGATCCGCCACCAAGGTGCGCGTGTAGGTGAGTGCCTCCGATAAGATGTCGTCCATCTTTTTCATCACATCAAAGCAAGCCGGCACGGGGGCAGCCGCCCGCTTGCCTTGGCCCACGAGGAGCCTGCCGAGTACCAAGGTCTGCTGGAGATGATCGTGTAATTCGGTAGCGAGCCGCTTGCGTTCCCGTTGCTCCGCAAGGTTCAACTCCGTCGCCATCGTGCGCAGGCGGTCCTGGGACTGCACGAGATCCCGCGTGCGATGGGTCACGCGTTGTTCCAGCTCATCGTTCAATCGGCGCAGGGCTTCCTCCGCTTGCTTGCGTTCGGTGATATCGTCGATGACGAGCACGATGCGCTCCGGCGTGTCCGGCTCGTTCTCCATCCGCCGAGCGTTCAAGAGCATGGTGCGGCGGCCGATGGATTCAAAGTCGTGCGTCACCTCGAATTTTTTGAACACCGTGTGTTGCGACAGAATGCTTTCGAGCAGTTCGCGCAGTTTGGGAATGTTCCACTGGCCGTTGCCCAACTCATACACAAGACGACCTTGAGTCTCGGCTGTACCGACCTGGAACGTGTGATAGAACGCTTCGTTGGCCGTGTTCACACGAAGATCTTTTCCCAATACAAGCAGCGGGACGGGCGAAGTACGGAGCGTGGCTTCGGCGTAATCGCGCGCGCGCTTCGTTTCCTCTTCGCTGACGCGTAAGGCCTCTTCCGCCTGCTTGCGCTCGATCAGATCAGCCGCTTGGCGGGCCAGCACGTCGAATAGGCGCAGGTCGCGCTCACTCGGTTGGTGCGGCTCGCACCAGTGCGTGGAAATCATGCCGAGCACCTTGCCTGCGCGAGAATATAACAACGTGGATTGTGCCGCCCGAATCCCCGCATTTCGATAGCCCTCAAGCCCGGAGGTGCCGGCCATGAAGTCGCAACTCTCAAAATCCTGCACGATGACGCGTCCGCCGGTCCGCAATGCTTCGCCGCAGATGCAGTTCGAGTCTGTACCGACCCATTCCCATGCTTCAGCACTTTCCGAGGTAAATCCGCGATGGGCCAGCAGGTGCAACTCACCGGCGCTCCCGCGATCGGGATAGAGCATCTGTAGGCTCGCGAAGTTCGACCGCATGATGCCCATCGCCGCATCGAGGATCCGCTCATACAAGCTCTGGACATTGTCCTCGCGGATGAGTGCGGTGCTCACGTCTTGAAGCTGCCGCATGGCGGCAAGTTCGTCGGCCAACTGCCTGCGACTTTCCCGCAAGGCCTTCTCCACGCGGTCTCGCTCGATGGCGATGCCGGCCACGTGCGCGCCGAACTCGGCCAGCTTTAATTCCCAGGCGTCGGGCTGGTGCGGTTCGCTGAAACAGAGAAAAAATGAGGCGAGCGGCAAGCCTCCCGTTCCTAGGATCGGCTTGGAGTATCCCGCGAATATGCCGCAGCTCTGACACAAATCTCGCCACATTTTCGACCCGCGCTCGTCCTTCGTCACGTCCGCGCACATCACGGGTTTGCCGGAATAGACCGCTTCGCCGCAGGTGCCGACGCAGAGGCCGTTGATCGGCGCGTCCTGGAGCGCCGCGCCGAATGCAGGCGACACATCCGGAGTGATGGAGCCGGAAATCTTTTTTCGCTGCTCGTCAGCGAGTAAAATGCAGGCGCGGGCGCGTGGATTGAGTTTAGGCACCGTGAGGCACAGTTCAGTGAGAATTTCGTCGAGCGGGCTGCCGGAAGCGATTTGTTCCATCAGATGCTTCTGTTCGACCAGCAGCGACTCATTCCGCTTGCGCTCGGTGATGTCGCGCGCGATTTTTGATGCCCCTCTGATCGTTCCGGCCTCGTCTCGAATCGGCGACACGGTAAGCGAAATATGAATGTCGGTTCCGTCTTTGCGCCGCCGCACGGTTTCGTAATGTTCCAACGTTTCACCGCGCGCGATACGTCCGAGAATCCGTGGTTCTTCGTCTGTGCGATCCGGAGGAAACAGCATCGTAACCGGCTTGCCGATGGCTTCGTCCGCCGTATACCCGAACACCTTTTCTGCGCCTTTGTTCCAACTCGTGATAATGCCCCGCAAGTCCTTACTGATGATGGCATCGTCCGAGGACTGGACGATGGCACTGAGCCTGACCGTCGCTTCCTCGGCCCGCTTCCGCTCGGTAATGTCTACCAGCATATTGACGCCGCCCACGATGTTGCCCTTGGCGTCGCGCAACGGCGTCGGATAAGGCATGAACCAGACGCGCGTGCCGTCTGGGCGCTCGGCGATTGCTTCAGCCCCGCGGACCGTCCGATTCTCCTTCAGTGCGATGGCCATCGGACATTGGTCGTGCGGCATCGGCGTGCCGTCGGGATAGTAGAGCTTCCAAGTCACGCACCACTCGTCTGTACCCAGCTCCGGCACGCGGCCGGAGAATTCCACGGCGGCCGGATTGAAGTGCGTGAGGCGGCCTTCGGCGTCGGTGGTGTAGATCGCAGCCGGCAACGCATCGATCATCTCGCGAAAGCGGGCTTCCCCCTCTCGCAGCGCGGCCTCGGCATCGCGCCTCATGCGGGCCATTTTCACGTGCGTCTCGACGCGCGCTAGCAATTCCTGGGCGCTGAAGGGCTTGATGAGATAGTCGTCGGCGCCCTGCTCCAGCCCTTCGACCCGGGATTCTTCGCCGGCTCTGGCCGACAGCAAAATGACCGGAATCATCCTGGTCGTAGGATCGTCGCGCAACGCCCGGAGTAAGCCAAAACCGTCCAGCCGCGGCATCATGATATCGGTCAGGACCACATCCGGCGGGTCGGCACGCGCCGCCTCTAAGGCGACTTGCCCATCGGCGGCCGCCAGCACCTCAAAGCGGCTACGCAGCAACCGGCCCACGTACTCCCGCATGTCGGCATTGTCGTCGGCGAGCAAGACGCGGGGACGGGAGTGCTGAGTCCTGAGTCCTGAGTGCCGAGTGCCCGAATCGGAACTGATCAGATCCGACGACTCGGCACTCAGCACTGAACGCTCAGCACTTTCTCCGGACGGCAGCCACCGCGCCGCTTCCTCCACGAACGACATGGCGCCTGACGCCGTCGACATTTTGCCGTGAGTGGCGCCGATGTGTTGATGCGGCAGATGGCTCTTTCCCAGAGGAATGAACACCCGGAACGTGCTTCCTTTCCCATACCGGCTCTCGACGGAGACCGAACCGCCATGAAGCCGTGCCAATTCTTGAACGAGGGAAAGCCCAATGCCCGTGCCTTCATACGTACGACCTTGCGACCCCGCGACGCGATGGAACCGCTCAAAAATCTTTCCGAGTTGGTCATCCGGAATGCCTGTCCCTGTATCACGAACGGTCAGAATGACGTGACGCGCACTTTCAGGTCCCGATAACTCCGCACACTCATTTTCTAACTTTCCACTGACCACTCCCCTACCACTGTCCGCTGATCCACTCGCCACTTCTTCCTTCAGACTCACCGCTATTTCGCCATTGAACGTAAACTTAAAGGCGTTGCTCAACAGATTGAGAACAATCTTTTCCCACATGCCGCGATCCACGAACACGGGCTCGGACAAGGGAGGACAATCGACAATCAGGGAAAGGCCGGCCTTCTCAATGGCAGAGCGGAAGACGCTCGCCAAGTCGGTCGTCAATGCGGCCAAGTCCGTCTCTTCATAGACCGCCTGTGCCCGACCGGCCTCGATACGTGAAAAATCCAACAGCTGGTTCACCAGTTTGAGCAAACGCAACCCGTTGCGATGGACCAGATCGAGCTGTTGATACTGCGAGACGTCGAGCGAAGACGTGGCGTGGCCAAACTCCGCTTTCAACTGTTCCAGCGGGCCCAGCATCAACGTGAGAGGCGTCCGCAACTCGTGACTGACGTTACTGAAGAACGCGGTCTTGGCGCGGTCCAGCTCCGCCAACGCTTCGGCCCGTTTACGTTCTTCTTCATAGGCGCGGGCATTGGCAACGGCCGTGGCGATGTGACTGGCCAGGAGGTCCATGAACGTTTTGTAGTGGTCAGTAAACTCCAGCCGCGGGCTGACGCCCGTCACGACGAACCCCGCCGGCTGTGTCTGACCCGGCTTCGCCATCGGCAGGACGACGGCGCACTGTGGTGACTCGGGCCACGCCCCACCTGGCAGCGGCCCGAGCCCTTGATCCAACTTCGCAACCACTTCGGCCCGTCCCGATTTCAGTACGGCACGCAACGGCCATCCAACCTGTGATCCGCCTGACTCGGACAAATCGACCCTTGACGGTGCGGCAAGCGAACCTTTCGGTAGGGCAGTAAACCCGGCCAGCCGAGCGGTCGTGCCGTCAGTGTCGAGCAGATAGATGACGACGAAAGGGAGGTCGTACGGATTCCGGGCAAGGATGTCGGCGGCGATCTGGCAAGCATCCTCGGCGGAGCCGATCTCGTCGCTTGTGCGGGCCAACAATTCCCGCAGTGTCCGCAAGCGCCGCTCGCTGATGGTCCGCTCGGTGTCCTCCGTGACGACGCACAGCATCCCGCCCACGCCACCCCTCTCGTCGGGAATGGGACTGTACGAGAAGGTGTGGTACGTCTCCTCCGGAAACCCCTTTCGTTCGAGAAACAGCAGCAGCCCCTCATCCCACGTGGCCTGCCCGGAGCGGATGACCGACTCGGCACGGGGGCCAATGTCGCCCCAAATTTCCGACCAGACCTCACGCGCCGACCGGCCTAACGCCCATGGGTGCTTCGGGCCGAGAGTCATCTTGGCGTAGGCGTCGTTGTAGAAGAACGTGAAGTCCGGCCCCCATCCGAGCCACATGGCGTAACGGGAATTGAGCATAATCCGTAAGATGATCGTAAGACTTTGCGGCCATTGATTAACCGGACCGAGCGCGGTCTTCGACCAATCTTTCGCACGGATCAACTCGCCCATCTCCCCGCCGCCGGAGAGAAAAGCTGGATCGGATGTCGGCTCTTTGGGGTCTTTTTTTAGCAGATTGGATAATGGCGCGTGATCCACGGACCCTCGTCTACTCTTTGTCGCCACACGCTTGCCGGATAAATGGCAATGAATGAGCAGACATTCTCCAGCATACCGGCCTCACTAATAACTAGGGTTATACCTAGAGCGGCTCATCGGCACTCATGAGTTGCGCGGGACTGCCGCATTCCGTGAATACACATACGGTCAACTATCATGCGGTTACGTTGGAGGCGACGAAGGGCGGGGGCTTTTCAAGGGCCTGCCAGGCGTCGCGTCATGTTAGCCGTCAAGTGTTGATGCACCGTGGCATACTCGGCCCAAGGATCTTGGGTAAGCCGTGACAACCGTTCCTCGATATTGTGCAGTGTAAACCGGTCCGAACGTAACTCAGGAGAGCACTCATCCCACGTCAGCGGAACGGAAATAGGAGCTCGCGGCTTCGCGCGCGTCGAATAGGCGGCCACCGCAGTCGCGCCTCGACCGTTTCTGAGATAATCCAGATAGACCTTTCCCTTGCGCGTCCGCTTCGACATGTTGTCGGTAAAGCGCGCCGGAAAGGTGTGCACCATATGTCCGGCCAAAGACCTGGCGAATTGTTTGACCTCGTCCCATGAGTGCCGGCGTTCCAATGGAACCACGACGTGCAACCCTTTTCCTCCGGTGGTCTTGACAAAAGGCGCCAGGCTCAATTCAGCAAGCAATGTTCTTATGAGACGCGCCGCCTCAACGGCTTCATGCCACGGCACATCCGGCGCCGGATCTAAGTCGAGGATCATACGGTCCGGCTGATCCAGTCGATCCTGCGTGGCACCCCACGTATGGAACTCCAGGACGCCGAGCTGCACGAGCGCGACCAAGGCGGCGGGCGTATTCGCCACCATGTAGCAAGCGGGTCCGTCCGCTTCCTCGACTTCAACGCGATCAATCGCCTCATGGACCTGATCCGTCACGTGCTTCTGATAGAAGCAGCCGGTGCCGTGGCCGTCCGGACAACGCACCAGCGTCAATGGGCGCCCTCGCAGCTGCGGCAGAATCCAATCCGCGATACGCTCATAGAATTGAGCGAATTCCAGTTTGGTGATGCCGTCGTGAGGGAACAACACTCGATAGGGATTCGAGATTTTAATTCCTGCCACCGTCGTTGTCCCGGTACGCTTCTGAGTCTCGTGTGGAGATTGAATCCGACGGGCACGGGAGGACGGACGATTCGGGGTACGAACCGCTTCATCCTCTCGTCGATCACCCGTAAGCCGGCTCGCCGACACAGGTGCGGGCGATTCACGCACGATGACACCGGCCGGCTTATCGCGACGCATGCCCACGAATGACGCCTGACGGAGAAGTCCTTCTTGCGTCCATCCTGCGAACCTCACCTCCGCCACCAATTCCGGCTTCACCCAATGTACTCCCTTGGCATCCGCGCCCGTCGGAGGTTTCATGAATGCCGGCTTCGATTGTTGAAGCGATCGCAAGTCATGATGCAATCGAGAGAGTCGTTCTTCGGAAAATCCGGTTCCGACACGTCCCACATAGACCAAATTTCCCTTTCCCTCGTACACACCGAGCAGTAATGCGCCAAACCCACGTCGCGAACCGGTCGGATCGGTGAAGCCCCCGATCACGAACTCCTGGCGCCGATGGCATTTCAGCTTGATCCAATTGCGGTTGCGCCCTGGAAGATACTGACTGTCCGTTTGCTTGGCGATCAGACCTTCCAGGCCCTGACGGCAGGCCGCTTCGAAGACGGTGCGACCTTTTTCTCGGATATGGTCGCTGTAACGCAGGAGACCGTCCTCCGGTTGTCCGGCCAGCAGCGCCGACAGTTTCCGCTTGCGCTCATGCAGCGGCATCCCGCGGAGATCGTTCCCGTCGAGAAAGAGCAGATCGAACACGAAATAGACGAGCCGGCCGGCCCTCGCGCCATCGAAGGCATTTTGCAGCGCTTGGAAACTCATCGTTCCATCCGCAGCAAGCGCCACGATTTCGCCGTCGAGCCAGGCATCGACGACGCGCAAGCCGGCTGCCGCCTTTGCATGGTCCGCCAACTTCGCCGTCCATTCCAGGCCGTTTCTGGAAAACAGTTCTGCGGCGCCGTTACTGATCCGACAGAGCATGCGGTAGCCGTCGTATTTCAGCTCGTACAGCCAGCCTTCGTCCTTAGGAGGTTCATCCACCAGCGTGGCCAGTTGCGGCTCCATCCATTCGGGGCAGGACGTCCGTTCACCTCCTTGCTCGCCTCCGGTCCGGGATTGTGGGCGGCCTCTCCGATGGATCGTTCGATCGAACTCTTTGCGAACCGATCCGGCACGCCGGTCCGTCGCTCGATCCGAATGCCACTCCGCCGGCCGACCGACGGCGATTTCATCCATGCTCATTCCGCTTTTCACGCTGTTTGACAACGCGGGCGTTGAATCGATGGCCATTGCCGTACGGGCGGCTTCGTCACGTTCCTTAATGAGCAGCCAGCTGTTTTCCTCCCGATTGCGCGCTCCGCCCATCCGCACCAAGGTCCAGCGTCCCTGCAGTTTCTGCCCCTCCAGCCTAAATTTAAGGTGTCCTTTTTCATAGGCTGCCTTCGGATCTCCATCGGGAATCCACTGTCCCCGATCCCAGACCATGACCGTGCCGGCGCCATACTGCCGCGGGGGGATGATGCCTTCAAAATCGGCATATTCCATCGGATGATCTTCGACGTGCATAGCCAACCGCTTCTCAGAGGGATTCAGGCTCGGACCCTTGGGAACCGCCCAACTTTTCAAGGTCCCGTCGAGCTCCAGCCGAAAGTCATAGTGAAGCCGCCTGGCAGCGTGTTTCTGAATGACATAACGCAACGCCGAGCCGGATCGAGATGGAGAATCACCCCGAGGTTCCGTGGTGTGCTGAAAATTCCGCTTCTTCCGGTATTGTTGCAACTTCTCTGACGCTTTCATCGTAGACTCAACGAGAGTGCAGCGCGCGTACGCGCTTCCGGCAGGATAGACTAACGAATTCGTGATGCGATCCCGACAGCCTCAGCTCTCCACCGGCACGATCAACGCCATCGAGACCGCCTGACGGACCATTTGACTGGCATACCCCCACTCGTTGTCATACCAACTCATCACCTTGACCAGATTGCCGTCGACGACCTGCGTCATATCGACATCGACGATAGACGCACGCGAATCTTGGATAATGTCGGAGGATACGATCGGCTCCTCCGTCACGCCCAGTACTCCGGCATACCGGTCGCTGCGCGCCTCTTCCAAAAAGATGCCGTTTACTTCCGGGATGCTCGTCTCCCGTTCCGTCAGCATCACGATATCGGAAAGCGAACAAATCGGGACCGGCACTCTGACGGCCGTACCTTGAAATCGCCCCTTGAGATGCGGCAAGGCACGTGCCGTCGCCACGGCCGCTCCTGTTGCCGTCGGCACGAGATTGGCGGCTGCCGCGCGCCCGCGCCGCTTGCTCTTGTGTTCTCCGTCCACCAACGTTTGGTTGGCGGTGTAGGCATGCGTGGTCGTCATCATCGACTTCCGCAGACCCAAGCGACGGTCGATGATTTCCACGATCGGCGCCACGCAATTCGTCGTGCAACTGGCGCAGGACAAGATCGGCCCGGCCTTTTCATCATACGGATTCACGCCATAGATGATGGTCGGGATATCCTCGTCCTTGGCCGCCGCCGAAAGGATCACTCGTTTCGCCCCGGCTTCCAGATGTTTCGACAGCGCAGCCCTGGTCTTGAACTGTCCCGAACACTCGAATACGACATCGACTCCCAGCTCTTTCCACGGTAGATCGTGCGGGTCGCGTTCTGCAAAAACGGGATACCTTCTGTCCGCCATCGTGATCGCATCCGGCTCGGCTTTCACCTGAATATGATAACGGCCATACACCGTGTCGTGATTCAGCAAATAGGCCAGGTTGTCGGGATCAGCCGGATCGTTGATCGCCACCAGCCCCAGTTCCGGTGTGTTCGCCAGGATCTTAAACGTAGCCCGGCCGATTCGACCAAGACCGTTGATGGCCACTCTCATCATCGATATGTCCTCCTTGACATCATGCCGTGTGTCCGAGACGAACGTGACTACGTTTTTTGTCGAGGGCTGCTATGGCGGCATCATAGGCATCGACGAATTTTTGCACCCCTTCATGTTCGAGCTGCCATGTGACGCAATTGAAGTTAATGCCTGTCTTTTCCAACTGGAACATGACGAGTTCCGCTTGCTCCAGTTCCGCCTCAACGGCATCGGAGACTACCCGACCATGGTCGGCAAAGGCACGCAGGGTCTTCTCGGGCATGGTATTGACGGTGTCCCGTCCCACTAAAGACTCGACATACATGACATCCCGGTAGGCCGGATTCTTCGTTCCGGTGCTGGCCCATAAAGGCCGCTGTACGCGAGCGCCTTTCGCTGCCAATCGAGCCCATCGATCACTGCTGAACGCTTGTCGAAACGTCCGATAAGCCAATTTGGCGTTGGCGATCGCCGCTTGGCCCTGCAATTGGGCCGCAGACGATTGTCGACCGCCGTTCCCGATCGGAATGCGCCGCTGCAACAACTGATCGACCAGAACGTCGATTCGACTCACGAAAAAGCTCGCCACCGACGCAACCGTCTCCAGCGGTTGACGGGACGTGACGCGCCGTTCGAGAGCTGAAATGTAGGCTTCGATGACGGCCTGATAGCTGGGAATCGAAAACAACAGGGTGATATTGACCGCGATACCCTCGAAGAGCAGTTGTTCGATGGCTGGAATCCCGGCATCCGTCGCCGGAACTTTGATGTAGAGATTGGGCCGATTCACGCGTTTCACATATTGACGCGCTTCATACAGCGTGGCTTCGGTATCGTACGCCGCATGCGGCGACACCTCGAGACTGACATAGCCGTCCAGGCGCTCTGTCTGAACATAGACCTCATGCAGGACGTCACAGGCCTGCTGCACATCGTGGATCAGCAATGCTTCGTAAATTTCCTTCGTGGATCGACCTTCCTGCGTGAGGGATTCAATGTGCCGGTCATAATCACGGCTCGTCAGCGCCTCACGAAATGTCGTGGGATTGGCCGTAATTCCGCGAAGTCCATGGTCGCGAACCCAGCCTTTTAACTCGCCGCCGGCGATCATATGTCGGGTGAGATTATCCAACCAGTAGCTCTGTCCGTACGTAAGAAGCTGCTCCAATGGATTATCGACCTTTTGAGAGGTCGCCATAGTCGTACCTCCTCAGAGAACCCACCGCCTCATTGCTGTTCACTGACGTGACTGGTTCTCTTGCTCCGGTCCTCGATGTTCGGCGATCCCTGTCGGCCGCCGATGTTGATGGTGCCGGCGATATTGTCTTCGCCGCTGGGAGGAGCGGAATCCGCGCGCACCACATACTTGATTTCCGATGGATTCTTGAAGCACACGCTCGCCGTCTCGTTGACGTGCAACTTGGCCGTATACTGATTCTTCTTCGCGCTCATCAACCCACCGAAGCCGCGCTGACAGGACAACTGTCCTTCCATCGGCAAAAGAAAGATCACGCGTGCGTCGCCCTGCTGCCGGTTGATCCAACGAATCTCATCCCCTGGATGAGCAGTGACGATCGCCGGCGATACATGATCCTCCCGAATGATGATGTCCTTTACTTCACCGGTCCTCGTGACCGTCGGTGTCCCATATCTTTCCCCGAACCCCATATGCTGACAGGCTCCCAATGCAAATAGGGCGGCTCCCATCATGATGCTATATTGGACCTTCATTATCATTCTCTCCTTAGTTCTTATTTGCTGGTGACCACGCAACTCCGTGTCACTGAAGGATGACTTGTGCAAAAGACGCACCGGGATGGGAGCATGCCTTTCGGACTCGACACGACGATAGCAATTCCGGCGACAAAATGGGATGCGGCGCTCGTGGCTCTTCCGATGACTCGAGGTCATGACAGGGATCTTCTGTCCCTCAGAGAACGACTTATCCGTTTAGATCTACGCCGGCGTTGGCAATCTTTTCAACACCGTCCCAGGCATGACCGGTGTCTTTACCAATAGAAGGGATACCCGTAATATTCTCTGTATCCCCATGCGTAAGGAAAACCGTAGCCGTAGTAGGGCGCATAGCCGCTTCTCGTGCGATCCCAATCCCAGACCGTGATGTGCTTGACGGCCAGCTCAGGAACTTGCTCCTTGACATCGTCGATCTGGATCATGGTCTTGCCCAGCACTTCCCCCACGACAGTCACGCGTGTCTTCTCATCATCGAACACGGCGGGATCAGATACGTGATCGCCGCGGTCGATGACGACGAATCGGCCTTTCGACTCGGCATCCTGCCCGGTAGGCATCAAGTCTTCGGACAGCGGAATCTGCAACACCTCAAGCCTTGTTCCTTCTTGCGTCCGTTTTGCCGACAGGACCTTGCCGCCCGCCAGCATCAGCTTTCCCCGATAATTCTCAGGATGGTCCTTGATGTCGGAGTATCGGAGATCTTTATCGACACGTCCCTCCAACCGTTCGGGAATCACGTCCGTGCGCTGACAGGCGGTTGCAACAAGACACAACAAAGCAAGGCTCAATGAAAGACGTGTACGCTTCATGACTACCTCACTTTCCTTTGGACACTTCGACCATCTGACATGTAACAAACCGACTCTGCAATACCGAGTTTTACCAATAATAGGGATATCCGTAGTGCCCCGAATATCCCTTCCACCCAGAGGGGGCCGCGTAGCCGGCATACGGGCCATAGCCGCTATTCACATGATCCCAATCCCAGACCGTGATGTGCTTGAGGGCCAGCTCAGGAACTTGCTCCTTGACATCGTCGATCTGGATAGTGGTCTTGCCTAGCACCTTCCCCACGACAGTCACACGTTTATTCTCGTCATTAAACACCGCTGGATCCGATACCTGATCGCTGTTGCGATCGAGCACGACGAACCGGCCTTTGGATTCGGCATCTTTCCCGGTGGGGATCAGATCTCCGGACAGCGGAATCTGCAGCACCTCAATCAGTGTTCCGTCTTGCGTCCGCTTTGCCGACAAGACCTTGCCGCCCGCCAGCATCAGCTTTCCTCGATAATTCTCAGGATGGTCCTTGATGTCGGAGTATCGGAGATCTTTATCGACACGTCCCTCCAACCGTTCGGGAATCACGTCCGTGCGCTGACAGGCTGCTGCAACAAAGCACAGCAGAATGAGGCTTGCCGAACGACGTGCGTGTTTCATGACCTCCTCCTCTCCTCTCACCCAATTCAGACCTCTGACATCTAAACCTGGCTGTGTGCAATATCGATTCCTCGAATGAATACCGGCGGCGGTCAGCATTTCGGTCACAAGACGGGACACAAGCTGCTATTCTTCCTCGACCTCGAGCTTGCTGACGACATCCTTCACGCCCGCGCCGTACACATCAGCCACCAGGCTCCGAACGGCATCCCGATCCTTCACTGTCCCTCTTAATGTAGCCGTTCCGTCTTTGACGGTGAACTCGATCTCCTCACTCCTGAGGAAGGGACGTTTCGAAAGCTGGCATTCCACCGCTTGCCCGAGCTCCGAATCGGATTTCCACTGCCAGTCGTTCGTACCGCCCATCGGACCATAGGAAACGTTCCGGCACGGATCGTCGAGGTTATAAGACCGATTATCGTCCCAGGGATAGCCATAAATATCGAAGTCCCCACTTGTGCCGGCTCTGCCGAGATCTTTGGCTCCCACTTCGACATTCCACTGAAACGCCGCGCCGACTAAGAGAATCCCTAGCAACCATGCTCGTCTGTCCATGTCATACCCCCGTGGGAATAGATAGAATGATTCTTCTTTTTTATTGTTTCGCAACGACCGTACCAAACCATCGCGCGTGGGAAGGGCAGCGGGCGAGCAAGCCTATGAGAATTTTCATATATAGTAGAAGCCCGCTGATACCTATTTTCCGCTTCGGGACTCTGGAGGCGAGAACTTACACTTACTGTCTCGACGGAGACGAAATGTCCCATGGATCATTGCTCTCTATCAGAGCATCCAAGGAATATTTTCCGGTAGAAAAGATCGCTTAATGATCGGAGCAGGCTCGAGGAACAATCCATGAGGAGCGACTTCGCGAAGCCGCTACCCCACGACATAATCGGTTGCGTTGCTACGCCACATCCATTCCATAGTGTTTGAACAGTCGAACCTCATAATCCGGTGTGATGAGCATCGATGGATCATAGGCCGGCGCCGATCGGATGGCGTGCCTGGTCAGTGCCATGGCAACCGATCGACTGTACCAGTCGAATGGTCCGATTCGTCCGGTCTGCACCAGGACCTTCTTGCCGGGCAGCCAGTTCCTCGTATCGACCTCAACATACCGGATGATCCAATCCTTATCGTCGATGACGAGATCCCCCATGTGACCGATTTCGCCGTCTTGGGCACGAATCCCACAGCCGGTCACGGCGGCGCTGCTGCGCAGATGGGACGGTTCGGGGATTTCCCCCACAAGAAATTCATCCAATCTCGTTGTCGAAGCATCAGGGAAAGGAATCGGGCTTCCCCACATCGTGGTGTCCGGCTGCCAATATGGCGCCCACTGAAAACGCTCATAATAGGTTTGCTCGTACCGGCATGGAATTGACGTGGTACTCTTGATCGAAGGAGCGTGCTCAATCTGCTCCTTGGGCAGATTGACTCGTATGGAAGCATCGGCATCGTCGATCGTTCCGATTACAACCGGCGCAATCAACACATGGCGACCCATGAGCCATCTTCCGGTCCTCACCACCAGATACCGAACCGCCCAGTTTTGATCGTCGAAATAGAGCCCTCGTATCGTCCCCACCTGCCCATCGATACTACGAAGGGTCAATTTGGCGATGTCCTGTACACGTCTCAATTGCTTCATGCCTGCTCCGGACTTGGGCCGTGCCATAGTGACGACTCACCTCGGCTACATTCCACTAGGGAACTCCCTGGTTTTGCCACATGACTGGAGGAAATGATCGGCCCAATTCTAAAGTGATTTCGCGAAAGGCTTGTAGAACAGCGATGGCTGTGCCATCGGCAATCTCGATTTTTGAGAGGTCTACTTTTTTATTACGGTCGGTAGGAGCGAGCCGACAAGTAGGTCGTGTCGTTCATGAATTAAGGGCAGCGGCATTCCACCCAGATGTGTATCGGGCAATGGCGGCGACGGTGAGGCCGAACAAGAAAATCCAAAAGAGGAATCCAAGGCCGGTCGCGCTCGGGGATCTGTCCTGCCCCTGCTGAGTCGAAACATCCGTCTGGGCATCCGCTTGTGTTGAAGCATGAGAAGAGGTTTTCCCGACCCACAATGGTACAAGAATAACGGCTATGGCCAAGGACGAGAGCCAGTAATGTTCCACTATGTCGAATCGAAACGGGATCAGCCAGATGCCTCCGGCCCATATGAAGAGCGCCGGCAGTCCGACCCCTTCTTCTATATTATTATTCGCTGCCGTCACCATGATTGAGATCACGGCTAACGCCATGAGACTCGCGACGACGATTTGTAAACATGTGCTTCGTTCAGGAGTGTGTAATGCTTGAGCCAGCATTTTGAGGGGAACGGCGATTGTGTCTATGCCTCCCCATGCGATGGCGATCACAATCAAGCCCAACATCCACAAGACAAGAATCTCTGCCATGGAAGGCCTCTCGATGTATCCGGTGCTCGCAGCGGATCAGCGCTGAATCTCTACAACAGCCTTTCGTTCCATTCGACGCAACTATGAATATTTTTGATAGACTGCAAAATGCGCGCCGTGTCGTCATGGCATGGTTGTCGATCTTTCTCCTATGTCTTTACGGAGATTCACCACTTTAAGGCACGACCTCGACATACAGACGGACGACCTTGCTGTATCTCTCGTACGACCTTACTGTATCTCTTTTTCCCGGGACGGGATATGAAGTTGCAGTCGTTCAGTTGTCCGAAAATACAACAGGATCGCAGCGACACGCCGAAGACTTGCCGATTATTGAGGCTGTGTCTAAATAGGATGAGCCGCGTGCCGACATTCGGACCGAGTCGAGTGTTATGTAATGACTCCTCGTCAGGAGAGGGAATTTTTTCCTAGTCTTGAATCTGTTGTTCTCACCAATTCTGTTCCTTTTCGCCCGGAGGTGTCGCTTAATCGACACATAACAGATACAGCGCGTCCTCTCACTCATATCACTTCACTCGCTACCAGCAGCATGGGTTTTAGGAAGCCTGCAGAACCGACCCATCTGATATGGCATACCGAAAGAGAGCGACCATGGCCAGGCCTACCAGAATCAACCAGAATAGTACTCCCAATCCGACCGGAGCCACCGACAGATCATCCTGCTTACTCAGTACAGACGACTGTGCACTCTTGCGCCTCTTTCTCCTGGGCGGACGGGGCACGGCAGCCCTGAACAAGGCGATAAAGATGGCGACGAATAGGAACGGTACCCAATACACGCCGACCAACGGCGGACCGACCGGCGTCAACCATATTCCTCCGGCCAACATAGCGAAGAAGAACAGCGCGAATACCGGCCATGCTCCCCAACCCCCTTCCTCACCGGCGTATACGATCAACGCCCACATGACGGCAAACGCCAAAAACAACGCGACAAGAATCTCCACCATATACAAATCCTCCGCCTCTCGTCACACACACGGTTCAACCTGTCCCGCTATTTTTCTTTTCATATTCTGAAATTTCGCAAAATCCACGCCATCGCCTATCCATGCAGACAAGTGCTTTAAAATTAGGATGTTCGCGAAACCCTTCCATGGAAAGAAATTGAAGGACTATCCGAACCGGGAGAGAGAAGAATGTCTCTCAAATGTCTCTCAATGGACAACTCGTCCCCAAAGCCTTTCGGCTTATGCATGCGAATTGCCTATGACCGAAATGATTCTCGGCGCATCGAAGAATCCGCACAATGCTGGAGAGATGGTTCAGTCGTTCAGGGGCACATGGACATGGCGACGGGCTTACTCGTGACCTACCGAAACTCTTTGGACCAAAAGACAAAAAACCCGTGCCTCCCGGCGATTGGTGGGCCACCGCCGTGGTCGCTATAGATGCCGAAGTTATAGCTGTAGTTGATTTCGATCTGCGAACGCCAGGGACCGCCGCTCACCACACCCCCGCTGACTGCGGGCATGGGATCCATTTGGTTACGGATGCTGCCGTCCGGTTGAAAGCGCGCTTGCTCCACCAACCCATAGGAACCGCGAATATACGGATAGAGAAAAAAGACGGCCTCGTACCGATAGGTCGCATGCACGATGGCATAACGAGTGGGAACCAGCTCATTGAACGCGACGCTCGGTAAAATCGGCAATGCAAGTGCTTCCCACTCATAGCCGGTCGGTCGACCCGGCAAGCGAAACGCTGAGAATCGGTCGAGATCCTGTCCAATCCCGCCATAGAATGAAACGATGAGCCGATGCCGTTCATTCTTGATCCAAGGAATGCCGGTGGCGGCAAGCGCATAGAAACTGCCCATGAGATAGTCTCGTTCTCGATCCGCATTCGGCTTATCGAAGGCGACACCTCCCCATTGCCTCCAATTGGTGCGGTAACCGTATAAGAAATCGCCGCCGATAGCGTACCCCCGATGCGGAAGTTCCATGAGGTTACGTTCCAAGGCATCGTTTCGCAGACGCAGATGCACCCGTCCTTCATACGTATCGCTGGGCACAATGAAGTTCGGCGAGGCATCCCCGCTGCCTCTGAACCAACGATAGCCGGGTTCATACGTCAGGGACATCTCGAGTGCGTTGTCCTGATGACCGGGTGACCACAGCTTCCGATAGGCGATTCCAAAGCCCGCGAACACGTAATTCCACACCACCTCGACACCGCGAATGATTTGTCCCTCGACATATTCCGCCCGACCGAGAGGAATGATCATGTTGTTGAGCGTGAATCGTAATTCCCATCCGGGCAAGGAGCGAATGCCGACATTATACGCCAGGTCATTGACGGCGACGGCGAATGTACCTCGGAATCGTTCCGTGTAATCGCCTGAATGGCGCCACACATAGAAGGCGCCGAACGGCAATACTTGATAGAAGCTCGGCCCGTCGTGAAGATACTGCACGCCGAAACTTGCGGCGGTCACGGTCTTGCGGTCACGGGGGGCCACGTCGACCTTTTCGCCGAGCACTTCCGTGTGGAATTCTTGTCCCGCCAATGGAGTCGGCTGGTCTTGGGCTCCGACCGGATCGATCAATAGGATTGAAATAAAACAACAGAGTGCAAGAGGTACGTACGAGTGACCGACGAACATTTCAAACATGTCTGAAAAACGAGGCGTTGACCTGTCGTGACATACTCAGGATAGCCTCGTCTGTCCCCCATACGGCTTGCGTATTATAAGAGATGAGGGAAATGAATGCAGCGGTTTTACGACACGTTCAGAAGGCGAAGAGGGAAGACCGTCTCTGCAGACGATCACGGCCTGTTTCCATCAGACCCGGCACCGGTGAATCATGACTGCTCTCATTGTGGAGCCATGGAGCACATCCTGAAAAGATGAGAAGGGTCATGGTTATTGGTCCACTGAGCGCCTACGGACCCGCTGAGTTACGCTGCCGCTTTTCCATAGTGCTTGAAGAGCTGTATTTCATAATCCGGCGTAACGAGCATCGAGGGCTCATAAGCCGGTGCCGATTGAATGGCGTGCCGGGTCAGCGACATGGTGACCGATCGGCTATGCCAATCGATCTGCTTGATGCGGCCGGTTTGCACCAACACTTTTTTCCCCGGCAGCCAATTCCTCGTATCCACCTCTACATATCTGACGTTCCAATCCTCGTCGTCGATGACCAAGTCTTCGATATGACCGATTTCTCCATCCTGAGCGTGAATGCCGTAGCCGGTCACCTCCGCACTGCTGCGGAGGTGGGACTTCTCCGGCGATTCGGAGAAGACCGGTTCGTCCACATTCATCGGAGGCGGATCGGGATAAGGAATCGGGGTCCCTAAAACGGTTGTGCCTGCTTGCCAGTACGGCGCCCACCGGAAATGCTCATAGTAGGCTTCTTCGTACTGGCGTGAGATCGGCTTCGCCTTCTCGATGGGTGGTGCCTGCTCGATTTGCTCTTTTCGCAGATTGATCCGCATGGATGCATCGGCATCATTGATGCCGGCCACGGCAATAGGCGCAATGAGCACATTTCGTGAGGAAAGCCAACCCCCGGTGTTTATGATCAGGTATCTGACGATCCAGCTTTGATCGTCGAAGTACAATTCCGATATCGACCCCATCCGGCCGTCAATGGCGGACAGTGTCAATGCGGCGAGGTCTCGAACACGCCGAAATTGCTTCATACGTTTCCTTCCTGGTTGCGGTGTCAAAACGTATATTGCCAATCGCTGTGCTCGATTCTACTGGAAAGATCCCTTGCCACCGGACCGATTTCATAGTGGGCCTCATCCCGTATGATCGCCGCGGTGCCGAGCAAGAGAATCGCGCCGACGGCCCACCCCATCCATCCTCAAAATCCAAACCGCCAAAGCAACCACGCTCGCCACAAGCCCGGTCTTCGAAAAGAAGATATCAAAGTGGAATTGACTCCCCACGGCCTCAGCGGCGAACGCAAGCGCGAGCATGAAGAGACACGAGGCGGAATCTACCGTTCGGAACGCAGCTATGGCTCGTTCAGGCGTACAGTGCCGGTTCCTGACGATGTTCAAATCGACCAAGCAAAGGCGACATTCGAAAACGGCATCCTCACCGTCAACATGCCGGTTCCCGTAGCGACCCAGCATCGTCGGGAAATTCCTATTGAAGGAAATGAAGGAGCATCGCGGTCACAGACCCCTGGTCAACAGCCTTCGACACAAGGACAGACCTCTAAAACCAAGGCGGCGTAAGCAGGGAAGAATTCCCTCGAATCCGGCCGTACCACTGCTTCGGGGGTACGGCCGTTTCATGTGCCAATATCCATGGTCACCGACTCCTGATTCCATCATGTCGAGAACGATTAGAAATTAAAGATCCCGCTTTCTTCTGCCCCTTCATACATTTGACCGGCCTCGTACTCACGCAACCTTTCCTGGTTGCTACGGTGGGATCCCTCCTCGGTCGGCAGTTCGTAATAGTCGAAGTACCAGTCATCATCGTACAAGCCATCGTTGAAATACCCGCCTGAATAGGCCGAAGCCGATTCTGATTGGTTATCGAATGCCTTCACAATAGAGGTGACGTATCCATCCGGCGCCACTTGCGCCAGGATCTGATCCCCCACATGCAGGCCCACATCCAAATCCTCGGCCACCAGAAGGTGCACCTCTCGTCCGTTTGGTTCTTTCACAATATAAAATCCATCGCGGTCGATATTGAGCACCTCGCCCTTCATAACGACTTCGCCACGGACCTCTTGCGATGGGTTTTCGGAGCGGGCATTCGATGCTTGCCCCTCCGACCTCTTTCCCTCATGGACTGACCGCATGGCGGACAACACCTTCCTTTCAATGTGTACCGTCTTATCTTGGCTGGTCACTTTCTGAGCAAGGACAAACGGCTTGCCGCTCAACCGGGCCATCGGCCCTTCCACGGAGATCTCCTGGCCATAGGCGAGATTCAGGTCTTGAAGAGACGCTTTCTCTCCAAGGTCGGCGACGATTTGTTTTCCATCTTTGGTCACGATCCTGACGACCTGATGAGACTTGTCGCCTCTCTTGATCTTCAGCTCTTTGATAATTGCGACTTTTCCACTCACCGTTTTTGCCGATTGACGCGCGTGTTGAGAGGGCATCCGACGGTCGACGCGTATAATGTCTCCATCGACATTGATTTCTCGAGCAAATATCACATGACGACCATTGACCTTATTCTCCGGTCCACGTATCGAAATCCAATCTCCAGTCCGAAGTTCCACATCGCGAAATTGTTTGGCTGGTCCCAAATCCGCCACGACGACATGTCCTTGTGTCGTGCTCAGTAACACAACCAAGTGTTCCTGTCCGGTGTCTCGCACGAGGACCTTCTTCATCTGGCCGATTTCGCCGCTGACATGCCTCCACGACTCCATAGAGTTGTAGGGGGGCGATTGTCGATCGCCACCCAAGTTCAACGATTGTTCCATCGACTGTTCTCGTAACGGGTAACTACCTTCCGTGGTCTCGGATTGCTGTGACCAAGCATCAGCGGTATAGCAGAAGGTCATGAATCCCAAGCCCGCGAGCGGCAACGCGACACGAAGCAATAACGTAGTCATGATGTGTTCCTTTCACGTTATGAAGATGAAAATAAACTGATCGCCGCACCGGCAAAAACCGTCGTGCTCATGCGCCATCGATAAATTTCGCAAGGGCCATACCAAGACGATGTGACGACTGTTTGGCATGGCCATCGACTCATTCCCTCACGTTCCGCAGGGCAACGCGAGACACGGACATGACGTCGCTTAAAAACGGCAGCGGACACACTGTCTCCATACATCGGAATAACCTGTTTGTGGACGACGCTTGTGTCTCATCACAGATAAGACTTGCCGAAGCGCGGCACCGATGTTGCGTCCTTCTCCCGGAAGTATCGGTACAAGGAGAATCGTGAGGAAGAAGATGTTTGCAGCTTTCACATCTTCACGATCATCCGGCTGATCGCCACGATGGTTGTTGTGCCGGTGATTGCAGACTGATCAGCGCGCAGGGTCTTCTCTCGAAGAAGTACGGCAGATCTGTCTTGTGAAACGGACAACCTGTCCGATCAGGCACATCGTGCCCTCTGTATCCTGCGTACTGCCAACTCTACAGAGAGGATCTTCATGGCGCTATCATTTGACACCCCACTCATTGACACCCCACTCGATCCCACTGTACCGGTACCGTGATCGTCGAATGGAAATACCGAGACAAATACATGGGGGACCACATGAATCCGAGTCACAATGGAAAAGGAAAACGCGAAGTCGTCGTCGTGACGGGCGCCTCAGCAGGGGTCGGCAGAGCGATCGCCAGAGAGTTTGCCGCGCACGGCGCTTGCGTCGTCCTGTTGGCCCGCAGCCGAGACGGCCTGGAAGGAGCCAGGCAGGATGTCGAACGCCTTGGGGGTCGGGCTTTGCCGATTCTGACGGACGTCTCCGACGACCTGCAAGTGGAAGCGGCGGCGGATCGAGCAGAACGAGAGTTCGGCCCCATCGATATCTGGATCAATAATGCCATGGTGTCTGTTTTGTCGCCGGCGCTCCAGATGACGGCGGCAGACTACCGGCGAGTGACGGAGGTCACGTATCTGGGATACGTGTACGGAACCTTGGCGGCTTTGCGCCGCATGGTGCCGAGGGATCGCGGCATCGTCGTGCAAATCGGGTCCGCCCTGGCCTACCGAGCCATCCCACTGCAATCCGCCTATTGCGGCGCCAAACATGCGATTCAGGGGTTCACGGAATCGCTTCGTTCGGAGCTCATTCATGACAAGAGTCGCGTCCATCTGTCGATCGTCCAATTGCCGGCGGTCAATACGCCGCAATTTTCCTGGATCAAGACCCGGATGCCGAATCACCCCCAGCCGGTGCCGCCGATCTTTCAACCGGAAGTCATTGCCAGATCCGTGTACTGGGTCGCCCATCATCCACGACGCGAGTTCACGATAGGCATGTCCGCGGTGCAAGCGATCCTCGGCGATAAATTCATCCCCGGGATCTTGGATCACTATTTGGCGTACATGGGATACGGCGCTCAGCAAACACAGGAGCCGGTGGAGCCCGATCGTCCGAACAATCTCTACGATCCCTTGCCCGGTGACTATGGCGCAAGAGGAGAGTTCGACGGCCGTTCCACCGACTACAGTGTCCAAGCTTGGATCAATCGCTACCGCGGTTGGTTGGCGCTGGGACTAAGCCTGGGAGCGTTATCGTCTCTGTATTGTGCGTCCAGAAGGTCGGCATGAGGTCCACGGCTCTCGTCTTCAATCACGTGAATGACGCCTTACGGTACCGATATTCACTATGATACCGGACCTGATCGCCGCTCGATCCCAGATGGCCATGTCCCTGGGCTTCCATATCGTCTTTGCCGCGCTGGGCATCGCGATGCCGGTCCTGATGGCCGTCGCAGAGTGGCGCTGGCTGAAAACGAAGGATGAAGAATCTCTCGCGCTGGCGAAGCGATGGTCGAAAGGGACTGCGATTTTGTTCGCGGTCGGCGCCGTGTCCGGAACCGTGCTTTCGTTCGAGTTGGGCTTGCTTTGGCCGTCATTCATGGAACGGGCCGGTCCAGTCGTCGGGCCTCTCTTCGGGCTGGAAGGGTTTGCGTTCTTCACGGAAGCCATCTTTCTCGGGATCTATCTCTACGGCTGGTCGCGGATCTCGCCGCTCGCGCATTTTATATCCGGTCTCATCGTCGCGGCGAGCGGAATCGCGTCCGCCGTCTTCGTCATCGCGGTCAATGCCTGGATGAATGCGCCCACCGGCTTCGATCTCACCGACGGCAAGCTCACCAATGTCCGACCCTTAGTTCCGCTCTTGCACCCGCTGGCCGTTCAGGAATCGTTGCATATGTTGCTTGCGGCCTTTGCCTCGACAGGATTTCTCGTGGCCGGCGTGCACGCGTTTCTTCTCCTGCGCCGTCCGTCGGATCAATTTCACCGGAATGCGATCGCCATCGCGCTGGGGGTCGGCGGGATTCCCGCCCTCCTTCAACCGTTAAGCGGGGACTTCATCGCTCGAGCGGTCGCCGATCACCAGCCGGCGAAGCTGGCCGCGATGGAATCGCTCTTCACCACGGAAGCCGGAGCGGATTTCGTCCTCTTCGGACTTCCTGATGCTTCCATGCAAACCATCGACTATGCGGTGATGATTCCAAACGGATTGAGCCTTCTCTTGCATGGAGATTCTCGGGCCGTGGTTCCGGGGCTCGATCGGATTCCCCGTGAAGACTGGCCGCCCGTGGCCGTCACCCACGTGGCCTTCCAGCTCATGGTGACCTGTGGGGTGATCATGGCCGGAGTGACGATCTGGGCCGGTTGGCGTTGGTGGAATGGACAATTGGAAAGGAGCCGCCGGCTCTTGCGCGCATTGGTTATCACAGCTCCATTGGGATTCATCGCCATCGAGGCCGGGTGGGTTGTGACCGAGGTGGGACGTCAACCCTGGATCATACAAGGGCTTATGCGCACCTCGAAAGCGGTGACGCCGATGCCGGGCCTTTGGATTCCAATGATGACCTTCTCGGCCTTGTATGTCGTGCTGGCGGGGGTCGTCGTTTGGGCTATTTGGCGCCACATTGCGGCTGCCGCCGTCGTCTCTGAGCGAAGGGAGGAAAGGAGAGCCGCCTAACGATGCCTTCGTACGAGCTCATGGTCGCTGCCGCGCTGGTCGGTGCCCTCACCTTCTATTTGTTGTTCGGTGGAGCGGACTTCGGAGCGGGGATCTGGACTTTCTTCGCGATGGGGCGCCAAGGACAGCCTCAACGTGCGTTGATCGATCAAGCGATCGGTCCTATTTGGGAGGCCAACCATGTCTGGCTCATCATCGCCGTCGTGATTCTCTTTACAGCGTTCCCGCCGGCCTTTGCCGTGATCTCCATAAGACTGCACATCCCCTTGACCTTGATGCTGATCGGGATCGTGCTGCGAGGCACCGCCTTCGCCATACGAACTCACGATATTACATCGCGTCCCGATGGGTTCACCGGCGCGCCGGCCGTTTGGCATTGGATATTCGCCTGGTCAAGCTTGCTCACACCGACCATGCTGGGCATCGTCCTTGGAGCAATTGCCTCGGGACGCGCTGCCGGACCGACCGACACAATCAGAGAAACCTTCGTCGACCCTTGGCTGGCACCGTTTCCCATCGCGGTCGGCCTGCTGGCAACAGCATTGGTCGCTTACCTTGCCGCAGTCTATCTGATCATGGAAAGCCGAGACCCGGGCTTGCGCCGCCTCTTTCGGCACCGGGCCATCATGAGCGGAATACTCGTCATCATCTTGGCCACCGTCGCCCTGTTTCTGACCGGAGAAGGAGCGCCGGAAATTCATCACGGTCTGACTGGAACGGCTGTCGGCCGTGCAACGGTCGTGACCACAGGGCTGCTCCATATCGCCGTCCTGTGGGCCCTGATCACCGAGCGCGATCTGCTGGCTAGATTCTTGGCGGGAGGCGGAGCAGTCGCTGTGCTGTGGGGGTGGGCCTTATCGCAGTACCCATATCTTGTCGAGCCGTCGGTCACTATTTACGATGCGGCCCCGTCCGAAACACTGGATATTTTGCTGGCGAGTCTGCTGTTGGGATCCGTCGTGCACCTTCCTTTTCTGTTTTACTTATACAACGTGTTCAAGGGAGATGCGCTCTCGCGATCGGCATAGTGATCACTCCTTTTTGCGCATCACTCGTCGCGCGCCACTCGCGTCGTTTTCTCCTTCTGCGCGAACGGAAGCATAAGCGTTGCCGTCGTCCCATGTCCTGGGGTCGAATAGAGATCGAACCTTCCTCCCAGCGACAGCATGCGTTCTTCGATGCTGAACAATCCGAACTTCGAGGAGATGCCGCCGCTAGGGTGAGGTCCGGCAGCAACAGCGGCAAGATCGAAGCCTGCCCCGTCATCACTCACGATGATGCGCAGATTCCCATCAACCAGCTCCATGGTGACCGTCGCATGGCCGGTGCCTGCATGTTTCGAGGAATTGATCAAGAGCTCGCGCACTGATTGAAACAGCAAGATGACTTGGTCTTCCGGCAATTGCACCTCCTTTCCTTCCGGCACCTTCACCGTCACGGTTTGTTCATGCTTCTTCATGTACGCCCCGAGCCATGTGAGGCCGGCGGCAAGGCCATGGTCGCGCAACACCGGCGGGCTGAGTTCAGTGACGAGTGTGCGGCTATAGGTCAACGCCTCCGATAAGATGTCATCCACACGGTTGAGCGCGATTTCATGTCCGGGACCCCCGGCGGACCGCTTGCCTTGTCCGACAGTCAGCTTGCCGAGCACCAGCAGCTGTTGCAGATGATCGTGCAGTTCGCCGGCGAGACGTTTGCGCTCGCGCTGCTCGGCCAAACTCAACTCGCCGGCGAGCGATCGCAGGCGCGTTTGCGATTGGACCAATTCGGACGTCTTCTCATTCACTGCCCTCTCCAGTTCCACGGCCCAGCGTTGCAGATGCTCTTTAGCCTGAAGCAACTCCTGCTCGGTCTTACGCCGTTCGGTGATGTCCGTCACCAGGGCAAGCCCATACATCGGTCTCCCTTCATCATCGCGCAAGAGCGAGATAAACTTGCGGACCCAGACCGGCTCGCCGTTCTTATGCATGTACCGATTTTCAATTTCGAAATAGGGTAGCTCCCCCCTGAGAAGTCGCTTGGTCTCCTCAAGATTGGCGTCGCGATCCTCCACGTGGACCAACTCTGAAAAGTGAACCTGCAAGAGTTCCTCTTCGGTATAGCCCAACATCGCGCAGTAGGCCGGATTGCATTGCACGAAGTTTCCATCGAGATTGACGATGACGATTCCCGTCCCCGCATGCTCAAACACATTCCGGAACCTTGCCTCGCTCTCACGCAGTTTGGTTTCCGTCTGCTTGCGCTCGGTGATATCGCGCATGATCTTCGACGCGCCTATGATACGGCCCTGCTTATCTCGGACCAGCGAGATGGTCAACGACACCGAAATATCACGGCCGTCCTGGCAACGCCGCACGGTCTCATACTGCCGGATCGACTCGCCCTTCCGTAGGCGGTCGAGGATCGCGGACTCCTCCTCCAATCGATCGGGCGGAAAGAACAGGGTCACCGGTCGACCAATGACTTCGGCTGCCCTGTAGCCGAGCAGGGTTTCCGCAGCTCTGTTCCAACTCGTGATGGTGCCCTGCAAATCTTTGCCGATGATGGCGTCGCTGGTATTTTCGACAATCGCCGCGAGTCTGGCCTGTTCTTCCTCCGCTCGTACGATGGCATCAATGTTCGTCACCGACCCGACCCAACGGCTGACAATCCCTTCCTCGTCCCGCACGGGCAGCGCCTGCGCAATGACCCTGGTGTAACTTCCATCAGTACGGCGCAGACGCTGCTGCGACTCGAAGGCCCGGCCGGTCTCCATGCAGCGGAGCCATTGGCTAAGATTGACCTCCCGGTCGTCGGGATGCAGAGCTTCGACCCAACCATGCCCGGCCACCTGTTCCGGCGTCTGGCCGGTAAACCGGCACCAGTCTTCGCTCGTCCAGGTAATCAAGCCGGCCGCGTCGGTTTCAAACAGCATGCTCGGCACGGTCTCCGCCATCGTTCGAAATCTCAGTTCACTCTCACGCAGCTTCGCTTCCGCCTCCTTACGTTCGGTCGTTCCTATGTTCGCGGCCGACTGCGCCAGCCGCAGCCGTTCTTCACTCTCTTGAAGCCTCGCCTCGGTCTGCTTGCGCTCGGTAATGTCTTGTACGACCCCGGTCATACGGACGGGTTGTCCGGTCTCATCATAGTAGAACCGCCCGGTGCCGCTGATCCATCGCACGCTGCCGTCGGGATGCAGGAATCGATATTCATCGACATACGGTATGTCGCGCCGTGCCATCATACTGTTCAGCTTCTGCCACACGCGCCCGCGATCATCCGGATGCAGCAGGTCCGTGAAGGATTGGATGTGGTCGTGGTCCCGCCCCTCCCCTGAGCCGGCCGCCCCCTCATGCATGCCGAACCATTGGACCTCCCCGCTGACGATGTTCCATTCCCATGCACCGTAACCGGTGAGGATGTCCAATAGGCGGCTTTGGTGTGTGATTGAAGTTGGATTCGACCCGCGTGCGGGAAGGTCGTCCATGAACAGGCTCCAGAGGCTCTAGTCCAGCTGCCGCTATGGAGCCGGCAAACAGATCAGGAATGGTCTGCAAAAATGTTTGAATCTTCTACTTTTGCTTCACGCGATACAACCCTAGAACGTGGGATCGTACGAGGAGCAACATAATGAATGCGTATGAAGCAAAGGTGAACCCTCGATGAAGATCTCTTCACTCGAATGACTTGAGTTCATTCAAAATCTCGGGTGAGGAGACGCATGCCGGATGAAAGGAGACGTTGCGCCTTCTGTGGCATTATGTGCTCGGGGTAGTCCCAGTGCGTAATGGGGTTTTATTCGAAGTATAATCGCAAGACTATGGTTAGTGTCACGTTTCAATTGATTGACCGTCGAGACCGATAGGTCAACTGTCCACGGCGGGCAATTACCACATTCTCTTACCGTTTCGGTTTTACATATAACTAACACCTTGTTCAGTAGTGACGTCCCTCTCGCGCTCGGCACAGTCCGTAAATTGAAACGATGACTTCAGGACGTTATGGTGACACTGATCGCCGGCAGCTTGTTACTGGGAATCATCATCGTAGCCCTGTACTTCTTCGGGGCTTTCAAGTCTCCCTATATCGGCCTGCCCTACTTTTGGCTGTTCCGTTTTGCCTTGTTGCTCTTCTTGATGCTGCTCATGCTGACGTTTTGGTATAGCGGAAGAGAACCGCCCTGATCCGACCGTCAAGACACGGTAAATCAGTGGAGTGGAGTGATCTCGTCCGCGGAGATGCCTGCCTTTTGAACAATTGCGCCGTGCAGGCGCGACATACCGCAGGTTTGAGATGCCTTGCGCTTCGCATTCGAGCTGTAACCCATTCAGCTTACCGCCTCGTGAATCGCCCCGTACAACTGTTCCACCGCCGCTTCTTTGGTGAGCAACAGCGCCGACAGGGTCGTGTCATCGTGACATTCGACCGCCGAGGTTTTCTCATGCTGGCGCAACAGTGGGCATTTCTCCGCCATTCATCGCTTCTCCACTTCCCACCCACTGCACTGCATCAAGCCCGCGCTTGACGCCCATACTTTTATGCCATAGGAGCGGTGCTTCTCCATTGCGATCACGATTTCGAATCCATGAAAGCGATTGTGTCGTTTCAAACTCTCGACTGGACCGGCCTGCTCGTTTCTAGGTAAGCAGGGTTCTTTGTCCTGCCCACTCATGTCTTCAGCACATGTTGTATCGTCTGATACAGTTCATCCACAGCCGCTTCCTCCCATGGTGAACGCTTTATGGTTAATGGTGAGTGACGGGACGATCCAGATTCTGTCGGTGTCTTGGTTGTTGTTGCACCGTCGACCATTGACAGTGGGGAGAAGATGGCTTGTCCCATCATTTTTCCTGATGTACAGTAGCGGCATGCCACATGTCCTTCACCCCTATATCGAGTCCGACCAGTCCATTTGCGGCGGGAGCCCACGGTCGCCGGCACTCGTATTACGGTGAGGACGATAGCTACATATGTCTTGCAATATGGTCTTTCTCCTGATGAATTGCTCACCTACTATCCACATGTCGGCTTGGCGGCGATTTACGATGCGCTGTCGTATTATTACGACCACCGCACCGAGATCGATGCCGAGATAGCTTCGCAGAAAGATTGCGAATTCCCTCCCACGGCGGCCAGGTAACCCCCACTTGCGTGACATGATATTCTCATGAGGTCACTCACCGCTCTTCACTGTTTCACTCTTCACCACTCACTGGCCCTTCGGCACTGCTGTATCGTCTGATACAGTTCATCCACGTCCGCTTCTTTGGTGAGCAGCCTCGCGCTGTGTTGCGCCGGGTGGTACGTCCTGACGCAGGATATGATTCGACAATCAGCACACGGTACGTCGCACGTTGCACATTGATTGATGGATCAATGGGATGAGGAGAGCTTGTCGGCGGAGGCGCCGACCTCCTGAACGATCGCATCATGCAGCTGATCGACCGCCGTATCTTTGGGAAGGACCGTGGCGGCACCGGCCCGCTTCATCGCATCGCTGTTATCGTCACCGGTGTTGACCGAGATCCCGATGACGGTCGTCTCCGGCCATCGGTTCTTGATGTGTGCCGTGGCATCGATCCCGCTCATTCTCGGCATATTGATGTCCATCACCACCACGCGCGGATGGAACTCCCCGACCAGCTGTACCGCCTCCGCACCATCCCGAGCTTCTGCGACGACATGCAGGTCGTCATAGGCATCCAACACGAAACGGAGGCCTTGCCGTACCATGGCATGGTCATCAACGAGCAGAACGCGAGTAACTGCGTTCTTCTGGTGGAGTGCTGAGTGCTGAGTGCCGGGTGCTGAGTCGGGCAAGTGCTGAGTGTCCGACTGTCCGGACTCAGGACTCAGCACGTTCGCCTCAGTACTCCTTGCCAAGGGCAAGACGAGCATCGCTGTCGTTCCCCGTCCCGGCGCCGACTGGATGTCGAAAGAGCCGCCCAATGCCCGCATGCGCTCCCGGATGCTGAACAGTCCGAACTTCGAGGAGATCCCGCCGCTAGGAGTTCCTTCAGCAGCAGCACCAAGCTCGAAGCCTTTGCCTTCATCACTCACGGTCACGCGCAGACTGTCATCGCGCTGCTGCATGAGGACGGTGGCTTTGTCCGTCCCGGCATGTTTGGAAGCATTGATAAGGAGTTCGCGGACGGATTGAAAGAGCAACACGCGGTGAGCCTCCGGTAATTCAGGTTCGCGATTTTCGGGGACAAGAACCGTGACGGTCTGATTGTACTTCCTGAGATGCTCTCCCAACCATTTGAATCCGGCGGCCAACCCGTAATCATGCAACACGGATGGACTGAGTTCCGCGACGAGCGTACGGCTATAGGTCAACGCCTCCGAGAGCACCTCGTCCACCTTCGTCATCATCTCTGCCGCAGCCGGCACGTCGGCGATCCGACGTTTCCCCTGTCCGATCATCATCTTCCCATAGACCAGTAATTGTTGCAGATGATCATGGAGCTCGGTCGCCAACCGTTTGCGCTCCCGTTGCTCGGCCAGACTCAACTCGCTGGCCAGTGCCCGCAAGCGCTTTTGTGATTGCATGAGCTCGGCGGTCTTCATGCTGACTGTCTGTTCCAGCTCGACGTTCCAGCGCTGGAGGCACTGTTGGGCTTCGCGCAACGCTTCCTCGGCGCGGGCGCGTTCTACCGCCGCCCAGGTTCTCTCCGCCGTTTCCTGTAAGAGCGTGATTTCTTCCGTTTTCCACTGACGCGGTTCGGTGTGGTGAACGCCGAGATTGGAGACCCAGCGACCGCCTTTGACGAGAGGAACGCCGACGGCGGACCGGACATGTAGGCCGGCGAAAGCCCTTTTATCCGCCTCTCGTAAATCCGTAGCCGCATTCACATCGGAGATGACGACCACTTCTCCGCGCTTTAATGTTTCTACCGTCGCGTCGAAATCCGCGGTAGGAAAACTGCCGATGAGTTTCGGCACCCGTCCGCTCGTGTAATTATCCTGTACGATCCACGTGTCGCCGTCCGGCGTCATATCGGCGTAAAACACGCGGTCGGCCTGCAATGACTCGCCGACGACGCACATCGCCGCCCGTTGAATCTCCAACGGGTCGGACAGCGGGCGCAAGGCATCGCTCAATTTCAAGATAAATTCCTGTCGCCGCTCGCTCAGTTTGCGCTCGGTGATATCGAGCGACACGCCGCTGAACCGAACAGGCTCTCCGGCATCGTTATACGAGAACCGTCCGTGGAGCGAGAGCCATCGCAATTCACCGGTATCGGCTCGGTACATGCGATGTTCTTGCGCAAATAACCCCCGCTCGCGCTTCGCCCATTCGATCGCGGCCGTGTGACGGCCGCGATCATCTGGATGCATCCGCTCGCGCCAACGCTCCAGCGACACCGGTCCGGTTTGCGTCTTGTAGCCCTGCATGGCGGCATGTCGCCGGTTCCACACCGTCGCCCCCGTTAGCCAATCGATGTCCCAAAAGCCGAGGTCCGCACCGTCCAAGGCCAATCGCAGTCGCTCTTCACTATCGCGGAGCTGATTTTCCACCTGCTTCCGCTCGGTGATATCCGTCGCGATCCCGAGTACTTGCCGTACCTGTCCTTCGGCGTCCCGTTGCCACACGATATCCCGACTGAGAAACCATCGATACGATCCGTCGCGATGTCGGAAGCGATATTCCACCTGAGCGGGGACCCCGTCCTCCAATTCCTGAAAGCCTTCGAAATGCCGGAGCAATCGTATGGCATCCTCGGGATGTACGACGGTCGGAATGAAGTCCGCCCCCAAGGCATGAGCTTCCTCCGGGCTGTAGCCCAATACGACCCCGGTGTGTCGATTCACGTAGACATTCCGCTGTTCTTGGAGATCGAAGATGTACAGTACACCGGGAAGCACGGACGCCATTTCGCTGATGAATCGATGGTTTTCCCGCAACTGCTCCTCGGCCCGCACAAAAGCATCCACATCCGTCACCGATCCGACCCAACGTCGAATCGTACCTTGATCATCGCGCACGGGCAGGGCTTTCGCGATGACCCACGCATAGGTGCCGTCCGTTCGGCGCACCCGTTGCCGAGACTCGAAAGGCATGCCTCTCTCCAAACACTGGAGCCACCGGTCGAGATTGGGCGCCCGGTCTTCGGGATGTAGCGCCTCGGCCCAGCCGTGCCCCGCCACTTGCTCCGGTGTCTGTCCGGTAAACCGGCACCAATCCTGGCTGGTCCAGATGTTCCAGCCGGCGGCGTCGGTTTCAAAGAGGAAACTCGGCACGGCTTCCGCCATCGTGCGGAACCGTGCTTCGCTTTCGCGCAAGGCGTACTCCGCTCGAGCACGTTCGGAGGACTCCTTGTAACGGGACATGATGATCGTGGCGGCGTGGGTGAGCACATCAACCAGTTCGAGGTCGCGAGCTGTGGGCTGACGAGGCTCATTGAAATACAACGCCAAGGTACCCAGTGCGGGCCCATCGGTGGCGCGCACGGGGAATGACCAACTGGCTCGGAACCGATGCTCCTGCGCCAGCCACAGCCAGGGCCGCCATCGCGGGTCCTGGGCAACGTCAGGCGTGATGACTGCCGCGATCTGGTACATCGCTAATCCGCAGGACAACGAGTCCATCCCGATCTTGAAACCCTCCACGCTTCGCGCATAGGCCTCGGACATGCCTACGACATGGCCGAGTGTCGCGCCGTCAGCACGGACACGGTAAAAGGCCGCCCGCGCGTCTCCCCCGAAATACTGGACGGCAGTACCGACCAGAGGGCGGAGCGAGTCTTCCAGCGATGCGCCGTTCATGGCGGCTTGGAATGCCTCCTTCTGACCGCTCTGCCAAGCTTCGTTTTCGCGCAACGC
Source organism: Nitrospira sp. (assembly GCA_030123625.1). Lineage (NCBI taxonomy): Bacteria > Pseudomonadati > Nitrospirota > Nitrospiria > Nitrospirales > Nitrospiraceae > Nitrospira > Nitrospira sp. The sequence continues at coordinate 486,791 of CP126121.1, forward strand.
TTGCTCTTGGCGCCTGACGGCGGTGACGTCCTGCACGACGCCGGCCATGCGGATCGGTCGGTGGCTGTCGTCGTAGTAGAACCGCCCGGTGCCGCTCATCCATCGCACCGTGCCGTCCGGGTACAAAAATCGAAATTGATCAGAGTACTGCGTCTCCCGCCGCGCCATCGTGCCGAGCACTTTTTTCCAGACACGCCTTCGGTCATCCGGATGGAGCACATGGGAAAACGCTTCGACGTTGCCGCTGAGGCTTTTCGTTCGCATGCCGATCAACCGCTCATGGGCGCCGAACCACTGCGCATCTCCACTGATGATGTCCCAATCCCATGCACCGAAGTCCGTGAACGGCGGACGGGCCGAAGAGTCATCGATGGTGTTGCGAGGAAAGTCTTCCATGGCCGGCTCCTACATGTGATTGGAATGGGATGTGTTTCTTCTATGAATCGCCGGCGATGGAGCCGTCGATGGATTAATTTGGTGTACGAAATATGAGGAGATGACATATTACGATCTCGCCAAGGGGTAATACAATCGTCCGATAAAAAACAAGGCTTGTTAGTAGGAATAGAAGCCTTGGCGCATCGGTCCGGCGCGCTTCCTCTATCAGGTAAGGAAAAGCCGAGGCCTAGATGAAGAAGAAGCAAGGGCGCATTTTTCCCGGCCCTATGCCTCTTACTGCTGAAGTCCGGTATAGCGGAAGAGAAGGTCCCGCTGAGGGACAGAAGCCGACGGTCAACACACGGTAACACGGTACGCGCACACATTGATCGGGCTGTTAGTGAGGCGGGGTAAACTTGTCGGCGGATACGCCGACCTCCTGAACGATCGCATCATGCAGCTGATCGACCGCCGTATCTTTGGGAAGGACCGTGGCGGCACCGGCCCGCTTCATCGCGTCGCTGTTATCGTCACCGGTGTTGACCGAGATCCCGATGATGGTCGTCTCCGGCCATCGGTTCTTGATGTGTGTCGTGGCATCGATCCCGTTCATTCTCGGCATATTGATGTCCATCACCACCACGCGCGGATGGAACTCCCCGACCAGCTGTACCGCCTCCGCACCATCCCGAGCTTCTGCGACGACATGCAGGTCGTCATAGGCATCCAACACGGAACGAAGCCCCTGTCGAACCATCGCGTGATCGTCTACCAGCAATACTTGCACCATGGACCGTCCTTTTTGTTGAGCATCGCGCTCCTCCTCGACGATATGGCTCGCCATGGGCAAGATCAATGTGGCAGTGGTTCCACGGCCCGGGGCTGATTGAATGACAAATGATCCACCCAATGCCCGCATTCGTTCCTGTATGCTATATAATCCAAATTTCGAGGAAATTCCGCCACTAGGAATTCCCGCAGTCACAGCAGTACGATCGAATCCTTTGCCTTCATCACTCACCGTCACGTGCAAATGTTCATCGCGCCGTTCCAGTCGGACGGTGGCTTTTCCGGTTCCGGCATGCTTGGAGGCATTGATGAGAAGTTCCCGGACGGATTGAAAGAGCAAGACGCGGTGTGCTTCCGGTAGTTTGAATTCATGGTTTTCCGGGACAAGCACGGTCACGGTCTGGCCGTGTCTCCGCATATACTGGCCCAGCCATTTCAGGCCGGCGCCCAACCCATCGGCATAGAGTACGGGCGGACTGAGTTCTGCGACGAGGGTGCGGCTATAGGTCAACGCCTCGGACAACATGTCATCCACACGTTCCAGCAGGCGTCCACAATCAGGGTTGCCAGCGGCGATTCGTTGTACCTCTCCGATCGCCATCTTGCCGCATACGAGCATTTGTTGAAGATGGTCGTGCAGTTCGGTCGCGAGACGTTTGCGCTCGCGCTGCTCGGCCAGGCTCAACTCGCTGGCGAGCGCCCGCAGGCGTTCCTGCGATTGCACGAGTTCCGCGGTCTTCTCGTTCACGGCTTCTTCCAGCTCCGTGGTCCAACGCTGCAGATGCTCCTTTGCTTGATGCAACGCTTGCTCGGCTTTGCGCCGTTCGGTGATGTCCGTGACCAAGGCGACCAAAACTTTCGGGTGCCCTTCATGGTCTCTGAGAAGCGAGACAAACTTGTGGACCCATACCGGCTCCCCATTCTTATGCACGTACCGATTCTCGATTTCGAAATACGGCCGTTCCTCGGTCAGAAGCCGCTTGATCTCCGCGTGATTGACGTCACGATCGTCAGGATGCACGATCTGTGAGAAATCGAGATTCCGAAGCTCCTCTTCCGTATAACCCAGCATCGCGCAGTAGGCCGGATTACACTGCACAGAGCCGCCATAAAGGTTGGCGATGGCGATCCCGGTCCCCGCATGCTCGAACACATTGCGGAACCTGGCTTCGCTTTCGCGCAGCTTCGCTTCCGCCTGCTTACGCGCGGTAATGTCGAAATTCACTCCGACCATGCGAATCGGTCGGCCGGCTGTGTCGCGCCGCGTCGTCGTATTCGCATGAATCCAGCGAACAGTTCCGTCGGGTCGAACAATGCGATGCTCGTACGCGTAGGGAATGTCCGGATTCTCCGAGGAAAGACGAACGATTCGTTCCGCCTCGGCCACATCATCGGGATGAACCTGCCTCCGCCAATGCTCGTAGGTTCCTCCGAACTGTCCTGCGGAAAGACCCCAGATTCGTTCGGTCTCCGGCGACCACACGATGGTTTGGGCCGCAAGGTCCCAATCAAATGTCCCGATGTTCGCGGCCGACTGCGCCAACCGCAGCCGTTCTTCGCTCTCTTGAAGCCTCGCCTCGGTCTGCTTGCGCTCGGTAATGTCTTGTACGACCCCGGTCATACGGACAGGTTGTCCGGTGTCATCATAGTAGAACCGCCCGGTGCCGCTGATCCATCGCACGCTGCCGTCGGGATGCAGGAATCGATATTCATCGGCATACGGTATGTCGCGCCGGGCCATGCTGCTGTTCAACTTCTGCCACACGCGCGCGCGGTCAGCCGGATGCAACAGGTCCGTGAAGGAGTGGATGTGGTCGTGGTCCCGCCCATCCCCTGGGCCGGCCGCCCGCTCATGCATGCCGAACCATTGGACCTCCCCGCTGACGATGTTCCATTCCCATGCACCGTAACCGGTGAGGAGGTCCAATAGGCGGCTTTGGTGTGTGATTGAAGTTGGATTCGACCCGCGTGCGGGAAGGTCGTCCATGAACAGGCTCCTGTTGAGTGCGGCCCTTTGCCGGGCCGTCCGTTGTGGAGCCGACAAACGGATTAGACTATGTTCGGGTGTACGAAGTGAAGGCATATTACGCTTCGCCTAGGGCGCAATCAACCGTGAATCTCATCTTCTAATTAGGGACAGTCCCAGTGCGGGAGTCCGTTCTATCCGAGTATGGTAGCGGATGACCAAAGTGAACAATGCACCAAGGAGGCACAATGAATAAGGTGATGTGTTCGGCGATTGCGGTGGCCTTTTCCTTGAGTTTTGCCGCGATGAGCAATGCCGGTGATATGAAGGCCGAGAGGGAAAAGGCTAAAGGACAAATGAAAGGCGAGATGGAAGAAGCCAAGGGCGAGATCAAAGCCTTGAAGGAAGAAGCGAAGGGCAACGATATGAAGGCGACAGGAGAACGGGCGAAGGGCAATATCAAAGGTTCCGTCGAGAAGGGGAAAGGAGAAGTAAAGGCGCTGAAGGAGAAAATGAAAGATTAGATCGACCTGACAACAGACGGCCGCGCTGGCGATGGAGAAGCAGGGTTCCTGACCGATTAGACCTATCCATAACGCAATTTGAGCATCACGTTCGCGCCGGCGAGGACGAAGGTGATGGCGTTGGCGAGAATAATGGGGAGCGAATCGATCATCAGGCCATAGATCAGCCAGCAGAAGACGCCGGTCGTAAACGTGCCCAACATGGCCAACGACAGGTCCTTGGTCGATTTGCTCTTCCAGGTGCGGATCACTTGCGGCAAGAAGGCGATCGTCGTCAACGTTCCCGCCAGCAGTCCCAATGCGGTGGTGATATCCATGGCCTTGCCTCAATTCCTTTCAGGACGATGATGTCTTGTCTTATTATCCACCAGAACGTCTAAGTCGCCCTGTTGCTTCACCACGTCGACGTGGACGCCCTGCGCCTCGCGTCGAAAAGCGAGGTCGACCAGGGCTCCGCCCACATGCAATCTGCGCAGTTCCAATCGGTCGAGAAAATCAGGCAACAGCGGCCGGCTGATACGGAGCCGTTTCTCGAACGCTTCCGGAATTAAGCCGAGCAAAGTCGTCAAGAGAAAGGGAAGCGTCCCGGAAGCCCAGGCCTGCGGATGGCAGGCGACAGGATAGTTGACCGGGATTTCATACTCCTCCCGATCGAAGCCGCAAAAGAGTTCCGGAAGCTGATGCGCATGGAAATGATAGGCGGCATCGACCAGCCCATGGAAGATCCGCAGCGTCTCCCGATCTCGTCCATAGCGCCGGAACCCCGCGGCGATGATCGAATTGTCGTGCGGCCACACCGTGCCGAGGTGATAGCCGATGGGATTATAGGCGCGTTCCTTAGACGAGAGGGTACGGACACCCCATCCGCTGAACATATCTTCAGCCATGAGCCGCTTGATCGTTCGCTCGGCTTTGTTCTGGTCTGCGATGCCGGTCCAGAGCGCCTGGCCCGGATTGGAGGAAACGACGGCGGCCTGCCGCCCGTCCGCCTGCAGAGCGAGCGCGTAACAGCCTTCATCTTCCATCCAAAAATCCCGGTTGAACCGTTCGCGCAGCCGCCCGGCCTCGCGAATCAAACGATCCGCGCGGTCTCGATCGCCGGCCCGCTTGAACAATTCCGCGATCCCGAGTTTGGCGGCATACCCGTAACCCTGTACTTCCACCATCGCGAGGGGCGGCGCAGCGACCTGGCCCTCGGCGGTGACAATGGCGTCTCCCGAATCTTTCCACCCCTGATTGATCAGCTTGTCTTTCGGCCGGCTGGCATAGGTGAGATAGCCTTCTCCATGCCGGTCGCCGTAGGTATCCATCCAGGACAGCGCCCGTTCGATGGAAGTCCGCAATTCATTGAAGAGGTTCAGAGAACCGGTCCAGGCCGCATGCTCCGCGACCAGCATCAAGAACAACGGAGTCGCATCGATCGTTCCGTAGAACGGAGTGTGGGGAACGGCGTCCAGATTCGCCATCTCGCCGACTCGGAGCTCGTGGAGAATTTTTCCCGGCTCTTCGTCCCGCCACTGGTCCTCTTTCGTGCCTTGATATTTTGCCAATAGGCGCAAAGTCTGTTCTGCGATTCCCGGATGATAGGCCAGCATTTGCCAGGCGGTGATCAGGCTGTCGCGACCGAACAACGCGACGAACCACGGCACTCCGGCCGCAAAAAACGTTTCATCCCCAAAGTGTGTGCGCAAGACTCGGAGACCGCGGAAAGAGCGCTCCATGAGCTGATCGAGGGCTGATCCGTCGGTCACGACTTTGGTCACATATCCCATCCAGACCTGCGTTTCTCGTTCGAGCTCCCTCTCCAATCGGCTGAACTCCTCCGGATCGGGAGTCACAGGGCGGGTGGTCGCCCGGTCCTTGGATTCGCCGATCAGGAGCGCCACATCGATTCGGTATCGGCCGCGTGGGCCTACGCGCACAGCGAACTCCGCCGTAGTGCCATGACGCTTATCGGGTGGCGGATCGAAGACGACCGTCAAGGTGCGGATAAGGCCGTCTTTGCCGTCGTAGGTCCAACGCAACGTATCGGCTTCCCAGGTCGGCCGATGAAGCGTACCGAACTGCTTCGGCAGCAGCCCCCGAACGGCAAAGATATCCTCGAAGGCCGATTGAATCGTCAGCGTGAGTGGGAACTCGAGCGTCTGAAGGGTGAAATTTTGGATGTGCAGCCGATCGCGCAGCGCCGGGGTTTCATTGTCGATCAGCCGCCGCCACGTCATGCCGATTTTTTCCTCATTGAGAATAGCGCCGCCCACCAACTCAATTTTGGGGTTCGTCAACGTAAAGACGCCGATCGAGCCCTGGACCGATGAAGCAGACAGTTGAGCCGGTTTCTTCCCTGCCAGCTCGATTTCATAGCCGTTCACATAGCGACAGTCGTGATAGTAGAGCCCCATGCCATGAGACTCGCTCAGGAGCACGTTTCCGTCCGGCCGCGCCACGAAAAAGACATTCTCGTTCTTGACGACGATCGCATCGGCGAGGCTGTCGGCCGTGGTCGGCCGCGCCTTCGTGAGCGTCTCCTTTCGCCGTTCATCCTTGGATTCCGCCGCTTGCAACAACGTGCCGGACCAGAGCGGCACGGTCGCCGGCCACATGAGGGAAACACGCAGCAGCGAGCGACGATTGATCTTCATGGTATGCCTCCTTGGGGCGGTAGAACCATCGCGGGCCGGGCAACAGGCCGCGCGGCAGCGTTCTCTGAGCCTTGAACGGTGGCATCATGGAGCCGACTCCCCTTCGTATGTCACCGCTCATCTGCGAAGGTCATGACGCCGTAGACCAGGTATCCATCTTGTATGCTCAGCCGTTTCCCGCACCGCGAAACTGCAAGGAACAGACCTCTTCATCATGCTGGAGTACGGAGGAATATGGCGAGCGCGCCATTGTTCGCGTTCGCGTTGTTCGCATTCGCGCAACAGACTCCAGTTTTGCGAGTTGGGACGTTCCGAATCACTGTTTCGATACCTCGCATGCAGGCACCGAAATTGCGCCATGTGCAGTGACACTGGAAGAGGGAGGACATTATGTTGTTGAAATGGGCCTTCATCTTTTTGGTCGTGGCATTGGTTGCAGCCGCGTTCGGATTTACCGGCATCGCCGCCGGAGCGGCGACCATTGCCAAGACACTGTTCTATTTGTTTTTAGGGATATTTTTTATCTTGCTCATCGCGGGCATCATCCTGGGGCACAAAGTGTTTTCGTAGCGAATGCTCTGTCTCGAGCGCTTCTCGCCTTCTACAATAATACCGCTCATGCGCATGGAACAGTGGTCTTGTAGAAGGCTGTTCGCACTATCCGGGACGGAACAAACTGTCTCTGCCTGGGACAACCTGTCCGCGCTAGACGCCCGTCCTCAGCAATCAGTGAAGCCGATGAGTGTCTCTCGGCGCTTTTATTGATCTGGATATTGGCTCGTCCCTTGCTTGACGTACTTGAGATTGAAGACCGTCACGATATGAGCTCGCGACCAAAGGGAGGTCCGGATGGTATTGCAGTGGATGTGGCAAATGGGACTCTATGCGGTGGGTGTCCTCATCGTGATGGCCGTCATGTTGGGACTACCGGCACTCCTGGGAGAGCGACATTGGAAAAAGCCTGAGCGCCGACGAGATATCGCTACCGGCGTCCCGTATGAGTCGGGTATCCAGCCGACGGGGATTGCGCAAATCCGCCTCCCTATTCAGTACTACCTTATCGCGATGTTTTTCGTGATTTTCGACTTGGAAGCCGTCTTTCTCTACGCCTGGGCGGTGGCGGTCAAAGAGACTGGTTGGCTCGGCTTCATCGAGGTGGTGATCTTCGTCACGATTCTTCTGGCGGCTCTCGCGTATCTCTGGCTCATCGGCGCCCTGGATTGGAGCGCACGATATCAACGACCGTCTGTCCATCGCCTTCATCGCCTGCAAGCCAAGGAGCGGCGTGATGCGCATATGGCATAACGGACGACTTGAGGGCGTTCCCATCAAAGACGGTGGGGATGGGTCTCTGACCGCCGTGGTCGGTCAGTCGGTGTTGCTGGCAAAGCTGCAAGACCTGCTGGCTTGGGGCAGAAAGAACTCGTTATGGCCGCTGAACTTCGGCTTGTCCTGCTGCTACGTGGAAATGGCCACGAGCCTTACCAGCGTGTACGACGTGGCCAGGTTCGGCGCCGAAGTCGTCCGCGGTTCTCCGCGCCAAGCTGACGTGCTCATCGTGTCCGGAACGGTGTTCATCAAGGTCGCTCCGATCATCAAACAACTGTACGAACAGATGATGGAACCACGATGGGTGATCTCGATGGGTTCCTGCGCCAACTCCGGCGGGATGTTCGATGCGTACTCGGTCGTGCAGGGCGTGGACAAGTTCCTGCCGGTGGACGTCTACATGCCCGGTTGCCCTCCGCCGCCCCATGCCTTCATGGAGTGCCTGCTGTTGTTGCAAGACAAAGTCGGCAAGGAGCGACGGCCTTTAAGCTGGTGGTTCGGCCCACAGGAGGTTCAGACACCCATTATGCCTTCGATGCGGGATGCGAAACGGGAAGAGCGGGCCCGTCGGGGGGAATATCCGACCACGGACATCCTTCCCAGGACGAATCTCCTTTCGCCGCACTTTGCGGGAGAACTTCCCGATCGACCGGCCTCCCAGCCATGAACCATCAACCAGCAACCAGTGAAGCCCCTCAGATCCATGGTTTCGGCCTGATCGATGAACTCACGGCTCGCTTCGGCTCCGAGAGAATCCTGGCCGTTCAACCGACCAAAGATGAAATCACGACCATCTGGATCCATAAGAACCGGCTCCGTGAAACCCTTTGGTATTTGAAATCTGCGATTCCTCGTCCGTTTCCGATGCTCTTCGATTTGAGCGCAACAGATGAACGGCTGCGTCGAAACCATGCCGGGCCGGTCGGCACCTTTACTGTCTTTTATCGCCTCTTTTCGTTCGACCGAAATCAATCGCTCCGCATTAAAGTCTCACTCCGCGACGAGCCCTTCTCATTGCCCTCCATTGTGGATCTTTGGCCTAACGCCGATTGGTACGAACGCGAGGTGTATGACATGTTCGGCATTCGGTTCGACGGCCATCCGTTTCTCCGCCGCCTCCTCATGCCTCCTTGGTGGGACGGTCATCCTCTCCGGAAAGACCATCCCGCGCGTGGGACGGAAATGGGCCGCTTCCAACTGCCGCCGGAAAAGCTTGCCATGGCACAGGAGGCGTTGCAGTTCAATCCCGACGACTGGGGTTTAGCCCACAGGCATCATGATCCGGACTTCGACTATATGTTCATCAATCTCGGACCGGCCCATACCGGCACGCATGGTGTCTTGCGGCTTGTCACGCAACTCGCGGGCGAAGAAATCATCGACATTGTGCCCGATATCGGTTTCCACCATCGAGCCAAAGAAAAGATCGCCGAGCGCCAGACCTGGCATACGTTCATTCCCTATACCGACCGTGTGGACTACCTCCAAGGCGTGCTCAACGAAATGCCCTACTGTCTCTCGGTCGAACGACTGGCCGGCATCACGGTCCCTGACCGGGCACAGGTCATCCGCGTCATGATGTGCGAGTTCTATCGCCTTGCCAGCCACCTCGTCTGGTACGGCACCTTCGCGCAGGACGTCGGCGCCCTCTCACCGGTCTTTTACATGTTCAACGATCGCGAGCGGATCCATGCCATCACGGAAGCCATCTGCGGCGGCCGCATGCACCCGAACTGGTTCCGTATCGGTGGCGTGTCCCAGGATCTTCCCGTCGGATGGGACAAACTGGTCAGGCAATTCGTGGATTACTTGCCGAGCCGTCTGGATGAATACGAGCGCCTTGTCATGGACAATCCGATTTTCAAGCAACGGACTGTCGGTATCGGCGCCTTCTCGCTTGAAGACGCCATGGCGTGGGGCGCCACCGGACCGATGCTGCGTGCCTGCGGACTGCCGTGGGATCTGCGAAAAGTTCGGCCCTACTCCGGCTACGATCAGTTCGACTTCGACGTTCCGGTCGGTTCTCACGGCGACTGTTACGACCGGGCGGTGGTGCACATCCTGGAGATGCGGCAGTCGTTGCGTATCATTCGGCAGTGCCTCGAACACATGCCGTCCGGTCCGTACAAATCGCTCGATTCTCATGCCACGCCTCCTTTGAAGGAACGCACGATGCACGATATCGAAACGCTCATCCATCACTTCCTGGGGGTGAGTTGGGGACCGGTGCTTCCGCCGGGCGAAGCGGAAGTCCCGACGGAATCGTCGAAGGGCCAGACCAGCTATTATCTGACCAGCGACGGGGCACAAGTGTCGTACCGGACGAGAATACGCACCCCGTCGTTCGCGCACATTCAGATGGTGCCGTTTATGGCCCGCGGCGAATTATTGTCCGATCTGCTGGCCGTCTTGGGCAGCATCGATTTTGTCTTGTCGGATGTGGATCGGTGAAGAAGTGCTGAGTGCTCAGTGCTGGGTGCTGAGCACAAAGCGAACTCGTTCTGAAACTCAGGACTCAGCACTCAGGACTTAGCATTTATGCTATCGGACATCGAACGCCACGAAATCGAAGAAGCCTTGAAACATTACCCCGACAAACGAGCCGGTACCATCGACGCCTTGTTGCTCCTCCAACGGCGGCGAGGATGGATCTCGGATGAATCCCTCCTCGATATCGCACAATTTCTCGATATGACACGTGAGGATGTGGATGGGGTGGCGACCTTTTACAACCTGATCTTTCGGCAGCCGGTCGGACGCCATGTCCTCTTCATGTGCGACAGCATCAGTTGCTGGATCATGGGATACGAGCGGGTACGGCATCAGTTGCACAGCCGCTACGGTGCGGATATGGGACAGACGACGGACGATGGTCGGCTAACGATATTGCCGATTGCCTGCCTCGGGCATTGCGAGCGGGCACCGGCGATCATGATCGATACCGATATCTATGGCAATGTGACTCCCGACAAGATCGAACGCATCGTGGAGAAATATAAATAGAGAAGTAAGGCAAAGGTTGGAGGTAGGAGGTTTGAGGCTTCCTACCTCTAACCTCAAGCTGGTTTCCAAACATGGAACATCCCCTCACCCAACACATCGCACGGGACGGCCGGTATCGGTCTTTGCAAGAGTATGGCAAGACCGGCGGCTACCGCAGCCTGAAGCGCCTGGGCGAGGGACTGTCTCCGCAAGATGTCCAGAGGCTCGTGACTGAATCGGGTCTACGCGGGAGAGGCGGCGCCGGATTTCCGACCGGCAGCAAGTGGAGCTTCGTCCCGATGGGAGCCGATGCGCCGAGGCCAAAGTACATCGTGGCCAATGCCGACGAGATGGAACCGGGTACGTTCAAGGACCGTGTGCTCATGGAGGGCGACCCCCACGGCCTGGTGGAAGGCATGATCCTCGCCGGCTATGCCATACAAGCGGAAGTCGGTTTCATCTTTCTACGCGGCGAGTATCATCTGTCCGCTCAATACTTAACGAACGCCGTTTCCGAAGCCTACAAGGAAGGGTACCTCGGAAGGGCGCTTCCGGGAACGGACTTTCGTTTCGACCTTCACCTCCATGCCAGCGCGGGCCGTTACATCTGCGGAGAAGAGACCGCCCTGCTCAATGCCTTGGAAGGCAAACGGGCCATTCCCCGCGCAAAGCCTCCTTACCCTCAGATGGTCGGCCTGTGGGGCCGGCCGACCGTCGTTCAGAACGTCGAGACGTTGTACAACCTTCCTCACATCGTCAACCATGGCTCGACGTGGTATCACAGTCTCAGCCGCAGTAAAGACGGCGGCACGAAACTCTACGGCATGAGCGGCCGCGTCACGCATCCCGGATGCTGGGAACTCCCTCTCGGGACCACGGCACGCGAACTGCTGGAACACTATGCCGACGGCATGTTCGACGGCTTCGGTTTTCGTGGACTGCTCCCCGGCGGCGCCTCCACGGCATTCCTCACCGAAGAGCACCTCGATTTACCCATGGATTTTTCTTCGATCCCACCGCAAGTGGGCCGGCTGGGAACCGGCACCATGATTGTGCTCGACGACCGTACCTGTCCGGTCGGATTCGTGCTCAATCTGGAAAAGTTTTTTGCCCGCGAGTCCTGCGGCTGGTGTACGCCCTGCCGGGAAGGACTGCCTTGGGTCGCGCGTCTATTACAGTGCTTCGAGGAAGGGCGTGCGACGAACGATGATCTGACGTTGCTGGAGATGCATGCCGAACTTCTCGGCCCCGGCCATACGTTCTGCGCGTTGGCGCCCGGCGCAGTGGAACCTTTGAAATCAGCGTTGAAATACTTCCGCGACGACTTTGTGCGGCATATCCGCTTGGGGCAATGTCCCTGGAATGTGAAGGTGAAGCGGCAACAGGTGTTGGTGTAATTCTATGGCTTCCATCGTCGTTGACAACCGATCTTATACCGTCGATGAACGACAGAACCTGCTCGCGGCCTGTTTAGGCATCGGGCTGAACCTGCCGTATTTTTGTTGGCATCCGGCCATGGGATCGGTCGGGGCCTGTCGCCAATGCGCGATCAAACAGTTCAAAGACGAACAGGATCAACGCGGTCGCCTGGTCATGGCTTGTATGACACCCGCCTCCGACGGCGCCCGCATTTCGATCGAAGATCCCGAAGCCAAGGCCTTTCGAGCGTCGGTCATCGAATGGCTGATGGTGAACCATCCGCACGATTGTCCGGTCTGCGATGAAGGCGGTGAATGCCACCTGCAAGACATGACCGTCATGACAGGCCATGCCTACCGCCGCTACCGGTTTCCCAAACGGACCTATCGCGACCAGGACCTCGGCCCCTTCATCAAACACGAAATGAACCGCTGCATCCAATGTTATCGCTGCGTGCGGTTCTATCGGGACTACGCGGGCGGACGTGATTTGAACGTCTTCGGTTCCCACGATGCCGTCTATTTCGGCCGGGAACAAGACGGCACCCTGGAAAATGAATTCAGCGGCAACCTTGTCGAGGTCTGCCCGACCGGCGTGTTCACCGATAAGACGCTGTTCCATCACTATACGAGGAAATGGGATTTGCAATCGGCCCAGTCGATCTGCCCCCATTGCAGCTTGGGATGCAATACGACCCCGGGAGAGCGCTACGGTATCTTGCGCCGAGTCGTCAACCGCTACAACTCTCACGTCAACGGGTACTTCATCTGTGACCGTGGCCGGTTCGGATACGACTATGTCAACAGTGACGGCAGAATCAAGCGGGCGCTTGTACGGCCGACGCCCGACCACGCCGGCCCGGCAAGGCCTGAGGGAGTCCCCGACGTCCTCGCTTCTGCGGCTGCTCGTTTACGGAGCGCGCGCGGGATCATAGGAATCGGCTCTCCCCGCGCGTCATTGGAGGCGAATGTCGCCCTTCGCTCGCTCGTCGGCGCCGGCAGGTTTTTTCTCGGCATCGGAGACCGTGAGCACCGGCTCCTCTCGACCATCCTGACTATTCTGCGAACCGGTCCGGTACCGTCTGCTTCGATACGGGAAGCAGAAGAGTCGGACGCCGTCCTCGTACTCGGTGAAGACCTGTTGAACAGCGCCCCCCGTTTGGCGCTCGCTCTCCTGCAATCTGTTCGACAACAGCCGATGCAGCGAGTGGATGAACTGAAGATATCCCGCTGGGACGATGCCGCAGTGCGCAACATCGTGCAGGGCGGACGCGGACCGCTCTTTTTGACCGGCTATCGGCGCACCTGGTTGCACGAATATGCGACGGAAAACTATTTCGCCGCCCCGGACGATATCGCCGGGCTGGGATTCGCCGTCGCACAGTCCATCGGCACGGACAATCCCACCATCACGAATGTCTCAAAAGAAGTACGCGAGCGGGCTCATCGCATCGCTGAAGCCTTGACCGGAGCCGAACGGCCGTTGGTGATCGCCGGCACCGGAAGCGGTTCGGATGCCGCGATCGAAGCCGCCGCCAATGTCGCGTGGGCTCTCCATCGCGTAGGGAAACGTCCCCGTCTCAGCTTCGTCCTTCCCGACTGCAATAGCCTGGGACTCGCCCTGCTGGGCGGTGGAACGCTCAACGACGCGTTCGAGTCGGTTCGGCGGGAACAGGCGGACGCGGTGATCGTCTTGGAGAACGACCTGTACCGCCATACCGAATCCGCGGCGGTCAATGCCTTTTTCGACGCCGCAAAAACCGTGATCGCCATCGACTCGTTCCATCATCGCACGGCGGCGCGTGCCGACGTCCTTCTGCCGGCAGCCACGTTCCCGGAATCCGATGGGACCCTCGTCAATCACGAAGGCCGAGCGCAGCGGTTTTACCAAGTCTTCGTGCCGGATGGCGATATCATGGAAAGTTGGCGTTGGCTGAGGGATCTTGCTCGAACAACATCGGACTCGACAGGGGATCTGTCCGGTGTGGCCGCCTGGCAAACCTTTGATGATGCCGTCGCCGGTACGGCGGAGGCTGTTCCGGAGTTCTCGAAGATCAGAGAGGTGGCTCCCTCCGCCGGTCTTCGCATGGCCGGACAAAAGATTCCCCGACAGCCGGAGCGGTATAGCGGCCGAACGGCCATGATATCCCAGCTCACCGTCCATGAACCGCCGCCGCCGCCCGATCCCGATACGCCGCTGGCCTTTTCCATGGAGGGTTATCGAGGACCGGTTGTGTCGCCGCTCATTCCGCAGTTCTGGGCTCCCGGATGGAATTCCGTCCAAGCCTTGAACAAATATCAGGACGAAGTCGGTGGTCCGCTGCGCGAAGAAATGCCGGGCGTGCGGCTGATTGAGCCGGTCGCTACGAAGACTCCATCGTGGTTCACGAACATCCCGCCTCCCTTTAGACCCGCCTATCGTCGGTGGCTGCTGTTGCCGCTGCCCGCTCTGTTTGGAAGCGAGGAATTGAGCAACCGATCGCCGGCCATCGCCGAACGGATATCGAAGCCGTTCATTTCGCTGCATCCATCGGATGGAGCTCGGCTCCGTCTTGAGGAAGGGATGGCGATTGAATTGACATTGCAGGGATCCACCTGTCGCTTGGGCGTACGTTTGGAATCTTGCACGCCGCCGGGCACGGCAGGCCTCTCCCTGGTGCATGAGGCATTCCATATGAGATTGCCGGCTTGGGCCGATCTTACCGAATCGATCAAAGCCGAACGGAGGGTGGCGTGATCGACTGGGAATCCACTGTATTCATCGCTCCGACGCATGAGATTCCCTGGGGGGGCAATTGCCGACTTGGGGTGATCTTACTAAATCGATCAAAGCCGAACGGAGGGTGGCGTGATTGATTGGGGACGAACCGGCTTCATCGTCGCGACGATGCTCGGCAGCCTGCTCACCGTCGCCGCACTGTTGATCTGGGTCGAACGTCGGCTGCTCGGAATCTGGCAGGAACGCTACGGACCGAATCGCGTGGGACCGGGAGGGATTCTGCAATCACTCGCCGACATGATCAAAATTTTCACCAAAGAAGATTGGATTCCCCCCTTCGCCGATAAGGTCGTCTTCGTGCTGACGCCGGCCATCGTCGTCGTCACGACGCTGATGGCGTTTGCCGTCGTCCCGATCGCGCCCGGTTTTGTCGTGGCGGACATCAATATGGGGGTCCTGTTCTTTTTGGCCATGTCCAGCCTTGCCGCGTACAGCGTGATCATCGGGGGCTGGGCATCGAACAACAAGTTCGCGTTTCTCGGAGGCCTCCGCGCCACCGCACAACTCTTGAGCTACGAAGTCTTCATGGGCCTGTCGCTGATGGGGTCGGTCGTGCTGGCCAGCTCGTTCAACTTGAGCGACATCGTTGAAGCCCAGCGTCATCTCTGGTTTGTCGTGCCTCAGTTTTTGGGGTTTGTGGGATTTTTCATCGCCGGACTGGCTGAAGCGCACCGCGCGCCGTTCGACCTTCCGGAAGCGGAAACGGAGCTGGTGGCGGGTTACCATGCGGAATATTCCGGCATGAAGTTCGGCATGTTTTTCGTCGGCGAATACCTGAGCATCACGTTGCTCTCGGCGATGATCGTGATTCTGTTTTTCGGCGGGTGGCATGGGCCGGTGCTGCCGCCGGTCTTGTGGTTTCTTCTCAAGACCTTCGTGTTCATTGCACTGATCATCCTCGTACGAGCGACATGGCCGCGGTTACGGTTCGACCAATTGCTGTCCTTCGGCTGGAAGGTGGGAATGCCGCTCGCCGTCATCAATCTGTTGATTACCGGAGGAGTGGTGCTGGCTCGAATGGGAGAGGGACGTTAAACGTGAATCGTGAATCGCAAGAAGTTTCCTACGTTTAACGGTTAACGATTCACGAATAACGATTCATGAAAAGCTGAAAAGCCATGCGATATATCATCGATCTCTTGATGGGTCTCTGGATCGTCTTCAAACGGACGTTCAGCAAGCCCGTCACGGTTCAGTATCCCGAGGAACGACCCTATCTGCCGCCGCGTTGGCGGGGACGGATCGTGCTGACGCGCGATCCCGACGGCGAAGAGCGTTGCGTCGCCTGCTATCTCTGCGCGGCCGCCTGCCCTGTCGATTGCATTGCGCTGCAGGCCGCCGAAGACCCGACTTCCTATGATCGCCGATACCCGGACTTTTTCAGGATCAATTTTTCACGCTGCATCTACTGCGGATACTGCGAAGAAGCCTGTCCGACGTACGCGATCCAGCTCGTGCCGGATTTCGAGCAGAGCGAGTACGCCCGCCGCAATATGGTGTATGAGAAGGAAGACTTGTTGATCAGCGGGACCGGCAAATACCCCGGCTACAACTTTTATCGAGTGGCCGGCGTCAAGATTCGCGACAAAGATAAGGGCGAGGCTGAACATGAATTCCCGCCCGTAGACGTGAAGAGTTTGATGCCGTAAAGAAGGCAAGCTGGCGGGAAGAGCGAGACAGGCGAGACAAGGACGACGGAGGCACCTGGGGGACAATAGCGAGTCTCGCACTTCTCGCTTGTCGCGCGTGAAGCCTGAATTATGGAAGTCCTATTTTACATCGCCGCTTCGGTCACCGTCCTGGCGGCGTTCCGCGTGATCACTCACCTGCACGCGGTGCATGCCCTCCTCTATCTCATCGTCGCGCTGATCGCATTAGCCGTGATTTTCTATTTGCTGGGCGCGCCGTTCGCCGCCGCCTTGGAAATCATCATCTATGCGGGCGCCATCATGGTGCTCTTCATTTTCGTGGTGATGCTCCTGAACCAAGGCCCTTTAACCGTGGAGCAGGAGCGCCGTTGGCTGTCGCCCGGCATCTGGAAAGGGCCCAGCCTTCTGGCTCTCGTGCTGCTGGGAGAGGTGCTCTACATCATCATGGCGGACCCCGCGCCGCCGCACGATCTCGTCAGCATCCAGCCGAAGCAAGTGGCGATCAGCCTCTACGGTCCATATGTGATCGCCGTCGAACTGGCCTCGATGCTGCTGCTGCCCGGTTTGATCGGCGCGTACCACATGGGGCGGCGACTCGGAAGGGAGCGCCGCTGATGCTGACGACTCACGCATTGATCCTGGCGATGATTCTGTTCTGTGTGGGGCTCATCGGTATGCTGATGCGGCGCAATATTATATTCATGTTGCTCTCCATTGAAATCATGCTCAACGCCGCCGGTTTGGCGTTCATTGCAGCCGGCGCCCGATGGGGCCAGGCCGATGGCCAAGTCATGTACTTGCTCATCTTGACGTTGGCGGCGGCCGAGGTGTCGGTGGCGCTGGGGATCGTGCTCCAGATTTCATCCCGGTTCCACACGTTGGATGCCGATGCGATCAGCGAGATGAAAGGATGAAAGCGCGAGGGGTGAGGCGATCTTGTGAGTCGTCATCTCCTCACGCCTGACACCTCACGCCTTACGATACGACATGCTGAAACTTCTGTGGCTCATCCCGGCACTTCCTCTCGCCGGCTTTCTGTGGTTGGCCGTGCTGGGCGGACGTTGTTCCCGCCGGCAGATCGCCTGGGTCGGGACCGGGTCCGTCGGCGCCGCAGCGCTGATCACCGGACTCGTCGCCTTCGAGTTTATCCCGCAGCTCTCCCGCACGACATCCTACCGCCAAGTCTCGTGGAGCTGGCTGGACACATCCGGCCTGACCGTGGAAATCGCCTGGCATCTTGATGCGCTGGCCTTACTGATGTTGCTCGTCGTGACCGGCATCGGTTTTCTCATTCATCTCTATTCCACAAGCTATATGAGCGATGACGACGGGTACCGCCGATTCTTCGCCTATATGAATTTGTTTGTGGCCGCCATGGTGACGTTGGTCCTCGCCGACAATCTGCTCCTTTTCTATGTGGGATGGGAAGGCGTCGGCCTCTGCAGCTACCTGTTGATCGGTTTCTGGTATCGGGACTCTGAGAATGGAGCGGCGGCGCAGAAGGCGTTCATCGTCACCCGCATCGGAGATACGGCGTTGGCGATCGGCCTGTTCATCATCTTTTCCCATCTGGGAACATTATCGATGCAAGAAGTCTCCATGCGTGCCGCCGATATGTGGTCCGTGGGATCGACGCTCGCCACCACGGTCGCAGCTCTTCTGTTGATCGGAGCGCTCGGCAAATCGGCGCAGCTCCCGTTACATGTATGGCTCCCGGACGCCATGGCCGGTCCTACGCCGGTCAGCGCCTTGATCCATGCGGCGACCATGGTGACCGCCGGAGTCTACCTCATCGCTCGCATGCACGGCCTCTTCACCCTTGCGCCGACGGTGCAGCTTGCCGTGGGGGTCATCGGTGTCCTGACGCTCCTGCTTGCCGCCGTCAATGCACTGATGCAACGGGACATCAAACGTGTGTTGGCCTACTCCACGATCAGCCAAATTGGCTACATGTTTCTCGCGCTGGGGGTCGGAGCGTGGTCTGCGGCCTTGTTCCATTTTTTGACGCACGCCTGTTTCAAAGCGCTGCTCTTCCTCTCCGCCGGATCCGTGATCTTGAGCCTCCACCATGAGCAAGATATGTATCGGATGGGCGGGTTACGACGGAGCCTGCCCGTGGCCTTCTGGACCTTTCTCATCGGAGCGGCCGCTCTGTCCGGCGTCCCGCTTATCACATCCGGCTTTTACAGCAAGGACTGGATTCTTTGGTCGGCATGGTCATCGCCGTTCAGCAATGACTGGCTTTGGATCGGCGGCATCATCGGCACCATGCTGACGGGCCTCTACAGCTTTCGCATGGTGTTTCTGGTGTTCTTCGGCGAACAGCGAACCAAGCCCGGTCCGGAGGCGGGGCTTGCCGTCTCCATTCCGCTGGTCCTGCTCGCCCTGCTTGCCCTGACGGTCGGATTCTTGGAGATTCCCAGAACGCTCGGAGACCTCCCGCTCTTCAGCCGTTACCTGGGCCATACCTTGCCGAACCAAGCGGCCGTCCCGGAAGTGGAGATCGGAGAAGAAATCCGTAAGCAAATCGTGGCCGGCTTCATGTCGTTGCTCGGCATCGGCTTGGCCTTCTCCGCGTTTTTCCCGAGAACCGACCCATCGGGCCGCACGATATCCCCTTCGTGGCGATATCACGTCGCGGCGCTATGGCAGAAAGAGTGGGGATTCGATTACACCTACGATCGCCTGTTGGTGCGGCCATGGCTTTCATTGACCGGCACCTCCGGCGATGCGGTTGATCGCGCGTATCAATGGCTGATCGATGCGATCAGCCTGACGCACGGGCAATTCGTACGCACGCAGACGGGCAAGGTTCGGTGGTATGCCGCCACCTTGGCCGTAGGAGCCCTCGTCCTTCTTGGACTCTTTATTGGATTGCACCCTCGATGATCCTGTGGCTGCTCATCGTCATTCCTTTGCTGGCTGCCCCGCTCGCCTGGTGGGCGGCGCGCGCCTCGCGCCTCTTGACCCTATGGATAGCGCTCTGCGCATTCGCAATCGACGGTGTGCTGTCCTTCATCGTCTGGCTTCGATATCGGGTTCCGGAGCACGCGATCCAGGGACAATGGATGTTGGAGAGCCATACCCCTTGGATCCCGCAATGGGGAATCGATCTGCACCTCGGTCTGGACGGTCTCAGTTTCGTCCTGATCGTCTTGACGAATGTGCTCGGCCTTGTCGCGGTGGTATCCTCCTGGACGGAAATTCGAGAACGGCAGGGATTTTTTTATTTCAATCTGCTGCTCGTTCTGAGCGGTGTCATCGGCGTATTTCTCGCCCTGGACCTGTTCCTCTTTTTTCTGTTCTGGGAAGTCATGCTCTTGCCGATGTATCTCATCATCGCGGTCTGGGGGCATGAGAATCGCCGCTATGCCTCCTTCAAGTTCTTTCTCTTCACGCAAGCCGGCAGCCTCGTGCTGCTCGTGGCGATCGCGACGCTGGCCCTGCTTCATCGGGACGCCACAGGAGCGCCGAGCTTCGACTACCACGATCTCCTCGCGCTCTCCATTGCGCCGTCCACCTCCTGGTGGCTCATGGTGGCGTTTTTCGTGGGTTTCGGCGTGAAACTCCCCGTCGTGCCGTTGCATACGTGGCTTCCCGATGCCCACACGGAAGCGCCGACCGGGGGCAGCGTGATCCTGGCGGGGCTGTTGTTGAAAACCGGCGCCTATGGACTCTTGCGTTTTACGGTTCCTCTGTTTCCCGAAGCCGCGCAGACATTCGCGCCGATTGCCATGTCATTGGGGGCGGTCGGAATACTGTACGGAGCCGTGTTGGCGTTCGCTCAGACGGATTTCAAGCGGCTGGTCGCATACAGCAGCGTGAGTCATCTCGGATTTGCGCTGATCGGGATCTTTGCCATGAACAGGCTTGCGCTCCAAGGCGCGGTGATGCAACTCGTCGCGCATGGTGTCAGCTCAGCGGCTTTATTCATGTTGGCCGGTGCCCTCCAGGAACGGCTCCACACGCGGGATATGCGCCGCATGGGAGGCTTGTGGACGTCGGCGCCGCGGCTCGCATCCATCGCACTCTTTTTCGCCATTGCATCTCTCGGTCTGCCGGGACTGGCCAATTTCATCGGAGAGTTTCTGGTGCTCTTCGGATCGTTTCACACGCATCCATGGTTGACGGCACTGGCCGCCACGGGCATGGTGACGGCGGCGATCTACTCGCTGGCGCTGATTCAGCGAACGTTTCACGGACCTCTCGGAGCCGAACGGGAATTGCCGGATCTCTCGGGTGCCCCCTTCGCCGTACTGGTCTCAATGATGGCCATTGTGGTCTGGCTAGGCTTGTATCCCATGGTCTTGCTTTCGACGACTGAACCCATACTGCCGTTTCTTCATTACCTTGGACCGTCTACGCCGAACGCAGCTCCATCGCAGCCGAGCGATAATCCTCCGATTTTGATACTCCAGCCTCTCCCGCATCTTTCACATGCGAGCACACGATGACGACGACGGATCTTTTCGCGCTCTCGCCCCTCCTCACGATGGGAACCTTTTGCATCATCACCATGCTGGGGATCGCCGTTCGCCGGCACCATGCGACCATCGCCGCGCTGGCCGCCGCAAGTATCGTGATGACCCTCGGCACATTGCCGCTGGCGGCATCCGTCGTGCCGCGGACCGTGGCGATGTTGCTGCGGCTCGATACCTATGCCTTGCTGTATATGGGGCTCGTGTCGGCGGCGACACTGATCATCATTGCACTGTCCTACCGTTATTGGACGCTGCACGTGGAAGACCGCGAGGAGTGCGAGGAGTTCTATCTCCTCATCTTGATAGCCACGTTCGGCGCCCTCGTTCTCACGGCGTCCGTGCATTTCGCCTCGTTTTTTCTCGGATTGGAGTTGATCAGCGTCTCGTTGTACGGCCTGATCGGCTATTTACGGGCACGTCGTGCCCCGCTGGAAGCCTCGCTCAAGTATCTGTTGCTCGCGTCCACCGCCTCGGCCTTTCTTCTGTTCGGCATGGCATTGCTGTACTTCGAAACCGGCACCATGGTCTTTGCCGAAGTAGGCGCCGCCATGACAGCCCACGGCACAAAGCCGCTCCTCTGGTTGGGTGGATTCACCCTGGTGATGGTGGCGATCGGCTTTAAGCTCGGCCTTGTTCCATTTCACCTGTGGATTCCGGACGTCTATCAAGGTGCGCCGGCGCCCATCACGGCGTATGTCGCGACCGTTTCCAAGGTCGCCGTCGGGGCGCTGTTGCTTCGCTTTGTCTCCGACCTGCGGATTCTGGAAGTCCAAATCCTTGCTATGTTCTTTGCGTTCCTCGCCATCCTCTCTATGTTCGGGGGCAATTTCCTGGCGCTACAGCAACAGAATGTCAAACGATTGCTCGCCTATTCATCCATTGCGCACTTCGGCTATTTACTGGTGGCGCTCCTCGCGGGAGGCCCGTTCGCTGCCGAGGCCGTGACGTTCTATCTCGTTGCCTATGCCACGATGACGTTGGGAGCCTTCGGCGTCGTGACGGCTCGTTCCACGCCTCTCCGAGACGCCGACACATTCGAGGATTATCGCGGGTTATTTTGGTCGCGGCCATGGGTGGCCCTCACATTCATCCTCTCCCTCTTGTCCCTGGCCGGCATTCCGATCACGGCGGGATTTTTTGGGAAATTTTACGCGATCGCGGCCGGAGTCCAGGCCGACCTCTGGCTCCTGGTATTGCTCCTGATCGCCAATAGCGCCATCGGCGTCTATTACTACTTGCGCCTGATTGTGACCATGTTCGACCGTTCAGCTGTGGCCATCGCGGTTGAAGGCGGCACCGGGCATGAAATCACGGGTCATTGGGCAACTGTTCTATCATTGGGTTTGATTGCATCGATGCTTCTCTGGTTGGGTGGTTATCCCGGACCGGTGATCGACTTCATCCGATTAGTCGTCACAGATCTGACCGCCACGGTACTGCATGCAAGCTACTAAGAAGCACGAGTTGATGTGATGGATCATGGATGAGTTCTAGAGAGTCGCCTCGCTGCATGGTACCTGCGAGCGTTGGTTGATGAAGGAAGAAGTCTCGCGAATAGAGGGCATCCATTCATGAACGGCAAGAGGAGCATCGTATCTATTCGGCTGCTGCTATTCAGTGAAGCGGTCGTGTTTCTCATTGCCGCTTTCGTGCATACGGGTCTGTGGATTGATGGATATCGACACCGGGAAGCACGAATTGCGGAAAGCGTGCTGGCCGGTGCGCTCTATGTCGGACTCGGCCTCAGTTGGTGGCGTCCACTTTGGACCAGAAACGCCGGCCTGCTGGCACAGGGCTTTGCGCTGGCTGGAACTCTTATTGGATTGTTGATGATCGTCGTGGGGGTCGGGCCGCAAACAATCCCGGACATTCTTTATCACTTCGGCATGGTAGGCCTCTTGTCATGGGGACTGATCTACACCATTCGCACACCCACCGGCCTGAGCGAGGAAGCAGGACGGTCATGGCCCCGGCACGCGGCCTAAGGAGAAGCCCGAGGTAACGCGATGAAGAAGCCGAGATGAAGAAGCCGAAGAGAGGGCCCACGTTATTGACAGAGATCCTATTCATCCGAAGCTTCTTTCGCCGGAAGTTCAGATAGCTTGATAAACGAAAATCCAATCTTTAGTTCATCACTGGGCTGTCGGGGGTCATCCTTACAGGTGCAGCCGACGAAGAGTCTCCGATCTCACCGAATCCGCGCTGCCTGCCGATTACTACGAGCATGTGTTGCTGTAATAGATATCGCCCGCCATGGAATAGGTCTAGAGGATTGCCTAGCTGCATGGCATCTCAGAGACCTGTTTGACTGAAGGATGCCTCGCATCAACGCTGCAAGGGTGAGGTATGTTCGGCTAAACCTTTCGAAGAAATATGCCGCCGGTTCTCGCTAGGCATGAGCAGAACGGATCGGATGTCTGTCGATTTCGCGAGCTCCCGTTCGACTAAGGAATAGAGGCAGAACAATGGATCAGCGAAGAGAGGGCATCTACCGTGGACGGTGACAGATGTTCGAGGAGCTGAAGTAACCACGGCGTGAAGTTCGATACAGAGGTAGTTGAATATTCTCGGGGCGATAGAGTGGTGCGGAAGATATCGAAGGTCTTGTGGTGTTAGACGAGCCGGAAGCTTACAGGAGTGGCTTCGCGTAGCGGATGAACCGGTCCGCCATCTCGTAAAGGTATGGGCCTTGCGACTCCTGCTCCTGTGATGAAGTTCATTCATTCAACAGTAAAAAGGAGGTCCGCCATGCGTTTCTCACTGACCACTCTCCTGTGTCTTTTTATCTTGGCCGTCGGGTCTCCTGTTTCGGCAAAGAATCAGCAGCCAAAGAAACCCGATCCACAAACCATGATGGAAACCTACAAGAAGCTCGCGACACCGGGAGAACAGCACAAGAAACTTGCCGAGCTCGAAGGGACCTGGATTACTCAGACGAAGCATTGGATGGAGCCGGGCAAACCACCTGAGGAAACGGCCGGGACCTGTGAAATGCACATGATGTTGGATGGACGCTTCCTGCGGCAAGAATGCACCGGTGAAATGATGGGCCAACCGTTCACCGGCATCGAGGTGACCGGGTATGACAATTACACCAAAAAGTATGTCACGACCTGGAAAAGTACGATGGGAACCGGTCTGTTTGTCATGCACGGGACCGGCAGCACGGATGGAAAGACCATCACACTGAAAGGCGATCACTCCGATCCCTTTCAAGGTGTCATGAAACACCGCGCGGTATGGAAAGTTTCTGATTCGAACACTCAACTCTTCGAGATGTACCACGTCGGGAAAGATGGCAAAGAGATGAAGGGTATGGAGATCCGCTATGAGCGGAAGCAGTAGTCCCGCCGGCGAGAGGAGGTCGTGTCATGAGCAAGAACGTGATGGCGAACGCCTCAATGACGATCGAGGCTCCGAAACGCATGGTGTGGGAGGAGACACTCATTACTCCAGCGGTATTGCTGGTAGCATTTGCTGCGCTCTTCTCAGTTCTTTGGACCGGAACCTATTCGGCAGCGGCAGAATCGGCTCGTAGCACCGCCGACCCGGCGGTATACCCTGAATCGGACGGGCAGATGGGCAACGACTTTTTTCCTCCCACCGGCAAGGGCGCCGAAGCCGCGAAAGCGGCTGTTCGCAACCGGTGCAGTGATGCGTTCTGTACCATCCAGATCCAGCGCAGCACAAGAAGGTACGAGGTGTATTGGCTCTCAGGGTGCGACACGTTCCGCCTGAGCCATTTCAAAGGACGCTTCCTCGCTCACAACGGCGGATCGCTGCGAGTGGACCTCCTCGACTCATCACGTAAGGCGATCTATCGCCTATGGGGCGGCGGGAAGACCAGAGTGAACTGGGGTCCGGTCTATTACATCAGGACCTGTAATCGATGAGCCGACTTCGAGTTCAAAGCTTCTCTCTTTCGCTCGACGGGTACGGTGCCGGTCCAGACCAGGACGTGATGGAGGAATAAGATCATGCCGGCAAACACACCCGAGGAAATCTGCCGCCTTTTCCAGCAGTACATGCTCACTGGAGACCTTGATGCAGTGCTCGCGCTCTACGATCGTGAAGTGGCGTTTCTGAATCAAGCCGGCGACGTGATCAGAGGACGAGACAGGCTGAAACTGGAGTTGTCGCCGCTGGTGGCGGCGAAGCCTCGCTTCGAGTTCTCCATCAAGGAGATCGTCCACGCCAATGACATTGCGCTGATGCATACGCACTGGACCGTATCGGGATCACAGCCGATGAGGACCTATGCGATCGAGGTGGCCCGGCGCCAGCCGGATGGAACATGGCGCTGGCTCATCGGCGATCCTTTTACCGTCGGCAAGCATACGTGATCGACAGGACTTCGCATAATCAATCAATATTTCTTGGGTCCTGCGATGCCGATTCAAACAGAAGTGCTCATCGTCGGCGGCAGCCTCAATGGACTGACGGCGGCGTTGCTCTTAGCTCACCACGGCATTGGTTGTCTCGCGGTTGAGCGCCATCCCGACACGCCTATTCAGTATAAATTCGCCGGCATTTCGCCCCGCAGCATGGAAATTTACCGCTCGCTCGGCATCGAAGAAGAGATCCGCGCAAAGCGTACCGGCGACCAGCAGGCCGGCGGCGTGGCCCGCGCCAAGAACCTGGCGGATCCCGATATTCAATGGATGCGCGCCCATGCGTGGCCGGATGTCGAGGGTCTGAGTCCGACGCCGCCGGCCACCTGCGATCAGCATGTACTTGAACCGATCTTGCGGGCGCATGCGCAGCGTCTGGGAGCGGATGTGCGATTCAACACGGAATTCATCTCCTTCGAACAAGACAATCAAACCGTGCGAGCGCGCATCCGTCATCGTGCGACAGGCAAAGAAGAAGATGTCGTGGCCGAATACGTGATCGCGGCGGACGGCGCCGACGGCACCACTCGAGAGAAACTTGGCATCCCGCGTCACGGCCCCGGAGTGCTTCAACACTGGATGAACATCATTTTCGACACCGATCTGCCGCCGACGCTGCAGGGCAAGCCCTTGACATCTTGCTTCGTGACCGACCTCAACGGCACCTTCACGCCTCGTGAAAACGGACGCTGGCTGCTGGCATTGCAATATTTTCCTGAGCGGGGTGATCGTCCGGTGGACTTTGACGCCAATTACTGTCGAGAGCTTGTTCGAAGGGGTGCCGGAGAAAAGGATGTGAAGGCGGACGTAGTGGATGTCCGACCTTGGGAGGTGGCGGCCTTCATCGCCGAGCGTTTCAGGAAAGGCCGCGTCTTCCTGGTGGGCGACGCCGCGCATGTAATGCCGCCCACCGGCGCGTTCGGCGGCAACACCGGCATTCATGACGCGCACAATTTGGCATGGAAACTGGCCGCGGTCCTGAAAGGCGCGGCCGATGCCTCGTTGGTGGACAGCTATGACAGCGAGCGCCGGCCCGTCGCGGAGCATTCGCTGGAACAAGCGCTGGCGCGGCTACAAGCGTGGTTCAAGGATCCCGGCCAACGATTGCCGTCGGCCGTCGCCATGGCGGAAGACTATGACGTCGTCTTCGGTCAACGTTACGATGGCGGTGCCCTCATTGCAGAGCATGGCGCTCGCGAGCGCGCGTTCGAGAATGCGCGGGGGCTTTCGGCACGTCCCGGCACCCGCGCTCCGCATCTATGGGTCGAACGCGATGGACGACGCATCTCCATCCTCGATCTCTTCGGCAAAAAGCTTGTCTTATTGACGGGAACACGCGGCTCATCATGGTGCGAAGCGGCGCAGCGAATCGCTGGAAGCATACGCTTCCACCTCGACTGTTGCCGTGTCGGCGGCGAAGGTGATGTGACTGATGTCGAACACCGCTGGCCCGGTGCGTACGACATCGATGAAGATGGGGCTGTACTGGTACGGCCCGACGGCTTCGTAGCGTGGCGATCGCGCAATGGTCCGGCCGAGCCGGAACGAGTCCTCAACGATGTGCTTGCGCGAATCGCTTCCGAATCCCGATATTCACCTCAATGAAGACCGCAAGCTGACGAACTAACAAGGAGTGTACCTATGTCGAACGGTCTATCATCCGCAAAGAGCACATCGGCGACGTCGACGAGACCGGCCGGGGTTTCTTTCTTCTTAATTATTTCGTCACCCATGATGCGGGCGACACGGATCGCACCGCAAGAAGGTGAGGGCCGGAGGTTGATAATGACTGATTCGACGATGCGAATAGACATGGGGCGAATGATCGAAGCGTCCCTCACTCAGCCAACGTCCAAGGCAACTCAGTTTACCTCTTGAGGCAGGTGCTGCGATGCCCGTCACTCTCAACCACACCATCGTTCATGCACACGATCCGCAGCGGACGGCACAATTCCTCGCCGAAATGCTCGGCCTCGAACCGGCGCGTCAATTGGGGCATTTCACCGTCTTGCAGGTCGGCCCGACATCGCTGGACTTCATCCAGACCGACGAAGAAATCAGGCAGCGCCACTTCGCCTTTCTGGTCGACGAATCGGAATTCGATTCTATCTTTCAACGCATTCTGTCGCGCGGGCTTAACTATTGGGCCGATCCGTTCCGCGAGCAGCCCGGTGAGATCAATCATTGGGACGATGGCCGCGGCGTTTATTTCGATGACCCGAACGGTCACTTGATCGAAGCGATCACGCGGCCCTACGGGTCCGGTGGGTGTGAGGCCGAGCACCCTCATCCGTTGCTCGATTGCGACGAGTCGCAGTCGCCGGAAGCATCACGATGAAAAGCCGGACAGTACAGCCGGCCGTCGGAAGGAGAGCTGTCGATTTTTCGGTGGCCGTACGACTAGGAGTAAAGAGTGAGTCGCGAATCACTCAATTGCAAAACCCGTGGCAGCTGTCACGAGGATAACAGGTTCTTGCTAAGAGAGAAGGCCAGGAAGGAGAACGAACATGAAAAACAAAGTCTGTTTTTTCGAGATCCCGACTTCGGATATCACTAAGGCCAAAACGTTCTATGAAACGGTGTTCGACTGGAAGGTCCAGCAGGAAGGCGACGAAGGGGCCATGGCGCTCACGACACCGACGGACAAAGATCACCATCCGACCCAGCTCGGCGGCATTAATGGAGGATTCTACAAACGCAAATCTAAAGACGACCATCCGTCGGTCGGGTTGGAAACCGATTCGATCGATACCACACTCAAGGCCATCGAGAAAAACGGTGGGACGGTCGTGACGCCGAAACATTCCCTCGGCGAGTGCGGCTTCATGGCCGACTTTGCGGATCCGGAAGGCAATGTGATGTCGCTGTGGGGAAAGTCGAAGCACTAAACCTCGAAATCAGGACGAATGGAGATGTGCCATGTCATTTGATTTGCCGGACGTCATACTCGGACCAGGTCAAGGGCGGACCATTCATGTACCACAGCATCCGATTACGTACAAAGCCAGGAAAGAAGAGACGAGAGGCGCATACGCCTTGCTCGAGGTGATTGTCGCGGGTGAGGGTCCCCCTCAGCACATCCATCACGCCGAGGAGGAGGCATTTTACATCCTGGAAGGGGAACTCAACGTCCAGGTAGGACAGCGGATCGTCAAGGGGACTGCGGGTTCCTTTATCCTGGTTCCTCGAGGGACGGTTCACACCTACTGGAAGGTCGGATCGGCTCCGGCAAAACTCCTGGTGATTATTTCTCCTCCGGGGTTTGAGCAGTACTTTATCGATGTTGTTGGCGACGAGGAAATAGACGATATGGCGACCTTCATCAAAAGAGGCATGGCTGTCGCTCAGAAGTACCACTTGGAGATCGTCGGACCGCCACGGGGATGAGCGAGGGATCTTCGGCTTTCGAGAGGGACCATGCCGGCAGTCAAGCTCACGAGGCCCGCGACTCTACACTGCGAGTGAGATCGCCCAGAGTCAGTGATCGGTACAAGTGTTGCTGGCTCCTCATGGCCCTTCTGTTCGTCGCGGGAGTGATGAACCTATTCTGGATGGCGGCCATCACTCTCTTCATCCTGGCGGAAAAGATTGTCCCGACCGGTGATCTCATCGGACGCATCGCGGGAGGGATGCTGATTGCCGGAGGAATCGTATTTATCATGGATGAAGTCGATGACCTCATCGCAGAAGGTGACAAGGTGGTGGTGCGGTGGAGACTGCTTGGAACGCACAAAGGCGACTTCCGCGGCATTGCTCCCACAGGCCGGGCTATCGCGCTCAAGGGCATCGCCATCTACCGGGTGAAGGACGGTAAGCTGATGGAGCGTTGGGTTGTATCCGACCTGCATGGCCTGCTTGAGGAAATCCGAGGATCGAGCAGATGACAGGCGTTTGTCGTATGTGGCGTATCGATGAAGTGAAGCGACTGAAGAAAGTCGTATGCGGGTGGAGTTGAGGTGATGATGCGGATCTTCGGGCGCTTTCGACGATTGACGGACTGGCTGGTTGGTGGACGGAAGAGACCAGTGGCGCGACGGGGATTGGGAAAACCATCACCTTCCAGTTTCGCAATCCAAAGGGCGAGGTCATAGGTGCGTTCGATATGGAAGTGATGAAGCAAGAGCCCAAGCTGGTTCAGTGGACGTGCCGTAAAGGTCCTGCCGAATGGATCGACACGGAAATCACCTTCGACTTGAAGCAGGAGAACGATCATGGCCATGAGAACCGCCACCATGTGAACAAGGCCTCATCTCATGTCGTGGCGCACGCGTTCATCAATAGCTTAAGGAACGATCGAGGTTTGTTTCAGTTCTGACAATGGAGGAGCGACATGACGAAACGACCGGCGAAAAACACGGTTTGTCTTTGGTACAACCACGATGCCGAGGAGGCGGCGCGGTTTTATGCCAAGACTTTTCCCGATTCATCTGTCGGCGCCATCCACCGCGCGCCGGGAGACTTCCCGTCCGGCAAGAAAGGGGATGTCTTGCTTGTTGAGTTCACGGTGATGGGCATTCCCTGCATCGGCCTGAATGGCGGACCGGAGTTCAAGCACAATGAATCGTTCTCGTTCCAGGTCGCCACTGACGATCAAGAGGAGACCGACCGCTACTGGAACGCCATCGTTGATCACGGCGGCGAAGAAAGCGTATGCGGCTGGTGCAAGGATAAATGGGGCGTGTCCTGGCAGATCACCCCCGTGGCGCTGACCCAGGCGATCAGCGATCCTGACCCCGCCGCAGCCAAGCGCGCCTTCGATGCGATGATGGAGATGGGAAAAATCGACATCGCGAAGATCGAGACGGCGCGCAAGGTGAAGAACTCTAAGGATTGAGTCACCTAGCCGGCGGACTCGCATAGCAGCGGCATACGCAACGCTAGAGGTTTCGCGAGTTGTATCTGACCGTGGTTTGATTGAAAAAAATGTCGTCATGCTTGAAACTTTACAGGTTGTCACTGCCGTTGTCGTCAGTATTGCGATGGCGCTTTCTGTGAAGGTGAATGACCGGCTCACGCTCGATTTCGACCAGGACGAGATGAAACGGCATAAAGTCACGATGAAAGGAGAAACCATGGCAACTCATGTCAACCCGATTCCAGATGGATTTCACACGGTGACCCCCGTCCTGACTGTTCAAGGAGCCGCGAAGTTGATCGATTTTTTGAAACAAGCCTTCGATGCAAAGGAGATATACCGCCTCGATGGCCCAAACGAGACCGTCATTCACGCCGAAGTCAAAATCGGCGATTCAATGGTCATGGTCGGCGAGACTACGGATCAGTGGAAACCGATGCCGGCGACAGTGGCGCTCTACGTGAAGGATACGGACGGGTGGTACCAGCGAGCACTGAAAGCCGGAGCGTCTTCTGTCCGAGAACCGAGCGATCAGTTTTATGGAGACCGCAGCGCGGGCGTCAAGGATTTTGCCGGCAACCATTGGTGGATTCATACTCACATCGAAGATGTGCCGCCGGGGGAGATCAAGAAACGCGCGGAAGCATGGATGAAACAGCAGAAGAACAGCTGATAAGGAGCCGTACGTATGACGCGCAACGCGCAACCCGATTCGAAACGGGCCTGTTCTTTTCTCAAGATGAACGAACATCCGCCCAAACCTCGGACGAGCGGCATAACTGAAATCCGAGGACCGTACTATACGGTGATGGGCAAACGCTACCTAGAGGATGTCTTGGAAACGATGGGGTCGTACGTGGACGCGCTGAAATTTGCCGGTGGCTCCTTCAGTCTGATGCCAGCGAACGTGGTGAAGGAACTGATCGCAATCTGCCATCGTCATGATGTCCAAGTATCGACCGGAGGGTTTATCGAATATGTCCTTACTCAGGGTCCCGAGGCCGTTGAGCAGTACATTCTCGAGTGCAAGGAACTGGGCTTCGACATCATCGAGATTTCGAGCGGCTTCATTACTATTCCTCCTGACGATTGGTTGCGGCTCATTGAGAAAGTCCACAAAGCTGGTTTGAAGGCCAAGCCCGAGGTCGGCATTCAGTTTGGTGCAGGCGGTGCGACGACGGCCGCGGAACTGGAGATCGAGGGTACGCGTGATCCGCAGTGGGCCATCCTCCTGTCGCGCCGGTTCTTAGAGGCGGGCGCGTACATGATTATGATCGAGTCTGAAGGTATCACGGAGAACGTTCGCGTTTGGCGTACAGACGTCATCGCAAAGATCGTCGACGCGCTGGGGATGGAACATCTCATGTTCGAAGCCGCCAATCCAGAGGTGTTTTCATGGTATGTCAAAAATTATGGACCGGACGTGAACCTCTTTGTCGATCACAGCCAGATCGTACAGCTTGAGTGCCTCCGGGCCGGCATCTGGGGCACTAAAAGTCTTTGGGGACGAGTCGTGACATACAAGGGGTAGGAAGATGTTCCCTCGAGCGATCGTCCGCCGGTACGTGGGGCTGTGGATCGCCGTCGCCCTGTTGTGTGCGGGACTCCTCGGGTTTGTTGAATACCGGCGCAGCATCTGCACGGTCATTGGAGGCGGTCATAGCGGCTTGAATCGAGTGGGACCGAGTGATGAATCTTTCATGGCTGCCACGAATCACTGCGTTCGTAGTTGTTCTCTCGCTCTACGGTTGTATCCACACCGCTCCTTTTCGTAACGAGAGCAGTGATCTTACGCTCCCTCGCACAAGCACGGCTGAAGAGATCGAGCCGATCGGACGCTCTGAGTATCTTACTGTGGATGATGCAAAACTCTATCTGTTGACGCGCGGCAAGGATCGGCACGCCCCTGTCTTACTCTGGCTGCATGGCGGCCCTGGCGGAGCAGAGCGACCCTTATTCCGCTATTTCAACAGTGAGCTCGAAAACCATTTTGTCGTGGCCTATTGGGATCAACGCGGCGCTGGACGCTCGTTCGACGCGGATGCCGATCCACATCAGTTGACCGTCTCACGTCATCTTGCAGACTTGGATGCCGTCGTGGATCATCTCAGGAAAGTCCTCCGCCATGACACGATCGCGCTGATTGGTCATTCGTGGGGAGGGATGCTTGGGTTGCTGTACGTGCAGCAACATCCCGAAAAAGTATCTGCATTCGTTGCCGTGGCTCCGTTGATCGTCCCACTCAGGGCACAACAGGCGGAGTACAATTTCGTTTCGACCGAGGCGAGGATACGGAAGGAGGAATCGGTTCTGACGCGCTTGCAAGGAATCGGCCCGCCAGCCTACGACACCCATGATCGCCTCTTGGAGCTGGAAGATCTGGCGGACAGATATGGCATGGTGTGGCACCGAAAACCATGTAAGATCTGCGTGGTCTTGAAGGGCTTGGTGACAGGTCTCGTGACCCCGTTTGAGCTCATGTCCATCCATCGCGGCATTCATACCTCGCTCGACGCGATGACACCGGAGCTACTAGGCCTGGACCTCGCGCGCACGGTGCCCTGTGTCGACATTCCTGTATGGTTCTTCCTCGGACGGCATGATCGACATGTAGACTCACGCATAGCGGCGAACTACTTCGACTCGTTGCATGCGCCGTATACGCATCTACTCTGGTTCGAAGAGTCCGCCCATAACATACCGTTCGAGGAACCCGAGAAATTCAATAGAGTCATGATCGAGGAGGCTCTTCCAGGAGCAACGGGATCAAAGAGCTGCGCCTGGAGGTTCTACGAGCTGCATCCTCCCGGCAATCGCTGTTTGATAGAGCGTCTCTACATCGACTGCATGGCACTGTAAGGCGGAAATGAGCGAACAATTGAGACTCAAAACCCTTTGTGATCGAGACGGCATGGAAGCCGCCAGGCAATGGGCTGAATGGGCGGCCCGACTCTATCGCAATTCCATCGAGAGTCCCGCTCATTTTGCGTCTCAGGCAGATTGGAAGCCCCGCTTTGAAGACAGCATCCGGAACTTGTCGATGTTCGCGGAACAGGGACGAATACAGCCGGCAGAGGTCATCCATCAGGATCAACGTCGATCACCGGATTGACGATACTCGCGGCAAGCTCCAAAGGGTTCTGCGCGAGGTTGTTCCATGGCATTGAAGATGTTCAGCTTTGCCGGTCTCCTCTTTACAGCGCTCGCGCTCGTCCCGGCCATGGCTCATGTGCTGGAGTTGCCGAATAAGATGTCTCTTTCTCGGGAGAACTATTTGACCGTGCAGCAAATATATCGGGGGTGGGCACTTGTGGGATTCATCGTGGGTGCCGCGCTCATCTCCACACTGGCACTGACGATCGGACTCCGGAATCATCCGACCGTCTTCGCTTTGGCGCTGACCGCGTTTCTCTGTATTGCAGGCACCCAGGTTATTTTCTGGACCTTCACCTTTCCGGTCAACCAATCCACTCACAACTGGACCAGGTTGCCGGAACAGTGGGAGGAGTTGCGTCGGCAATGGGAGTATTCCCATGCCGCAAGCGCCGGACTGAATTTCATCGCGCTGATTATTCTCGTGCTCGTCTGAATCCTTATCTATCTGACGAGACGTCCCTTACGATGAGAGATAACACAACGGTGTTCTTTTAGGGCCGAACTAGGGTATTTCCCGGCTTCCATGGAAGAACAAACGACTTATGCTATATCCAACAGGACCGGCAATGGAAATATTGTGAAGGCATAACGGAAACGTTATGTGCATGATATAAAGTTGCAAGTTCTGGGAGCTCCGCTTTCGAAAGAAAACGGAGCTTTTTTTATTTATTGTCGGAGGCAAACGCTATGACCATCACGCAGGCGGCTGAGTTGCGGGTGAAATGGAAACAGCAGGCTGATCCTTCCAAGTGCGAACACCTTAACCTTGAATTGGAATGGAGCGAAGGCGGGTATCCGACGGGGTATTATAACTGCATCGTGTGCGGAGAACACGTGGCCACGAAACGGCCCGGTGAGGATGCCTCAACCAAGATTATCTAGCCTTACCCATCATGCCGGCAGGCTGGAGAATTCACGCTGGTTCTCGTTCCAGGTCGCGACGGCCGATCAGCCGAAACCGACTGCTACTGGAATGCCATCGCCAATTGCGGCGGCAAAGCGAGCGCATGCGGTTGGTGCAAGGACAAATGGGGCAGGTCATGGCAGATCACACAGGCGGCGCTGACCAACGCCATCACCGACCACGATCCCGCCGTCGCCGAGCGCGCCTTCGATGCGATGATGAAGAGGACAAAGATCGACATCGCCGCGATTGAAGCCGCGCAAGGGGTGATCGCCATGCGAACGACGAAATCCGATAAACCACGTCCCAAGAAACGAGTTGCGACATGACATTGCCGGGCCCTCTCCATCTATACTTTTTACTGGTCATATGTCTGATCACGATGCCGGTGGCCCCCACCACCGCTCACCAGGCCGCCCAATCTCCATCCGACCCGGCCAAACAGGACGAGTTGGGAACGGTTGATTTCCCGACTTCCACCCGATCGAGAGAAGCTCAAGCACATTTCCTGCGCGGTGTCGCCGCCTTGCATTCATTCTGGTATCCGATAGCGCTTGAGGAATTTCGCGCGGCCACCAAGATCGATCCCAACTTTGCCATGGGCTACTGGGGGGAGGCCATGGTCCATAATCATCCGCTTTGGGGTGACCCACAGGAGACTGAAGCGGCGCGCCGGGCTCTTGCACGGATCTCCATGACACCGGAACTCACAGCCCGTGAACGGGCGTACATCGAAGCAGTCAGCGTTCTCTATGGTGAAGGGAGTAAATCTTCGCGCGATCGGGCCTATGCTCGGGCAATGCAGAAGGTGTATCGCGACTATCCCGACGATATCGAAGCCGCATTGTTCTATGCCCTGGCCCTCCTGGGAAACGCCGGAGGCGGTCTGGAGGGATCGCAGAAACGCCTGCTCGCCGGCATGATCGCCTCGACCGTGTTGGGGCAGAAACCTCATCATCCCGGAGCGGCTCACTATGTCATTCACGCGTATGACAACCCCAAGGATGCTCATCGTGCCCTCGACGCCGCACTCCTCTATGCCGACATCGCCCCCGCCGCTCCGCATGCGCGGCATATGCCCGCTCATATCTTCGTTCAACTGGGCATGTGGCCGGAAGCAGTCGCGTCGAACCTGGCGGCTTGGGAGGCGTCGGACGCATGGGTCATGCAGAACGGGTACTCCCCGAGCAAACGCGATTATCACAGCCTGCAGTGGATGCAGTACGCCTACCTGCAATTGGGTCGGTACGAAAAAGCCGCGAGTTTATTGGACACCATGAGAAAGAGTTGGGATGAATCCCCTAAGAACCAGCTGCGCAGTCTGTCCGACGGCGGCTATATCTTGGCCAGGATGGCGGCATCCTATGTGGTCGAAACGCAACAGTGGGACAAGGCTGAAACGATCCTCGGCCGGGCGCTTCCACCGAGCACCGGGGAATCGCCGGAAGCCGACAAGTCTTCCAGAGCGTTTGCGACTCTCGCTCAGACACCTATCATATTCGCCCGCGGGTTTGCCGCGGCAATGGACAGGGCTGCGCTCCAAGCTCAAGAAAGCATCACGGCGTTGCGGGCGATCAGCAGAGAGCCCGGTCCAGACTCCATGCCGTCCATGAACGAGCTCCGTCACTCCGCTGAACTTCAGGCCATGAAGATCGCCGCCGCGCTCGACATGGCGCAAGGGAAGCACGATGCCGCGATCAGAAAGATGGAGCAGGCGGCGGCGCTTATCGATGCGGCGCCCCCGCCGTCCGGGCCGCCGCCGTTGATCAAGCCGGTCCACGAATTATTCGGTGAAATTTTGTTGCGGGCCGGCCGGCCCGACGCCGCTGCGAAGCACTTTGACAAGGCGCTTGGCCGTTACCCAGCTCGAGCTCGTTCTCTGCTGGGAGCGGCGGCGGCCGCGACGCAAAACGGAGACTCCCGCCAGGCGCTGACACTGTATTCGAAGTTCATCGACCAATGGCAGCACGCCGATCCACAGTTGGCCGAGCTTCAGGAGGCGCAACTGTACTTTCAGCAGAGTCGGGCGGAAGGCGAGCATTGAGACTGAGTCGTCTTTGGGCCTTTCTCGGATCGGACAAGACTGCGTCCCATCATCCACGCGCATCCCTATGACGGGGCCCCGACGGCTTCAGAGAGGGTCGAATAAAGATGCTTCGCATTATTCAATGATCCAGATTGCCAGGCCCTTCGCATCATGCAGGAGACGGTCCGTTACACCGCCACCGAATAGGCGCCTCATCCGAGACGTTCCGCTGCGTCCTACGACGATGGTGTCATGCCGTCCCAGCCGAGCTTCTTCCAGAATGGTCCCCGCCACATCATCCTCATGCCCGAATTTCATGTTCACGCGACTCACATCAAAGCCCGATCTCGCAAGCGCCTCACACGCTTGCTTCAAGACCTGACACTCCGCCTCTCGTTCTCGCTTCAGCCATGTTTCTTGCTCCTCATGCAACTGCATGCTGAGTTGCGCTTCGGTCTCCGGATTTTCCGATCCTCCATGCTCCAACAGCGCACGAGGCATCGGCTTGAGCACATGGAAGAGCGTGACCACAACATCTCGACTATCTCGAAGGAGCGACCCGACATATCGGGCTGCCCGTTGAGCATTTTCAGATTCGTCGATGGCGAGCAGCATGCGCATGATGAATCAATGTTGCCTCATACCGTTTCGTCTCCAGCCATACCCCACGCTTCTCCTTCTCTCGCTGTCGCGCGCCAAACAGGATGCGAACAATCTCAGTTCGTGGCGACATCATGCTATCCATCGCCGTAATGATGACGGAACTGGTGCTATCCCTGGAAGTCTGACTCACGCCGAGGTGGTATTGAGATTCGGAGGTACCGGCCTGTCGCATGACATTGTTCCGCATGTCAACATGTACAATAGGGAACCAAGGGGATCAATAGAATCGATGACAAATCGCCTTGTCTTGATCATCGGGGCCGGGCCCACCGGTCTCGCGCTCGCCCTTTGGCTGACCCGACTCGGTGTTGCGGTACGGATCATCGACAAGACCGACGAGCCGGGCACCACCTCTCGCGCGTTGGCGGTTCAGGTCCGCACGTTGGAGCTCTACCGCCAGTTGGGAATGGCTGATTCGCTCATAACGAGAGGCGTCAAGATTGCGGGCGTCAATCTCTGGGTA
The DNA here is from genome assembly GCA_030123625.1 of Nitrospira sp. Lineage (NCBI taxonomy): Bacteria > Pseudomonadati > Nitrospirota > Nitrospiria > Nitrospirales > Nitrospiraceae > Nitrospira > Nitrospira sp. The sequence continues at coordinate 524,183 of CP126121.1, forward strand.
AAAGGCGCCAAGGCGGCGCGGGTGCCGTTTCAGGGAATTGGAGAGGGATTGAGCCCCTACCCCTTCGTGTTGGTCTTTCCGCAAGATATCCACGAACGATTGCTGATCGAACGGTTGGATGCCTTGGGAGTGAAGGTGGAGCGCGGGACGGAGCTGATCCGTTTCGATGAACAGGCTGACGGCGTGCAAGCCATGCTCAAACGGAAGGCCGGCGACGAAGAAGTCTGCGAAGCCGCCTATCTCGCGGGCTGCGACGGGGCGTCATCGACGGTGCGCGAACATCTTGCCGTCGGCTTTCCCGGTGGAACCTATGGAGGGCTTTTTTTCGTCGCCGACGTAGAGGCGGACGGGCCGACGACCGATGGGGAACTGCACGTCGATCTGGAGGAAGCCGATTTCGTGTTGGTTTTTCCCCTAAAGGGAAAAGGCCGCCTGCGTCTGGTCGGAACCGTGCGCGAGCCGCCGAACGGCACACCGCACGCGCTGACCTTCGAGGATGTGAGGGGTCGTGCCGTCGAGCACCTCAAACTCGATGTTGTCAGGGTGAATTGGTTTTCGACGTATCACGTGCACCACCGTGTCGCATCCCGTTTCCGGAAGGGACGCATATTCCTACTTGGAGATGCCGCCCACATCCATAGTCCGGTGGGTGGACAAGGAATGAACACGGGCATCGGCGATGCCGTGAACTTGGCGTGGAAGCTCGCGGCAGTGCTGAGGAGCGATGCAGCGGACCATCTGCTCGATACTTACGAGGCGGAGCGGATCGCCTTTGCGCGGCGGCTGGTTGCGACCACCGATCGCGTGTTTACGATCGTGACTCAGCGCGGCGTTATCGCTCGGTGGATACGTACCAAGCTCGTTCCACTCATGGCTCCATTGCTCTTCCGAGTCGCTTCGCTTCGTCGCTTTTTCTTTCGGACCGCCTCGCAGATCGGCGTCAATTATCGCCACAGCCCACTGAGCGCGGGTCACGCCGGATCCGTGCATGGAGGCGATCGTCTACCCTGGGTCGAGACGGAGCCGGGAACGGGCAATTTCGATCCGCTCACTTCGCTCGTGTGGCAGGTGCACGTGTATGGAGAACCACGACCCGGTATAGCCGATGTCTGCCGAAAGCTGCAGCTCCCGCTGCATGTTTTTCCGTGGCACCCGGCAATGAAGCAGGCCGGTTTGAAGCATGGGTCCCTCTATCTCATCAGGCCGGACGGCTATGTCGCCCTCGCCGATCCAGAATCCGATCCCGAACGGTTACATCGTTATTGTGATGAACGTGGCGTTCGGTATAGCTGCT